>DASWHG010000209.1:0-20987 GCA_036393315.1 Anaerolineales bacterium | reverse complement strand
GTTTACGCGACCTGCCCTTGAGGCTGGAGAATATCCCGCGCCTGGTGCTCCTGGCGCCTATTCGCCTGTACCAGATGACCCTATCACGCTCCTTGCCGCCGGATACCTGCCGTTTTTACCCGAGCTGCTCGCGTTATGGCTACCAATCGATCTACAAGTATGGCGCCCTGAAAGGCGGCCTGATGGCCGCCTGGCGCGTATTGCGCTGCAATCCATTCAACCCAGGAGGATACGACCCGGTCCTATAGCCGGACTCCCTCCAGAACAATGAGCGATCTCAAAACACATGAAACTGAACCGTCTCGTTATTTCGATCTTTATCCTTCTCTCGGCAAGCCTGCTCTCCGCCTGCGCGGGAGGCGCCGGTCTCGCGACCAGCTGGCCCGGCCTTTCCGCCGACGAGGACACAGCTTACCTGGCCTTCAACAACCATGTTTATGCCATCACGCTCGATACCGGCATCGAGAAGTGGCGTTTTCCAGCCGAATCCAACAACCGGATTACCCTCTACGCCGACCCGGCGATGAGTCCTGACCAGCAGCTGATTGTAGGCGGCTATAATAACGTCCTCTACAGCTTGAATTCTGAGACGGGGCAGATGAATTGGGAGTTCGGGGAGGCAGGGAACAAATATATCGCCAGCCCGCTGGCGGTCGACCAGGGCATCTTTGCTCCTAACGCGGACAACAACCTTTACGCCCTGGAGTTAAACGGCAACTTACGCTGGAAGTTCAACACCCAAGGCGAGATCTGGGCTCAACCAATTACAGATCCAGCATGCGAGTGCATCTATTTGACCTCCATGGATCATTACGTATATGCAGTCGATCCCACGGATGGGAGCTTGCGTTGGCAATCGCAAGAGCTGGGTGGCGCCATCGTCGGGTCACCCGCCTTGAGTGAGGAAGGCGTCCTCTACGTAGGCACGTTCGGTAAGGAAATCATCGCCCTGGACACCCAGGACGGGAGCGTGATCTGGAGATCTCCGACCACCGGGTGGGTTTGGTCAGGACCGACCCTGGCTGAGGACGTCCTCTACGTGGGTGACCTGGACGGTAATTTCTACGCGATCGATCCGGCTGACGGCCAGGCTCTCTGGAACTTGACCTCGGATCAGCTAGACGGGTCGATCGCCGGGTCTCCTCTGGTAGTTGCGGACACGATTTACTTTACCAGCGAATCCGGCTCGTTATATGCCGTAGATCCAACGGGAAGTATACTCTGGTCGCAGGCGATCGGCGGCCGCATGTTGGCTGCGCCGGTTCTCGCCGGGGATCTTCTCCTGGTTGCACCCAATCAAGCCGACCAGCTGTTGGTCGCGGTTAACCTGGAGGGCGGCTCACGGAGATGGGCATTTACCCTGGGAGAATAATCTTAGTCGTTCGTTCATAGATGAAAATGTAGTTTGGAAGAAAACAAATGTGGAATACTCTCATTCTCAACCCCATGATCAACACCCTGCTCGTGATATACAGCGTGCTGGGACAGAATTTCGGCCTGGCCATCATCGTCTTCACGATCCTGGTGCGGTTGATCACCTACCCGCTCACCTCCCAGCAAATGAAGAGCACCCAGAAGATGCAGGAACTGCAGAAGTCCAAGAAATGGCAGGACATGCAGAAAAAGTTCAAGGATGATCGTGAGAAACTCTCCCAGGAGCAGATGAAACTTTACAAGGAAATGGGGGTGAACCCATTTGGCTCCTGCCTGCCCACCTTGATCCAGTTCCCCATTATCATCGGTCTTTACCAGGCGGTCATCCGAGTCCTGGCTGTTACGCCCATCCAGCTGGTGGATCTCTCCCGGCATATCTATCCTTTTATCAATGCCTCCGCCCTGATCCCGATCAACAACAATTTCTTATGGATGGATTTGAGCCTGCCTGAAAAGGACTTCGGCCTGGCCATTGCGGGCATCGGTATCCCGATCCTGGCTATCCTGGTTGTGATCACTACCTTTCTGCAATCCAAGCTGATGACCCCACCCTCGACAGGCGGCGAGCAGGGCGCCCAGATGACGCAGGCGATGAACCTGTACATGCCTCTATTCATGGGATACCTTGCATATACCTTCTCGTCAGGCCTGGCCCTATACTTTGTCGCCAGCAACCTGGTAGGCGTTCTACAGTATGCTGTAATGGGTAAACTGGATTGGCGCAACCTCATTCCAGCGAAACGGAGCGAGAAGGAACCTGCCGAAAAGAAACCTGCCCAGAAGAAACGGCTTGAGAAGTAAGCGGAAGCTATTGAATTCAGTGTAGAGGCCAATTATGACCGAGAAACGCACCAACTTAGAAGTCATTGCTCCCACGATCGAGGAAGCGATCGAGAAGGGGCTCCAGGATTTAGGTCTTCCTGAGGAAGCGGTTGAGGTTGAAATCCTGGATGAAGGCAGCCGGGGCCTCTTCGGAATCGGAGCGCGCCAGGCGCGCGTTCGCCTGATCATTAAGTCGAAATCGGAACCGGAAAAAGCCGCCGTTGCCCGGGTCTCCCCAAAGGTCGAGGCAGTTCAAGTGGCCGCCGAACCCGCCAAGGTCGCCGCTCCACCCGCCCAGGATATCGAGGCGGATTATGTGCTCGAAGTGGCTCGGGACACGGTCAACGAGCTGCTGGAGAAAATGAGAGTCCGGGCAAACGTTACCGCCGAGTACGGTGAGCCCGACGATGCCAGGAGCCGGGTTCCCGTGATGGTGAACGTCAACGGCGATGACTTGAGCATCCTGATCGGCCGGCACGCTGAGACGCTGAATGCACTCCAATACATTGCGAGCCTGATCATCAGCAAGGAGATCGGCCGTTCGCTCCCCCTGGTGGTCGACGTGGAAGGATACCGGGCCCGGCGTGAGAGCCAGCTCCGCCAGCTGGCCCGCCGGATGGCTGAGCAAGCTGTCCGCACCGGACGGCGCCAGGTGCTGGAGCCGATGCCAGCCAACGAGCGTCGGATCGTCCACATCGAGCTACGCGACAACTCCGAGGTGACCACCGAGAGCGTCGGCGAAGAACCCAGGCGGAAGATCACGATTATACCCAGGCAATAGAAGAACACCTGGCTAAACATGAATCACCCCAAATTTAATTTTGGAGTGATTCACACGAGAAGATCACCCCCACCCCCGACCCCGCCCCCTTCAAGGGGGCGGGGAGAAAAAATTAAACAGGGTAATTTTGGGCAGCATGCCGCCCAAAATTACCCTGTTAGAAGATTCTCCCCCTTCCCCGTTACGGGGAAGGGGGCAGGGGGGATGGGGTCTTATCGACAGTACACATCATGAATGTTAAATTCGGGATGTGTCATGTCTTACCCTATTAATGGGACCGGGCACGGTTTTACCCAGTCACGCCCTCTCCCTTTATCTTCGTGTATAATTCAGGCATGTACCGTACGACTCACCTTGAACCTGTGGATTACCTGGTCATCGGTCACCTGACCCGTGACCTGGCCCCTGATGGCTCGCGCCTGGGTGGCACGGTCGCTTATGCCGGTCTGACCGCCCGGGCGCTCGGTCTGCGTGTCGGTATTGTCACTTCCTGGGGGTCCGAACTGCCTCTAGGACCGTTAGGCAGTATCCCGATCGTGAATCTGCCGTCTGAGAGAAGCACAACTTTCGAGAACCTCTCAACCCCTCAGGGACGCGTCCAAATCGTTCACAGCGTAGCCAACAGCCTGGATCTTAACTTGATCCCAGATCCCTGGCTAAAAGCCCCCATCGTTCACCTCGGGCCGGTCGCCCAGGAGGTTGAGCCCAGCCTGGTCCGGCACTTCCCCAATGCGCTTATTGGCATGACACCTCAGGGTTGGCTGCGCAGCTGGAACAACCATGGACGCGTCCTTTTCTCCGAATGGCCGGAAGCAGGTTTCGTACTGGGCCAGGCCGGTGCCGCCGTGATCAGCGCTGAAGATGTGGGCAACGACGAAGAGCGGATCGAGGAGATGGCTTCATACTGCCGGCTGCTGGCGGTCACAGAGAATGTCGAAGGAGCCCGACTGTACTGGAGCGGAGATGTGCGCCGCTTCCGGGCTCCGGAAACCCCCGAGGTCGATCCCGTTGGCGCGGGGGATGTTTTCGCTGCCGCTTTTTTCTTCCGCATGTACACTACCCGCGACCCTTGGGAGTCGGCGCGTTTTGCAACGCAGCTGGCCTCCATATCCATTACCCGTACGGGGCTCGAGGGGATTCCCACGCCCGACGAAATCCACGAATCCATGGTCGAGGTGTACTAAACGAATGGGACAGATATATACCCTGGTCAACCAAAAAGGAGGGGTGGGGAAAACGACTACGACGATCAACCTGGGCGCTTACCTGGCCTACTACGGCCAGCGCGTCCTGCTCGTCGACATCGACCCACAGGCCAACGCCACCTCCTGCCTGGGTGTAGATAAGATATCGGTCCGGAGCGGAACCTACGAAGTCTTAATTGGGAAAGCACTGGCGGCAGCCAGTATCCTGCACAACCCGCGCTTGAAACTTTCACTCTTGCCGGCTTCTCCGGCATTGGCCGGGGCAGAGGTCGAGCTGGTCAGCGAACTGGCGCGGGAAAGCTTCCTGAAGAAGGCACTGGCAGGTGTCGGCGACCGCTACGATTACGTCCTGATCGACTGCCCACCCTCCCTGGGCTTGCTCACCCTGAACGGGCTGGTCACCGCCAGGGATGGCGTGATCATCCCCGTGCAGTGCGAATATCTCCCCCTGGAAGGTCTCAGCCAGCTGACCCAAACGCTGGAACGGGTGCGCAGCGTCGTCTTCCCGGAACTGCGCGTGCGCGGTGTGGTGCTCACCATGTTCGACGGCCGTACGAACCTGTCCAACGATGTCGTCAATGAGGTTCGCCGCCACTTCCCCGACCTGGTGTTCTCCGCTTTGATCCCGCGCAGCATCCGCCTGGCAGAAGCCCCTTCCTATGGACAACCCATCTCTGTCTATGCCCCCCATTCAAGCGGCGCCGAGGCCTACGCCGCACTGGCGCGGGAAGTGCTCGCAGGAGACGGCGTCCGCATCCCTGCCCTCCAGGTCTAAACCGACCCCATCCCCCCATTGGGAGCGATCCGTGCAGATGACAAGAAAAACAGGACTTGGTAAAGGTCTAGACGCTCTCATCCCTGGAGGGGAAAGCGCCCTGCCCGCTAGCGACGTCCCGCTGCTCCCTGCGGATAGAATCTCACCCAATCCGCGACAGCCGCGTTCCCGGTTCGATCCGGAGGAGCTGGCCGAACTTGCGGCCTCCATCCGCGAGCACGGCGTGATCCAACCGCTGATCGTCACTCGCGGCGAGCAGACCGGGCATTACACCCTGATTGCCGGTGAGCGCCGCCTCCTGGCAGCCCGGCAGGCCGGCTTACAGGACGTACCGGCCATCCTGCGGGAAGCCAGCGAGCAGCAGCTCGTTGAACTGGCGTTGGTAGAGAACGTGCAGCGGGCCGACCTCGGCCCGTTGGAAGCCGCAGAGGCCTACCGGCAGCTGGCGGAAGAATTCAATCTGTCACATGAGGAGATCGCTTCCCGGGTCGGGAAAAGCCGTACGGCCATCACGAACACTTTGCGCCTGCTGAAGCTCCCCGCCGATATTCAGCAGGCGCTGGCAGAAGGAGCCATCACCGAAGGCCACGCCCGGGCCCTGCTCGCCCTGCCAACCCCCCAGGCCCAGAGCGCTGCGATGAACACAATATTAAAACACGGGCTGAACGTGCGCCAGAGCGAGGAGCTGGTGCGAAAATTGAGCGGGCACCAGCCGGAGAAGCTCCTGAAACCTGCCTCGCCCCCGGAGGTCAAAGCCATCGAAGAGCGGCTACGGCAGCGCCTAGGCACCCGGGTGACTCTTAATCGCCGTGGAAACAGCGGCCGCCTGGTAATCCATTATTACTCGGATGAGGAGCTCAACGCGCTGATCGATTTGATCTTAGGGGGTCTCGAGTAGCGCTTGCTTTTTCATGCTTATCCTACACAACGCAAAAATCTACACCTTTGACCCCTCCTTGCCAACCGCCTCCGCCATTGCGGTCGAGCGTGGCCGCATTCTGGCTATCGGTGAGGATAAACGCATTCGCGTGGAGTTCGAAGGCCGTGCGGAGATGTTGGACGCCGGGCAGCGAGCTGTGATCCCTGGGCTGACCGACGCGCATATTCACCTGCAGCAGTATGCCCTGGGATTGAAGAAGATAAACTGCGAAACCGGCAGCCGGGCTGAATGCCTGGCGCTCGTTGCCGAACGGGCCGCGCAAACCCCACCCGGGGAATGGATTCTAGGCCATGGGTGGAACCAGAACGACTGGCAGGAAGGCTTTGGAAGCGCTTCCGGCCTCGATGCGGTTGCTCCCGACCACCCCGTCTACCTGACGGCGAAATCCTTGCACGCCGGCTGGGCGAATTCTGCTGCTCTTCGCCTGGCAGGCATTCGGGCAGAATCGGACGACCCGGAAGGCGGGCGGATCGGAAGAGATGCACATGGGGATCCTGACGGGATCTTGTACGAGTACGCCATGGCTCTCGTCAGCAGCGTAATCCCCGAACCTTCTTTACACCAGCTCGCCGAAGCGATAGCCCAGGCACAGGAGCATCTCTGGCGCATGGGGCTGACCGGCGTACATGATTTCGACCGCCGGGCCTGTTTTGCTGCTTTGCAGCACCTTCATTTGAACAGCAGGTTGGGCCTGCGAGTGCTCAAGACGATTCCGCTTGAATCTCTTGGGGAAGCGATCGAGCTGGGGCTGCGCAGCGGGTTTGGAGACGATTTCCTGCGCATCGGACAAGTCAAAGCCTTTGCCGATGGCGCCCTGGGGCCGCGCACCGCCGCCATGATACAGCCTTACGAAGGCGAACCGGAGAACTATGGGATGTGCCTGTTGGATGCGGAGGATATTTTCGAACGAGGCCAGCAGGCAGTGAAAAACGGTCTCGCCCTCACCATCCATGCTATTGGCGACCGGGCAAACCACGAAGTTATCAATGCCTATTCCCAGCTGCGGGCCCTGGAGCGGACGATACAGTTCTCAGAGGCTGGTGAAGGAAACTCTACCATCTCAGCGCCTCTCCGCCACAGGATCGAGCATGTCCAGGTGCTGCACCCCGATGACGCGCCCCGGCTGGCAAAGCTGGGCGTGATCGCCTCGATGCAGCCGGTCCACGCCACCTCCGATTACCCGGCCGCGGATCGCTATTGGGGTGACCGGTCCGCTTACGCCTATGCCTGGCGGACGCTGCTGGATTTCGGCACGCGCATGGCATTTGGTTCGGATGCCCCAGTCGAGTCTCCCAACCCTTTCTATGGATTGCATGCTGCCATCACCCGCAGGCGCCAGGATGGTTCCCCTGGCACAGATGGCTGGTACCCGCAACAGCGGCTGGCGCTAAACGAAGCGTTTTTCGGTTTTACGGGCGGCGCAGCCTATGCTGCAGGAATGGAAAACAGATTGGGTAAACTTGCCCCTGGTTACCTGGCGGACCTGCTAATCCTGGATACGGATCCATTCAACTGCCCGCCCGATCAGCTGCACGCGGTCCAACCTTTGGCGACGATGGTAAGCGGAGAATGGGTGTACCGGGAAAACTCTTTTAGCGATTCCCCTTCAGACGGCGCACGTCCCCCGAGCGCACCGTAATCCCGGCGCTGTCCAGGTGCTCCAGGAAAGCCAGCACGTAGCGGCGGCTGGTGTTGAAGTGGTCGCGAACCTGCGCAGCCGTCAAGGTCTCGTGCGACTCAAATAGGCTGCAGACCTCCTCGAGCATGCGATCATAATCTTCCTTGCGGAAAACTACCTCCGGCGAAACAGCCACCAGAACCCCCGAATCCAGTAGCGCCGTATAAACCTCCTCACCCACTCCCGCCTGCGCTTCTTTGACACTCGGCGGGGCATATGGGGAAGCGGCGAACTGGGCCAGCAGGGCCTGGACGGCGCGCTCCTGGTGAGGCGAGAACCGGATCTGGTGCCCGGGGATCAGGACCAGAGGCCCCGCCTCGGCGAGGGCATCCTCATTGACCAGCTTGCG
This sequence comes from Anaerolineales bacterium, assembly GCA_036393315.1. Lineage (GTDB taxonomy): Bacteria > Chloroflexota > Anaerolineae > Anaerolineales > UBA4823 > DASWHG01. Next base: position 13,003 of record DASWHG010000209.1, on the reverse strand, counting down.
GATAATACCATTGAAGAGACGGGTCGATGTTTTTAGCCGGCTCTTCAATTCCTCGCGCGGCATGCCGCGGCGGAGCGGGTTCGCCCGGTGATACGATTCCACCTGGCGCAATGCCCGTTCCGACATCATGGTCCAATGCCCCGGTGTGGTCACAAGCACGTCGCTATCCACCGTCGGACGGCCCGGTCGCTCTTCTAAAAGCAGCATCTGACCTGAATCGACCAGCGCTTCCAACGCTTCGGCAGCCGCATCCGCCTCCAGGCTGGTGCGCTCCAGGACCTCTCTCAAAGGCGCCGCCCCCTGGGCAGCGAGCGCCTGCGCCAGCACCTCCACTGAGCTCCCCTGGGCCAGCGCCTCCAGGCCTGTAAGGACCTGCTCGGAGAAACGCTTGTGGCGGCCCTTGGGATACGGATCCACAACAATCCCACCCCCCAACGTCTCTCCCGGAGACGGCCTGCGCAGGATGTAGTGATCGCCGCGTAGCGTTGCAACCGGCGTGCGAAGTTCCAGCTGCAGCCAGCCTTCCTCACCAGGCTGTAGGACCTCCGTTCCCAACAGACGCAGGCGCGCGACGATCTCCGCGGCCCCCAGGAACAGTTTTACTTCGGTATTGTGGGAGAGGGGCTGGCTGGCTCCGGGCAAATGCCGGAAGAACACATCCAGCCGGCGGGTGGGTTTGTAAACTCCCGGATGGGCAACCACGTCTCCTCGCCGGACCTGTTCCACCGGGACCCCGGAGATATTGACGGCTGTCCGGCTGCCCGGTACGGCCACTTCCTCCTTCCGCTTGTGCGTCTGCAAACCGCGCACCCGGCCGCGCACGCCAAGAGGCAAGATCTCTACTTCATCCCCTAATTGGAGACGCCCATCGCTGAGGGTGCCGGTGACGACTGTTCCAAAGCCGGAGATGGTGAAGACCCGGTCGACCGGCAGGCGAGGCCTGCCCAGGTCCGGTCGCGCCGGTCGTTCGGACAGGCACTCGCTCAAGGCCTGGAGCAATTCCGGGATCCCTTGCCCGGTCCGGGCCGAGACCCGCACGACCCTTGCCGTAGCCATAGCCGTCCCAGACAGTGCCTGGCGCACTTCCTCTTCCACCAGATCCAACCACTCGACATCGCTGACCAGGTCGATCTTGGTCAATGCAACGACTCCACCCTGGATTTGTAAGATGTCCAGGATCGCCAGGTGCTCGCGAGTTTGAGGCATCACCCCTTCGTCGGCTGCCACCACGAATAAAGCCGCATCGATCCCGGCCACCCCCGCCAGCATATTCTCGATAAAATCCCGGTGACCCGGCACGTCGACGATGCCAACATCCTCGCCCCCCGGCAGGCTGACCCAGGCAAAGCCCAGGTCGATCGTCATCTCCCGCTCGCGTTCTTCTTTCAGCCGGTCTGGATGAGTGCCTGTCAGGGCCTCCACCAGGGTTGATTTTCCGTGATCTACATGCCCGGCCGTGCCGATTACCCGCATGCTGCTACCCTCGCCGGATCAGACTGTTCCAGGTAGAGAAGCAGATACCATCAGCGGACGCGCCCCTCCACCCGTTCATAGGTGGAGACCCAATCATGCGCCAGCGCCAACAGGGATTGCAGCCGCTGCTCGGACTGCTCGTTCATCTGCTGCATCAGGTCCTGGAGCTCCTGCAAGGAATCCTCCAGCTGAGCCACTTGCCCGATCAGCTTGTCAAAGTTGCGCACCGTCTCGCTGCGCTGTTCTTCCTGGGTCAAGGTATAGTTCGTCCAGCGCTTCTGATCGTCCGCCTTGAAGGTCACCCATTCCTGGCGGAAGCGTTCTTCTGCCAGGCGCTGCACCTCGGTGATCTCATTGATGCGCCTTTCGATCCGTTGGGCTAATTCGTCAGTCGTCTCCTTGATGCGCTTCACAGACCGGTGGGTGGCATCCAGAGCCTGCAGCTGGTTTTCGATATCGCCGGCCTGCCTGTCGATGGTCTCGATGTGGCCCTGCCATTCCTTCCATGTCCGGTCGTACTCAACCTGCAGGAGGGCTTGCTTGTCCAGGAAGGCGGCCTGGGCCTCCCGGCGTTCGACTTCGACGGTCAGAAGCTCGTTCAGCCGGGCTTCCACCTTGCGAAAGTTGGTAGACGAGACCTCGGTTTGGCCACGCAGCTCGTCGACCCGTTTGCGCAGCGCGGTAACCTCGCCTTGCAGGTCGACGAGACGCTTCGAATCCTGGCGGCGCCCATCCTCGATGAGCCGGTAGGTCCGGCTGTATTCTTCCTCACTCCGGCGCATATCCTGGACCTTCAAGCGCAGCTCATCAATCGACCGGTTCAGGCGAGTCTCTTCCTCTACACGTGCCTGCAGCCCTCGCTTCAACCCGGCAATGGATTCGAGCTCCTTACGGATTTCCGCCATTCCGGTGTCTACCGAGCGCATTTCGACGCGGCGCACTTTCTCGATCTCCTCATCCCGTTTCTTGGCTTGCTTATCCAGCTCGTCAATCTGGCGATTGGCTTCTACCCGCTGCTGGAGCAGCGCTTCATCGAAATCATCCATTCGTGAGACGATCGTCGTAAGGCGAGCGATCTCTCCATTCAAGTCTTTGATGAGCTGGTGGGCCGCAGACAGGTTCCCCTCCATGGCCGCGATCCGGTCTTCTTGCTTGGCGACCACGTCCTTATCCTTGCGACGTTCGTCGTCCAGCCATTCAAGATGTTTGAGAATCTGGTCCAGTTCCATACTCAATCTCCGCGGTCTCATCCAGTAAGGGTAAAAAACGTAGAAGTCAGCGAATTATAGCATTAACATCAGGGCACCAGCTGTTCAAAAGCCAGCGGTAGGCGGGCCAGGAGCGGCAAGAACCATTGCGGAACCAGGCCCAGGATTATCAGACTCGCCACGCCTGATAGCAGGAAAACCCGCTGTACCCAGGTCTCCGTCACCTGCCATACCCCATCTTCCCTCCCCATCACCAGGACGGCCAGCGTCCTCAGCCCCCCGATGAGCAGCCCAAGGCTTCCGAGCAAAACCCACAATGCGTTCAGCAGCGAGATTTCGGATAATCCTTCCAGCTGCGCCAGGCGGACGGGGAAGCCAGCCAGGAGTGGGAGACCGGCCAGGGAGAAGTGCGCCAATACCAGAGAACCACAGGCGATCGGCGCAACTCGCGCCAATCCCTGGACCTCGCGGAAGCTCAACACCGGGAACCGAGTCCGGATGACGGCCAGTGCCAGGGCCCAAACACCCAGGCTGAGCCCGCGCGGCAGCAGGGCGGCGAAGAAAATGCCCAGATAGGTGCCGGCCTGCGCTCCCTGTGCGAGCCCGATGGAAATGAAAGAAAACCCAATCTCCAGGATGAGGGCATATGCCAGCATTCTCTCCAGATGGGTCTGGAAGGCTGCCCACACTCCAGCCGTAACGACCATGAGGATCCCCGTGGAGCGCAGGAGAAAGTACGTGTTTTCGGAGGTCCGCAGCCATGAAAAACGATCGAGGAAGCCCAGCCCGAGCAAAGAGATCGTTCCGGGTAGTACCAAAAAAACGAAGGCTGCGGTATAAGGATGGCTTTCCTTCGCCAGCATCGGGATCCAGGTATAGAAAGGGAAAACCGCCAGCAAAAACGCGAACCCGAGAGCAATTAATATCGAAGCTTGCGGTACCAAACCCAGCTCACCGGGGCTGGCTTCTACACCAGTCAGCATCCAGCCGGTGAACAAGATGAATGGCATTCCCAACGTCTGGAAAGTCAAGTATCGCAAGATGCCTCGACCGACGGGATTTCCAACCGAGATCAGAAACGGGATGCTAACCAGGACTGCCATTTCAATCAACAGGGCTGCGTAGAGGAAAGGTTCAACCGCAATTGCAGCCGTAAGCAGGACTACCATACCCAGCCCAAGCGGGACAAACAGCCGCCCTGACCGGGCGACGGGGGCAGCCCCAAACCAAAATGCAGCGGTCAGGTAAAGCACGACCAGCGCCGGTCGATCCGCCTCTCCCAGGGTGAAACTCCTCCCCAGCACGGAAAGCGTGTCCAGGAATGTCAAAGTCCAAGGGCCGATGAAGAACCGCTCTTGGACCGGCAGCCACCAGGCCAGCGCAGCCAGGCCCAGCGTTGCAAGAGTCCCGAGGAAAGCGACCAGCGCTTCCCGGCGCTGAAAGGCCAGGAGCACCGCCGACAGCAGGCCTGGTAAAACGATCCATACCAATGGGGCGCTCATCCGGCTTCCCCCAACAGGGGTAAGCTGATTAAATAAGCGCCCAAGAGCGCCAGGCCAAGGTCGACCCCGGCCATCAACCCGGTCACAAGGGTCGAATCCTCAACGGCGGCATACAAGATCTCAAAACCTCCCAAGACCGTCAGCAAGCCCAATGTGACCCGCAGAGGATGGGCAGTCAAACCCAGGTGGAGCAGCCCCAGGCCAATCAAGATCGCTCCTCCATAGGCCTGTACCGGGGCGATTTTCGGGATCCATTCCCACATTTTCGGCGCCAATGAGATCGCGACCAGTAGCACCAACCCCGCGACCATGAGTCTGAACATGCTTGTGGCGGTACTCATCCGGACTTGCTGGCGGGTATCTTCAGGCAAGCCGATCAGCGCCATGCCAAGCACAGCGCCGGACATCCAGCCAGCGACCAGCTTCACCACTGCCATCTCTACTGGCCAGCTGAGCGCGACCAGCATGAAGACGCCAACGTACAGGATGGCAAGCACAGTGATGCTCAAGCGCCAGTCTGCACTGACCAGGAGCAGGACTGCAGCCAGGGCCACGACAACCACCGCAGGGAGCGCCAGCGCATCGAAACTCAAGATCTAGATGCCTCCATTTCCCGCCAGAAGAGCGAGCAGCAGCACCAGCAACAGCAGCGCCCAAAGAATCCCCGCCTCCCCCTCGAGGACATCGGTAATAAATCCGGTGAGAAGTCGAACCCTGTGATAAATAAACCAAAGACCTCCGTACAGCCAATTCAATGAAAAAATCGAATCGGCCAGGGCCAGCGGGTAACGCTCCAGACTGAGCCCCCGCCGGATCCACAGAACCAACAAGCCGGCCAATACCAATACCGCAGGGCCGGCCCACCATCCGGCCTGGGGAGCGTTCTCCAGGCCTGGATTCGTCCACAAGCCAAATGCGAAGTGGGTGAGGAGCAACAGCGCCAATCCAAAGGGATAGATCACCCATACCCACCGTTCTACGCCGGCCAAAGACCTCCAGGGTCGCAGGGTGTGGCGAGTGTAGCCGAGTATTAACAGCGCAAGAGAGATGAGAAAGAGCAGCAGAAGCGGATGGAACGGGGGGTCGAACAGCCGCGCTCCGTTCCATGCTGGCGTAAAAGGAAGCGCTGAGAAGCCCAGTATCCCCAGGAGAGTCAGCCAGGAGAGGCGCCGGTCGCGGGTGGAAGATAGGAACAGCAGCCCTCCGGAGAAAAGGGCAGCGATCCCCCAGGCCAGACTGGCAGATGGCTGGCCTTTTACAGCAGAAGCGACTGAGAAGGAAGCCATAGCGAGTAGCCAGGCCGGCCTGCCGGACAATTCGTCCGGGGCAAAAACCCAGGCCGCTGCGGCATACAAAGCCGCCAATCCGGAGAGGGCAAGTAGATAAGGGAGCCAGGGGAGGAATTCACCCCGCGCGGAGATCGCCAGGGCTGTGCGAGCCAGCAATACCAATGCGGCCGCGGCAGGAACCAGGCGCATCAACGTACCCAGGCCGCGCCGTAAAGGCGGTTCATGCAGGAAGGGCAGGTGGAGCGGCAGCACGCCCAGGCGCAGACCGGCAGCCAGGAGCAGTATCAGGCTGGCCCGAGGGGTGATCACCGCAAAGGTAAGCGTTTCCCCGGCAGCGTTCGCCACCAGTAAAGCCGCCACCAGCAGCCCGCTCCCAAAGACTCGGGTAGTGAACGACACTACCACCCGCTCACGCATCTTGCTCTCGTTTACGTGCCAGAGCAGGACGATCAATTCAAAAAAGTCGATTGCCGTCCAGGTCAGCAGTAGAGTCAGCGGGTTTCCCGACAATACAGCCAGAACGCCCAAGGAGGTCAACACCAGGCTGGCAGACCACGAAGCCCAATCCGCCTCGGGAGCGCGGGCAACTTCCGTCAGGATTCCTGCCAAGGCGAGGGTCATTAGCGCAACCGCATAGGGCCAGGAGAGCCGGTCCACCAGCAGGATCGGCCAGCTCGGGAACAGCGTCCCGGGCGTCCAGGAGATCAGCAGGAGAGTTTGAGGGAGTCTCAACCCTGTGATCAAAATCATCGGCCAGGCGATCAGAGGCCCCGCCACCGCGATCAGCCAATGGTACACGAATCCAGGCCGTGCCACGCGCAGGACCAGCATGACCAGAGGCGCAAGCGCCAGGAATCCGATCGAGAGATAGACGAGCATACGCTGGTGGTAAATGAATCCGAATAAGCAGAGGAATCTTTCTTTGTCAGGCGTTTTTTGTAGCTGGAATCAACGGTTCAGATTACTGGACTGCCCGGCTCTCGATGAAGGAACTTCCCGTCACCAGCCCGGCCGAGCCACTGCTCGCCGTCGACGATCAGATGCCCGCGCAGGAAGACTTTTTCCGGGAAACCAACCAGCTCCCAACCTTCGAAAAGATTGTAATCCGTCCGGTGGTGGGCGTGGGCCGTGCCATACCTCACCCGGCGTTCCGGATCCCAGATCACGAGATCGGCATCTGAACCCGGCAGGAGCGCTCCCTTGCGAGGATAGAGGCCGAAGATCCTGGCTGCGTTGGTGCTGGTCAACGATACGAATTGATTCGGAGTGATCCGCCCGGCTCGCACGCCATAGGTCCACAGGACCGGCAACCGGTCTCCAACTCCGGGCAGCCCGTTCGGGATCCTGGTGAAATCGCCCTGGCCCAGTTCTTTGCCCGGGATTGAAATGGATTTGCCCTCATATAGGATCGGCCGGCTCCCATCAAAGAAAAACGGGCAGTGGTCGGTGCCGACTGTCTGTAGTGTCCCATCCTCGAGACCCTTCCACAGCGCCAGGTTGTCCTCGAGCGTCCGCACCGGGGGCGAGCAGATCCACTTAGCCCCATCCGGGCGGCGGAGATGGTCAGCAGTGAAGAACAAGTAAGGTGGGCAAGTCTCTCCCATCACCGGTAAGCCGCGCTGGCGGGCATAACGCAGCTGCTCGACTTCCCCGGCGGTGTTCGTGTGCACTATGTACAGGGGAGCGCCGGCTTGAGCTGCCAAGGCTGCCCCGCGCAGCGCTGCCTCTACGGCGCCCCAGGCTGGGCGGGTCAGGGCATGCCATTCCGGAGCGGTATGCCCCTCCGCCAATGCTTCGCTCACCAGGATCTCGATCACGTCCCCATTTTCGGCGTGCAGCATCGTCAGCATTCCGTTATCCCTGGCGATGCGCATCACCCGGAAGATCTCGCCATCCTGCAGCCTTAGCCGCCCGTTGTATGCCATAAAAACTTTGAGCGTGGTGATCCCCGCATCGAGCAGCCAAGGGATCTCCGCGGCCACACGCTCATCCAGGCGGGTGATATTCATGTGGAAACCGAAGTCGATGGCGGCTTTTTCGTCAGCCTTCGCGTGCCAGGCGTCGACTGCCTCGCGCAAGGTGGTGAAATCCTGGGGGACGAAATCCATCACCGTGGTGGTGCCCCCGAATGCAGCCGCTTTTTGCCCGGTGTAGTGATCGTCAGACGAGACCGTGTCGAACATGGGCAGGTCGAGATGCACGTGCGGGTCGATGCCTCCTGGCAAGACCAATTTTCCGGTTACGTCGATGACGTCCGCGCCAGGCACGTCCAGGCTGCTGCCAATCGCCGCGATCCGTTCGCCTTCGACCAGCATATCGGCCGGAAAAGTTTCTGCGGCGGTGATCAAGGTGCCGTTCTTGATCAAGAGAGGCATTAGAGAACCTCCGGATGCGCCGATAGACCGGGAGCGCCAGGGAGTTCCAGAGCGTCAGGCATCTGGCTCTTCGGCAACCATCCCCTCCCGGATCCCCAGGAAAGCGGCCAGGACAGAAGGATCCAGGTCGATCTCGCCGAGATCCGCCGGTACATAGATCTGGGCCGCGATTGCTCGCTCGCGCAGCGATTTCCAGAGCGTCTGCCGTTCTTCGTTGTGCACAACCAGGTCGCTGATGGTCTCAGCCGCGAGCAGGTATTCGCCGGTTGTATAGAGGAAGGTGATCCGGCGCCACTTATCGGCCAGGATGGGATTTGGCAGGGTTTCCAGGGCTCCAATCTGGATCTTGAAGTATTCTTCGCGAGCGCGGGGGTGGTCGGGCTCGTCTCGTAACAGCTCAGCCCGCGTGGTCAGCTCGTGTCCCCGCACCGGGGCAATATACTGGATCCGCCACTTCTCGTCGCCAAAGCCGCCTGTCTGGTAAAAGGCCAGGTAATCTACAGCGACGACTTTTGGAGCGGTGCGCAGCGGGATCCGGTACCAACCTAACAGGCGCGCAATCTCCAGGTCCCGCAGTGCGGTCATCACCGCGACAAGGATCAGGGAGGTAGGCAAGGGGAGAGGAGACATCGGTTGGAGGGTTCTTTTTGAGGGACGAAAGGCACACCTCAGCCTTTCGACCCTCAACGGTTGTTCTAGGCAAACCGCCGTAAGTGTTTCGAAAGAAATTCAATCGCAAAACGGCGGTCTGCGGCTGGCGCTTGAGTGATTGGCGGTAGAAGCTCTGAAAACATCTCTAATCACTTTCCGCCAATCACCTACAACAGCCCGGCGCGATCGTTGAAGTCTTCGATCAAGGCGTCGATCGCGCCGACCTGCCCCTGGACTCCGGTCCAGTAATCGGGATCGTACCACTGCGCCAGGATTTCTTCGTATGTCTTACCTTGCTGTTCCACCCAGGTGAAGTACTTGAGGTTGTGGATCCGGCGGCGGTCGACATAGCTCAGCTCGATTAGATTGTCGGTCGAGATGCCCTGTAGATAACGCGCGAAATGGGCAGCAGCATCCAGGTCTGTGTACTCGCCGCTCTCAGCGTGCATCTCCTCCAACCGGCTGCCGTACAATTCCATCGAATCGGTCAGGATGGTGAGGGCGATATCCTGCTCGCCCAGCTCATAATACTTGGCGAACTTAATGGTCGAGATCAGGTTGGAAATTCCCGAGAACCCCAACAGATCGAGGCGGCCGACCAGGTCCTGCGGCACGCCCTGTTTGACCAGGTAATCCCGGCCGGCCGGCTCGTTGAACAAGCGCGCCAGGTTGACGACCGCGGCATCGTCGATCGCGACCACCATGTCCGTGTTCTTGATATTGTGGATCCAGGGTACGTGTTTATCGCCGATGCCCTCGATGCGGTGGGCGCCAAATCCGTTTTCGAGCAGGGTTGGGCACTGCAGCGCCTCGCTGGCGACGATCTTACTGGTCGGAAATACCTGCTTCAGATAATCGCCGCTGGCGATTGTCCCGGCCGAACCGGTCGCGGAAGCCATCCCCCGGTAGTGATCGCGCGGTCCCATAACCTGCTGGAGCACTTCTTCCATGGCGTGCCCGGTTACTTCGTAATGCCACAAGTAGTTGCCGAACTCTTCAAACTGGTTGAATATCATCAGGTCCTGGCCCGATTTTCGCAGCTCCCAGCACTTGTCGAAGATCTCTTTAACGTTCGACTCGCTGCCCGGCGTGGCGATGACTTCCCCGGCGATCTGAGACAGCCACTCAAAGCGTTCCCGGCTCATTCCCTCCGGCAGGATGGCGATGGACTGGCAGGCGAGCAAGGCCGAGTCGTACGCGCCACCACGGCAGTAATTGCCGGTCGAAGGCCAGACAGCTTTCTGCGTCGTGGGGTCAAACTGGCCGGTGACCAGACGGGGAACGAGACAGCCGAAGGCCGCCCCAACTTTGTGCGCGCCAGTAGGAAACCATTTTCCGACGATCGCGATGATCCTTGCATCCGTCCCCGTCAGGCTTTTCGGGAACTCGATGTAGTTCACACCCTGGAAACCTCCCCCATGGCTCACCGGTTCATTTTTCCAGGTAATTCGGAATAAGTTAAGCGGGTTGAGATCCCACAGCCCAACCTTGCTCAATGATTCTTTCACCCTCTCGGGGATCAAATCAGGATTTTTCATCTGCGCAAAAGTCGGGATGACGATGTTGCGTTCCTGCACCCTTTGGATCGCGTGCTCTCGCCTTGCTTCTTCGATGGATAGGTCAATCATTGGAACGGTGAAGTCCTTTCGAAATATTATGGTGTTGATCGATATTCTGGTTAGCGCTGCCTTATTTATCTCACTCGGACCGGTTCTGCGCTCTCTTCTGCTTCTTCCACATCCGAAGGCGCTTCCCGAACAATATAGAGCGGCCGGCCTCTGGCTTCATCGTATATCCGGCCGATGTATTCCCCCAGGATGCCCAGGGAGATCAACTGTACTCCTCCCAGGAACAGCACCGCGATTAGCGTGGTCGCCTGACCAAGGAGTGGCTGTTGAGATCCTAACAGACGCAGCGCGATCACAAGGGGGATCGAGAAAATGCTCAGACCGGCGGAAAAGAAACCCACGTACGTTGCCAGTTGGAGCGGAAAGTAGGAAAAACCGGTGATGGCGTTCATCGCCAGCCGGAGCATTTTCCGAAAAGGATACTTGGTTTCACCGGCAAACCGGGCAGCCCGGCGGTAAGGCACTCCCGTTTGCCGGAAGCCCACCCAGGCCGACATGCCGCGTAAGAACCGGTGGCGCTCGCGCATCTGGTTCAGCACAGAGACCACTTTCCGGTCCATCAAGCGAAAATCACCTGCATCCAGGGGGATATCGACATCTGTAATCCGGGCGATCAAACGGTAGAATAGAGAAGCAGTGAACAGCTTAAACCAGCCTTCTCCTTCACGTTCTGCCCGGACGGCGAACACGATCTCGTAGCCCTCCCGCCATTTCGCGATCAGGTCCAGGATGACTTCCGGCGGGTCCTGCAGGTCTGAGTCCATGATGATGACAGCCTGGCCGCGGCTGTAATCAAGCCCGGCGGTGATCCCGATCTGGTGTCCAAAATTCCGGGCAAAGATCACCGGTCGAATCCTCGGATCCTTCTCGTGGAGCTCGAGGATGAAATCGACCGAGCCATCCACTGAACCATCGTCCACCAGGATGAGCTCCCACTCTTCGCCGGTCGCGTCCATGGTATCGCTCACCCGCCGGTGCAGTTCGGGCAGCGTCTTGGCTTCGTTGAATATGGAAGTTACAATCGAATAAATCGGTCTTGGCATAAAACTTCAGCTGGATCCCAGTCCGAGACAGTCTTTTACAGGCGTTTGAAGATCAGTCCTTACCCAGTAATAATCCTTGCACGGCCTGCTTGACTGCCTGAAGGTCCGGTTCGATAACCGGTGCCGGCTGGACCGCACCCATCGCAGCCCGGACGTCTTTCAGGCCGCTCCCGGTGTTCAGCACCAGGATGGGATCCTCAGGCTGAACCAGGCCGGTTTCGATTGCTTTGAGCAGGCCTGCATAAGCAGTGGCCCCGGCCGGCTCGGCGAAGATCCCTACTCGACCCAGTTCGGCAATGGCAGCGAGGATGGCTTCATCGCTTACGGTGAGATAGGTCCCCTCCGTCTGCCTGGCAGCCCGGACCGCCCTTACGCCGTCTCGTGGCAGGTCCACGGAAATGCTGTCGGCAAGGGTATTCGCGGAGACCGCCGTGATCGTCTCCGTGCCCGCGAGAAATGCGTTGGCAACAGCGGCAGAACCATCGGCCTGTACTCCGACGAGGCGCGGCATGCGCTCCAGCCAACCCAACGCTTCTAAATCTTTGAATCCTTTGTGCAGTCCGGAAATGATATTACCGTCCCCAACCGAAACGAAGATCGCCAGGGACCGGTCAAAAGAATGGTGGCGGAGCAAATACTCCCAGATCTCCAGCGCAGCCGTCTTCTTACCCTCGACGGTAAAGGGATTATACCCCGTATTACGGCAGTACCAGCCGAACTCGTCGGCAGCCTGGATCGAGAGATCGAAGGCCTGGTCGTAGTTCCCATCGACCAGCAGCACCGTCGCCCCGAATACCAGCAACTGGGCGACCTTGGCGGGCGGAGCGGTACGGGGTGCAAAAATCACCGCTTTCTGGCCGATCGCAGCGGACATCCCTGCCAGAGCGGCTCCGGCGTTACCCGTCGAAGCCGTCACGACGACCTGGGCCTGGATCTCCCGCGCCCGTCCCACGACGACTGCGCTGGCCCGGTCTTTGAAGGAAGCGGTCGGGTTGCGACTCTCATCCTTGATCCAGAGATGGGACAGTCCCAGGCCGGCGCGCAGCTGCGGCGGGGCGAACAAAGGCGTCCATCCGGCCGCCCGGAGCGGAGTGCCCTGCCCGCCCGGATCGCTCACCGGTAGGAGCGGGAGGTAGCGCCAGAGGGAAGGCTCCTGAGATGCAAGGATCGTTTCAGGTGAGGTGACCTTCTTCAGTGCTGCATAATCCAGTAATACGTCCAGGTTGCCGCCATCCTTCGGGCAGCTGTAGGTCACTTCGCCTGGGGCGTATTCACTGCTGCACAAAGAACAGCGGTAACCAAGAAAGCGATCGGTCATGTGATATGTTCTCCCACCTCCGGCCGCACCCCAGCCATTAACAGGCCCAATTTCTCGGGGGTCGATTCGTCGTGATGGACCACACCCATAACCTGGCCTTCGTAGATGACCGCGATGCGGTCCGAGAGGGCCAGGATTTCGTCCAGGTCTTCCGAGATCAACAGGATGGCCGTGCCCTCGGCGCGCTGCTCCAATAGCCTTCGGTGGACGTACTCGGTTGCGCCGACATCCAGGCCGCGCGTCGGTTGAGATGCGATCAGCACGCGCGGCTTGCGGGACAGCTCCCGTGCCAGGAGTAGTTTCTGGATGTTGCCTCCGGAGAGGTTCTTGACAGGTGTCTCCTGCGAAGGAGTCTTTACGTTAAAACTCTGGATAAGTTCTTTGGAACGTTGAGAGATTGCCCTGAAGTCAAAGAACCCGGCCCGGGCGTACGGCTTTTGCCCGTGCTCCCGTAAGATCAGGTTTTCAGCAACAGTAAATTCCTTAATCATCCCATCGCGCATGCGTTCTTCGGGG
>DASWHG010000208.1:0-12769 GCA_036393315.1 Anaerolineales bacterium | reverse complement strand
CGGTAATCCGGCTGCTTGGGGGAGAGCAGCCGCAGGTAGATCTCCCCGTGCCCGGCCGCCAGCACCGCGTACTTTGCCTGGCTGTCCATCCGGACCGGTTCGGCCTGTACGCCCAGCGCCTCGGCAAACAGGTCCACCTGGCTGACGTTGGTGTGTCCCGACTCGAAGGAGCGCAGCAGCCTGGCCTGCGCAGCGCGCCCGCGTTCCGAGACCTTGACCCGGGAAAAGGGTTCGGTCTCATCCAGGAGAGAGGCTGTCCAGGCGCCCTCGCCTCGCACCGCCACCAGCAGGGAGCCCTCCCCGCCGGCCTCGGGGCGGTACCCCTCGACCAGGTTCGGGCAGCCGAGCACGCCAATCTGGACCCGGCCGGCGACGATCAGCGCCAGGGCAATGGCATACTGGTCGCCGCGCAGGAAGCCCTTGGTCCCATCGATCGGGTCCAGCGTCCAGAACCGGGTGTCCGGTTGAGCCGCGCCTCGGTCGATCCAGGCGCACACTTGCTCCGGTTCAGCCCCGGCTTCAAAATACGAGACGAAGTGGGTCACCCGTTCCAGCGTGCCGCCTTCGACCGGCTCGCGCAGCGCCGAGGCAGACTCCTCGGCAACGAGGGGATCCTGCGGATACGTCCGGGCGAGCATTCGTCCAACCAGGGCCTGCGAGGCGAAATCCGCCACCGTGACCGGTGAGCGGTCTTCTTTGGTCAGCGCGGCGGATACCAGCTCGGCCTGGACCTGTTTTACCAGCCGGGAAGCCGCCCGCACGGCCTGTATTGCAAACTGCGCTTCATCACTCTTCAGGTTATACATTATCTAAGGTGGATACCCCTCTCAACGTTGGCGAATGGGTCTTCTGCTGACTCCATGCGCCATCTTAAGGATGAATTACTTCATTTGCCCGGAAAACACCCTTTGATCGATGCCGATGATCGTCTGCCCGGTCTCGACTGTTCCGCTCAGATCGTAGGCCAATGCCCCTGTGATTTGTACGGGGACTATCTCGCCAGCCGGGATATCCCCTTCGATGAGGACCATCCCGTCGATCTCCGGCGCGTCCCGGTACGTCCGGCCCAGGGTAATGCCATCTCCCTGGCCTTCGATAAGCACATCGAGCCGCCTGCCGACAAAGGCCTGGTTCCTTTCGAGGGAGATGCCCTGCTGCAGCTCCATGAGGCGCTCCCAACGCTCTTGCTTGACCTCCTCCGGGACGGGATCCCCGAGGGGCTCGCTGGAAGTGCCCGGTTCGAAGGAGAACTTAAAAGCTCCGACACGGTCGAAGCGGATTTCTCGGACGAACTCCAGCAGAGTCTGAAACTCTTCCTCCGTTTCGCCGGGATACCCGACGATGAAGGTCGTTCGTAATGCCAGGTCTGGCATTGCCAGGCGCATTTTTTCCAGCGTGCGGTACACCCAGTCCACGTTTGCGGGCCTGCGCATGCGGCGCAGAACCGCCGGATGGGCATGCTGCAGGGGCATGTCCAGGTAGGATACAATTTTCGGTGAGGAGGCCATGACCTCGACCAGCCGGTCGGTGACGTAGCCGGGATAGGCATACATAACCCGGATCCAATCTACACCCGCATGGTTTCCGATTGCAGAATCTGCAGAGCTTTGGAGAGTCTCCACCATCCTCTCCAGCAGGTTCGCCAGGCCATCCTTCATCCCCAGATCGTGGCCGTAATCGGTGGTGTCCTGGGCGATCAGGATCAGCTCACGTGCGCCCATTTCCTGCAGCAAACGCGCCTCTTCCAGGATGGTCTCCACCGGCCGGCTGACCGCAGTGCCCTTGATGAGCGGGATGGCGCAGAAGGCGCAGGGCCGGCGACAACCATCGGCGATCTTGATATAGGCGCTGGCGCCCTGTACCGCCACACGCAGCGCCCCACGCTCGTCGGTCCCGACGGTGGGCGCCTCCGGCAGGTGATAGACCGGTTCCGGATGCTTACCACGCCGCAGGCTTTTAACCACCTCGAGGATGTCCATCCAGCGGCGCGTTCCCAGGATCCCATCGATCCCCGGAACCTGGCGGGCGACTTCCTGGCCATATCGCTGGGTCAGGCAACCGGCTGCTATCAGCACCTGGCCTTTGCGCTTATGGGCGGCCAGTTCACCGAGTACTTGCAGCGACTCTTCTTTCGCCGGGCCGATGAACCCGCAGGTGTTCACGATCAACACGCTGGCCCGGGCCGGGTTTGCCACTGCCCGGTAGCCTGCCCCAGACAGCAGCTGGGCCATGGACTGCGAATCGACTGTATTCTTGGAACAGCCTAACGAAACCAGATGAAATGTTTTCGAACTCATGATCCTGTCACCATTAAATCGTCCCTGTCATTCACTTCTTTGGCGATTGGCCGGAAGTAAATTGACTGCCGGCATTTCACGGCAACGGGCTTGGCTGCGGCGTTTCGGTGATCTCCTCGGGCGCAAGCGGCGTGTTCGTGACGGTGGCCGTCGGCGTTATGGTTGGGGTGGGCAGCAGCTCGCCTTCCAGGGTGAAGATCCGGTCGACGACTTCCCCGTAGATGCCCAGCCTGCCCAGGTCACGTTGGTTGTAAAAGACCTGAAGGGCCGCGCCGTTCCCGGTTATGATCTCGATCTGGTCGCTCCCATCGTACGTGTAAGCGCTGCCAGGCAGCATCCGGCCCTCGAAAACCACCTCTCCGTCCACGATGACCCGCACCCAGGCCCGCTGTTGGACGGTAACGTAAACTTGAAGGCTGCCCCCGCTGCTTGCAGGTTCCGGCGTGCCTTCGCCATCTGTGACTGTCTCGGCCGCGACCGGTTCTTCTTCACCCGAGTCGGTCGCCTCGGCAGCGATGGCAACCGTCGGGACCGGCCCGCCGGCTCCTTCCTCGGCAGTCGGCTCAACCGAGAGGCTTGGGGTTGGCGAAAGGAATGGTTCTGGCGTCGGCATCAAGGCTTCGGCAATCGATGGCACTGTCGATTCAGGCTCTTCAACCGTTCGCATTGCGGTGATGCGGATGGCTCCCCAAATCACAAAAGCTGCCAGGGACAGCACCAGAAAACCACCCAGGAGGAAATCGATCGAGAGCCAGCGCTGCAAGCTCACAAAAGCCCGCGCCGGCCGCCTGGCAGCCCGTTTTGTTTTCGGACTGGCCGCCCGAGCTGCAGCGAGGCGGGCCTGCAGCCCGTCGGCGAACTTGAGCAGCAGCAGCTCGGGATCCATCCCCAGGAAAGCGGCGTAGTTGCTCAGCATCCCGCGGCCCTGCACAGGCGAGGGTAGGCCTTCCAGATTCCCATCCTCCAGAGCGACCAGGTAATGCTGGCGGATGTGCGTGTGCCGCTCGATATCCTCCAGGGATAATCCGAGCACTTCTCTTTGCTGCTTCAGTCTGTGGCCGATCTCGGACATCGCAGACGCGGCCGCGTCGTCCGCCTTGGGTCCGGTCTGGATAGTCTCAGTCTGTGGTTCAGGGACCTTATCCGGTCTGCCGGCTTCCCTATCCAGGGTTGCCAGCAGCGGCTCCGCATCCAGCCCCAGGTAGCTTGCGACGGCGCGGATGAATCCGCGCGCCTGTGCCTTGGACGGCAGCCGGTTAAAATCCCCGGACTCTATCGCCTCCAGATAATGCAGGCGGATGTGAGTGTCCTTGGCGACCTGCTCGAGGGTGACGTTGCGTTCCTGGCGTGCCAGGCGAAGTTGTTCGCCGACTGAGTTGCTCATTTCATATTTCAAGCGCAAAACACCGGCCTGGCAGCGTCCTCGCTGTCTGCAGGCCGGTGATGCATATCAGGAATAGGTTCCTATGCCAGCGGGAAGAGCTGCAGCCCCGATCTTTCAATGCGGGCCAGTCAGGTCTTAGCCGGCTGCGTCCGCTTCGCTGGCCTCGGTCTCTTGAGGTTCCTCTGCTTCAGCCTCGCCGGCTTCGGCTTCCAGAGGCTGTTCCACCTCCGGCTCCTCAACGATCTCCATCTCGGGTTCTTCTTCGGATGCTTCCGCGCTGGGCAGGCTCGGGCTTTCACCTTCCCGGTGCACGAGGATTGTGACTTCAGGGATCAGGTCTACCGTCAGGCGGACATGAGCCTTGTGCTCGCCCAGGTTGCGCAGCGGTTGGATATCCACCTGGCGTCGAGCGATCTCGACTTTCGCATTCTGGCTGATCGCTTCGGCAACCATCTGCGCGGTGATCGAACCGTACAGCTTCCCGGTTTCGCTCGCTCTGGCCGGGAAGGTGAGGACCATTCCGTCCAAGCGGGTAGCGACGCCGCTCATCTCCTGGTTGAGCTGTTCGCGGTGAGCATCCGCTTCCACCCGGATGTGCTCCGCCTGCTTCAGCGCTCCAGGGGTTGCCAGGACTGCCAGGCCTTGCGGGAGCAGGTAGTTCCGCCCGTAACCATCGGCAACGCGCTTCACGTCTCCTGCCCGGCCCAGTTTGTAAACATCTTTCAACAACAGTATCTTCATCTGACGTTCTCAAGCCCTTTCTCGTTTAATCTTACGCGCGAGCGCCGCTTTCCGCTGCTCGCGCCTGGCCGGCTGCATTAAGCAGGCCCGGGCGAAGGGTACAACGCTCCGGGCAGGGGGGATTTTACCAGAAGGGCAGGAGTGCGTCAACGGCAAATCCTCCGGAAAAGCGATCGGTTATAATCCCTGCATGCCTTCTCGCGAACGTTCGTTCCGCACCGAAGCGGTCGTTCTACGGCACAACGATTGGGGCGAGGCCGATCGCATGCTGTGGCTCTTCACGCGCGACCTGGGCAAGGTCAGGGCCATCGCGAAAGGCGTCCGCAAGATGCGCTCGCGTAAAGCCGGCCATCTTGAGCCGTTCACGCGGGTGAGCTTACTGCTCGCCCGCGGCCGGGATCTCTTGATCGTCACGCAAGCTGAAACCATCGATCCTTATCTGCCCTTACGCGAGGACCTGGTTCGCATCGGCTATGCCGCCTACGTCGTTGAACTGCTCGACCGTTTCACTTACGACGAGGGCGAAAACCGCTCTCTTTACCGGCTGCTGACCGAAACGCTTTCCCGGGTAGAGAAAGAAGCCGACCCGGCCCTGGCAGTTCGCTATTATGAGATCCGCCTGCTGGACCTGTTAGGCTACCGGCCGCAGCTTTTCAACTGCCTGAGCTGCGAGTCCGAGATCCGCCCCGAGGACCAGTTCTTCTCAGCTTCCCAGGGAGGCGTACTGTGCCCAAATTGTGCGCCGAACTTCCGGGATGCCCGGCCCATCTCGATGACGGCCTTGAAATACCTGCGCCATTTTCAGCGCAGCTCCTTTACAGAGGCGGCCCGCGCCCGGTTCACTCCGGGCCTGAACCAGGACCTGGAGCAGGTCATGCAGCACTACCTGACTTATCTGTTAGAGCGCGGGCTGAACACCCCCTCGTTTCTAAGGCATGTAAAGCCCTAGGCGATTGGCCGAGAGTTTTTTGATAAAAACCACATGCCGAACGGTCAATCGCTTAAGCATACAGCCGCAAACCCCCGTTCAAGTCTCTGTTCTCTTCATCATACTTTCGGCTATTTGCCAAGCCTATCTCAGGAGCGTCCCATGGCTTTCTCAAGAATGGGGTTTGGGGTAGGAGAAGGCGGCTTTGCCGCCTTCTCCTACCCCAAATTCCTCTTTGCCCCCGCCCTGGGGTGGGGAAAAGCAGGGCTTTCTACTTTGAGAAAGCCATAAGGAGCGTCCCCCGGGACAGCCAGCCCGTCTCAGGAAAGCTCATTCAACAGGTCGTGCACAACCCGGCTGAAGATCTGGACGGAGAAGGGCTTCTGAAGCCAGTGCACATTTCCTCTCTCCAGGATATCCTGTTCCTGCTCCCGGACCGGGTGCCCGGTAACGAAAAGCATCTTTACCTGGGGCCACTGCTGGCTCAAGGCTTGATAAAGAGCCATGCCTCCCATGACCGGCATCACAATATCGCTGACAACCAGTTCTATGCTCTCGGCGCGCTGTTCGTAGATCCGTAATGCCTCTGCCCCGTTGGTCGCTGTGAGCACCTGGTAGTTATAAGCTTCCAGGAGAGCTCGCATTGCCTCGCGCGCGGCCGGGTCATCCTCTACCACCAGGAGCATTTCACCCGTTCCATGCAGCTCGGGTGCAGCTTGATCCAGCGATTCTTCCGGCAACGCCGGTCCCTGGGCTTTCAAGTAGATATGGAAGGTAGTGCCCTCCCCTACCTGGCTATGGACGTCGATATAACCGTCGTGCTGCCGGATGATGCCGTAGGCCTGGGCCAGACCGAGCCCGGTGCCCTGCCCAACCGGTTTTGTCGTGAAGAAAGGTTCGAAGATGTGAGGCAGAACTTCCGGTGGGATGCCTTCCCCGGTGTCCTGGACGCTGATCCGGATCCACTCACCGAGGGGGAGATCTGCGCATGGGGGACGCTCGCCCTCCTCGACAACGACTCGTTCCAACTGGAAATACAGCCTGCCCCCATTCGGGGTGGCATCGCTTGCATTGACGGCCAGGTTCATGAACACCTGCTGCAGGCGGGTAGGATCGGCGCTTACGACGTATTCTCCCGGCTGGTAGCTCAATTCGATCCGGATGGTCTCCGGCAGGACGCGGCGCAGCAATTTGTCCAATTCTTTGATGAAAGGCAGCAGATCAAGGGTGGTCTGCTCCATGACGGAACGGCGGCTGAAGTCCAGGATTTGCCGGATCAGGCTTGCGGCACGCTGCACCTGGTTCTGAATGATTGCCAGGCGGTCCCGGCTGGTTGGCAGGAGGTTCGGATCCCGCCTGAGCAGGTCTGCGTAGACGACAATGGCCGCCATGATGTTGTTGAAATCGTGGGCGATACCGGCAGCCAGCTGTCCTACCGTCGCCAGGCGATCTTGCATCTGGATGCGGGCCTGGTTTTCGCGCTCCTGTGTCATCTCACGCAGGACCAGCACCCAGCCTCCGGAATATTCACCTTCTTCAAGCGGTTGGACGGCCAGCTCGAACACCTTTCGAGGCGGCCCGGCAATCTCCAGCTCGTACCAGAGGATCTGCACATTCGGATCCAAAAGCTCACTCACCGGCTTCCCCCCCAGGTCGGGCAGTATATCGCCAACCTGCAGGCCGGCCAGCTCCTCGAGATATTCCTGGGCGACCGGGTTCGCCAGGACGATCTGCCTCTTGTCATCCAGCATCAGGACGCCTTCCGGAACCGTATCCATGATGCGCCTGACCTGCTGGGCATGATCCTGGATCTTTTCGAGCATCTCGATCCGTTCTACCGCACCCCCCAGCTGCCGGCCCACGCCCTCGATCAAAGCGATTTCCTCGGCCAGCCAGTTTCGAGCCTTCGCCGAAGCCACGGTCAGTCCCCCTATCCGCCGTCCTTCAGACAGGATGGGGACCGTGATCGTTGCCAGCACTCCAAGCTCCTGCATCAGTGCGGCCTGGTCGTAGATTTCCTCTTCGGCATCCACCTTCAGCCAATCGTCGACGACGACTGCAACCTGCGCCGCTAACTCTAACTGAGTGCTAGCACCTGCGCTTGCTTTGCCAATAACGAGCGGCAGCTTGCGCAAAACCATGTTCTCCCCCACCCAAATGCCTCCCATCCGCAGGCCCAGCGCTTTGAGAGAATTATCCAGGGCGATCTCCAATAAATTCTGCAGGTCTGAGGCACCGGCTACAGCCGTGATGATCACATTCAGCGCCTCCAGGTGGGCTGCCCGCCTGCGGGCCTCGTCGAACAGGCGAGCGTTCTGTAGCGCCACAGCCGCCTGCCGGGCGAAGGCCAGCATCACTTCTTGTTCGGCATCCGACCAGGGGTGGACCTGGTTGTAGTAACAACCAATTGCGGCGATGACCTGGTCTTCATAAATCAGCGGCCAGAGCTCGAAAGCCCGGTATCCTTCTTGATCGCCAAGAACCCGGAAGATCGATTTTTCCGGGACAGATCCCAGATCGGAGATCAAGATCGGCTCGGTGCTTTGCAGCAATCTACCTCCCGGCACGTCCTGGATCTGCCGGCTTAACATCGCCTGATAATCCTCTGATAGGCCATACGACCAGGGGATCGAGACGTTGCCATCCCTGCGAAGGATGTAAACTGCCGCCCGGTCCGCGCTTCCCAGGTCCATCCCTGCCTCCCCGATGCCGGCGATTACCTCCTCCTCCGTCAAAGGCCGGTTCAAAGCCTCGGATAAAGACGCCAGCTGGGCCATCCGTTCGGCCTGCTCTCGCGTCGCGGCAAATAATCCCAGGCGCTCCAGTACCTGGCTTACCTGGCTGGCCACTTTCCCCCCCAGGACGATCTCATCCTGGAGGAATTTTCGCTCCCGAAGATCGTCGATCTCCAGGAACCCGACCACTTCCCCACCAAAGATGATCGGGATCAAAAGGAAGGAGGTAATTCCGCGTTCCCGGATCGTTTCCCGCAGAGGTTCGAGCAGCGGTTCGGCGAGCGCGTCGCTGACAGCCAGGTAAGTGCCGTAGCGCAGCAGATAAGCCGCGGCCGGATTATGGTTTAGGGGGAACTGCATACCCAGGCTGCTGGGCCGGTCAGGTTCGTGATACTCGGCGATCACCTGCGCGGAAGTGAGCTGAGAATTGAAAAGCACAAACCCGACTTCCGGGGCGTGATAGAAATTCGCCAGTTCTGCGCACACTCTTTGCAGGGCGGTGGCCAGGTCACTTTCCGTGGCAGTGATGGCGATGATCTGGCTGAGGAAGGTGATTTCGCGTAAACTGCGCTGGGTCTCTTCGAACAACCGGGCATTTTCGATGGCGATCGCCGCCTGGTTGGCCAGCGTGCCAAGCGTTTGCAGGTTTTCTTTCGAATATACGTCAGGCTGGTAGCTCTGGCAGGACAGCATCCCGACCACCTTGTCTCCAAGATGGATCGGCACTGCCAGGATCGAGCGGCTCGGTTCGGGATCTCCGGCTCGAGCTACCTCGAGATCGCCGATTTGATCCCGGTCGCCGACCAGCAGAGGTTTACCTGTGGCAATCACGTGCCCGCTCAGCCCGTGCCCCTCTGGGATCGATCCTGCCTGAACCAGGCCGCCCCGGTCGTAGAAGTAAACGGGCACGATCTCCTTCTGCGCTTCGTCCAGCAGCGCGATCACGAAAGCTTCTGTCGGCATCAGCTGGGCAGCTGCCTGGTGGATCGCAGCGTAGACCTGCTCCGGCACCAGGCTGGAAACGACTTCCTGGCTGACCTGAGAGAGGATCGCCAGTTGTCCCGTGTGTTGGTTCCTGGCAGAATCAGCCCGGATCCGGTCGATCGCGGTGGCCAGCTGGCCAGCCAGGGTCATCAGCAAGAGCTCGTCCGCTTCGGTGAAAGCATCCAGCTCGGCACTCTCCGCATTGATCACACCGATCACACGTTCGCCTATTTTCAACGGTACGCACAGCTCCGAACGCATGCGTTCATCTACCATGATATAGGCCGGTTCTTTGCTCACCTCCGACACTCGCCGCGGCAGGCCATCGACCGCTACTTTCCCGCAGATGCCCTGGCCGAGCGGAATGCATAACGTCTGCGCCAGTTCTTCTACAGGATGATAAGAGGGGTGAGGGCGCAAACAACCGGCCAGTTCATCGAACATCAACAGCCCGAAGTTGTCCGGATACAGTGCTTCGCCGATGATCCGGGTGGCGTGCCCAATCAGGGTGTCTTCACTGGTTGCTTCCGCTCCAGCCCTGGCAATCGTGTGCAGGATCCTCAGCTCTTCCAGCTGCCTGCGCAGGGCCTGCTCGGCTTGCTTACTGGTTGTGACATCGCTCATAACGATGAGGCGCCCTACCAGGTCCCGCTGCCGGTCAAACACAGGCGAGATGCGCAGATTGTATAAGGTAATCTCACCTTGGGAGTCCCAGGCAATTTCCATCTGAGCTTCGCTGGAATCATTAAACAGGTCGACCAGGTCCGGATAATCCGAAAATATTTGGAAGACCGACTGCCCCATCATTGAACCTTTCTGGGGTACAAAAATAGATTCTGCAACCGCGTTCAAGTCCACGACACGGTTCAGTTCGTCCAGTACGATAACCCCTTCCCGCATGCTGTCGACGACCGCGCCACGCGCTATAGGGAGGAGGTCGAACATCCGCAGTCGAAATAAACCCCAGGCGATCACCAGGCCGGAAATGACGAAAGCAACGGGCGTGAGATCCAAGTCGGGGAAAGGGCTGATTCCGGCGATATACAAGGCATGGACAACGAGAGGGATCACCATGCTGAGCAGGAAGATTAATATCTGGCTGCGCAACAGCCTCTGGGAGTTTACCAGGCCGAAAAGCAAGAATAGGATCCCAATCAGGATCGTGATATACAAGTACAGGTTGAAGAGCCAGATCAAGACCCTGGCGCCAAATTCTACCTGCGGGTTGTCCCCACCGGCATAGATATGAGGGTTGCTGAAAGCCAGCCCATATGTGTCATTGGTCCAGATCAGGCCGACCGTGATAGTTGGGATAATCATCAGCGCCAGTGAGATCCACTTCATCTGGCGCCCTTCTCTCCCCGAGAACTGCTGGCTCAAAGAAAGCCAGGCGAGGGGGAGAACGGCAATGCCGATAAACTGGAAGTGGACCCAGAATATTTTCTGGGGCAGTTCGTTGCTGGCAAGCTCCAGGGTATAACCGGCTGTCCAGACAAACACGCAGACCATGAAGGTGAGGAACGCCCTTGCACCGCGCACGCCCCGGCGCGAGCGGGCAAAAAGAGCCACAGCAAATGAGACCAGTGTGGCCATTATATAGAGTAGAAGCGAAGGGTTAGGCTGCCACGACATTAACTTTTGGGAGGCGTCTGGCGCGTTCTGATGATACCATGGAGGCGGAATGCATGATTCGGACCAGGTTTTCTACTTATACTTCAATTTTTACCGTAATGCAATCTTCCCATACCTAACAACCTTGCAAGCATTAATTCAAGAACGCCCTTGCCGAACAGGCCTGCCTATCTTATCATTGACTGATCTTGAGAAAGGATGCCGTCGGACGGCGTAGATCGAAATCTTTCAAGCATCGATCTCTGCCTCTCTCGCCATCCCTGGAAAGAAATGTGATGACAGAACCGGAATCGAAAGATCCCGAACCCTCGCCCTCCCCCGGAATTGGCCTGCTGCAGGAGACCTCTCTCCATGCAGCCTTGAAAACATGGTATGCACGCCCAGGCGACCGGTTGGAAGTGCCTGTGGACGGGTTTGTGGTCGACATCGTGAGGGATCGACTCCTGATCGAAATCCAAACGCGCAACTTTTCTGCTCTGAAGGCCAAGCTCCCCAAGCTGGTCGAACGACATCCGGTCCGCCTGGTGTACCCGATCGCCCAGGAGAAGTGGATCGTTCGCCTGGCTGGGGATGGGCAAGACCCGCTCAGCCGCCGAAAATCGCCCCGGCGGGCAGTGCTGGAACACCTGTTCATAGAACTGGTCCGCATCCCGGCCTTAGCCAGCCATCCAAACTTTTCTCTGGAAGTGCTGTTGACGAAAGAAGAGGAGCTCTGGCGGGACGACGGCCGGGGCAGCTGGCGACGCAAAGGCTGGAGCATCGCAGACCGCCGCCTGGTCGACGTCGTACAGTCCATCTTGCTGAACGGGCCGGAGGATTTCCGCGCCCTGCTCCCCGCCGAGCTACCTCAGCCCTTCACGACCCGCGACCTGGCAAGCGCGATCGGCCAGCCTGCTTACCTGGCCGGTAAGATGGCCTACTGCTTGCGGCTCATGGGCGCGATCGAGGCCGTTGGCAAGCGCGGCCGTTCCTGGCTGTACCTTGAGACAGGTAGGGACCGATAGATCCTCGGACATCCTCGAAGATACTGTGGGGGATGGCTGTCTGAGAGCAGGCCTGAGAGCGATCCAGGTCCTCGAACTATGAGGAAGCGTTTGCCTTGGCGCGATCTGTGCGACGTTCCTTACCCCCCGTCCGGCGAGTCTTCTCCGGCTGGCTGCCCGGCCGGTTCGCGACAATCACAACCACGGTGATCACCAGCGAGATGATCCACAGGATAAAGGAGACCAGGAAAATCGAGATGGGTGCTCCTGAAGAGTCCTGGCCAACCGGCGCGCCAACCGTTTCCTTGGAGGTAACCTGGAAAGTCTTGCCGTCCTCAAGATAGATATTTTCCGAGGTGAGCATGTAGATCGCCAGCGACACCCCCGATGACAGGCGTGGCATGCGGATAAAGAGCTCGTTTTCCCCTTCCCCGCCGCTGGCCAACTCAAGGGTCTCGTGCGGGCCCGGGATATTAAGTTTGTCGATATCGGAATCCAGGTTTGAGAAAATGATCTCCAGGCTGGTAAGGGGCACGCGGCCGCGGTTCTCGATGACCAGTCCGTTGAAAACCTGGTCGCCGAGATCGTACCTGGGGAGCACCGTGTAGGTCAGGACCTTGCTTTTCCAGATCTCGTTATAGAAAAAGCCGCCCCCAAGCAGGAATCCGAGCACGGCTACGATGAAACCGCCAACTTTGATGAAATCGAATTTACTCATGGCGCCCTCCCCGATTACCTGTAACTTGTGGGCAATCGTTTCACCAATGTTTCCCCACCGAACAAACCCGAGCAGCCCGTCCGGCCTTGCCCACCGGGTGCGGTTATACCAGGCAAGTGCCATACCCACTCACTGTATAGACAACCTTTCATTATTGTTAACGAATACCGGACCCATTTGTTTCATAGTACTAAAGTAATACATCCACGGGTAGGAAGGACGTTACGAGAATTCCACCAGTAAAAACGACATAAGCATATGGAATTTCGAGGGTCTTTGGGAATCGCCGTGGAAAAAGGGAGGGGCCCTACCACGGCAGATCCCAGAGAGCCAATTTCGATAATTCCCATGGTACTGTGTGTATGTG
>DASWHG010000207.1:0-2419 GCA_036393315.1 Anaerolineales bacterium | reverse complement strand
CAACCGACTTTCGCAGCCGACGCTCCCGAATCGCGCAGCGTGATTCCCCCGATCGTGGCGATCGCCGGATTGGTCATGGTCGGGACTTTCGGGATGCTGATTTCGATCTTAAGGGGGACTTAGAGCGGTTGGCGCCCGGCGAAGCCGGAGTCCAGGTCATGCCAGTGGCCGATGGAGGCCTCGCCGTGCTTCCAGCACAGGAAAACTACCCGGCCATCCTTTTCGGCTGGGAAATCGAGCAGGCCTTGATCGACGTCTTTCAGCAGCACTCCATACGAGTGCACTTCCTTGATGAGACGTTCGATGCGCCGAAACAGTTTCAGCAGCTCCCCGGTTGCCTTGCTGGCGCCGTTCCCCAGTGCCTTCTGCACTCCCGAATCCAGTTCCGGCCGGATGGTCACGATTTGATCGCGGGTAGCGATCAGGCTATCCACCAACGGGCGCAAGGTCGGCAAGAGTTCGTTGGCTTGATCGAGGGTGAACAATCGAGGAAACTGCTGCATCCTGGAAAAAGTACAGGTCGCTTCGAGCGACCTGTAAGTGTTGACCGGTTAGGCGATCTGGCTGCTAGCAGCAGCCATCAGAGTGCGAGTGGGAGTGAGCGTCCGATGACTCGGCGGTCCGAAAGGAATGCCCGCAACCGCAGGCAGAAACTGCATTCGGATTCTCGATCCGGAAGCCGCCACCCATCAGCTCATCCGTGTAGTCAATCACTGTACCGGCCAGGTAGCTGATGGACATCGGATCCACCACGACCTGGACATCGTCAAAGGAAAAGCGCAGATCGTTTTCCCGCGGCTCAGGTTCCAGGCCCATTCCGTACTGCATCCCGGAACAGCCTCCCCCGGATACGAAGACCCGCAGCGCGTGTCCGGTCAGCTGGCGTTCCTCAATCAGCTTCCGCACCCGGCGGACTGCATTCTCCGTCAGGGTGATTTCTTCTCTCGTTTCGGTTAGCGTCTCAATAAGCGGCAAATCAATTGTGGCCATTAGGCGGTCCTTATTCCGCGTTTCTGGGAATTCTTACAATCAACGTTTAGTTTATCAACCTTCGGCGTCAATGTCAATTCTCCGGACGGATGGGCCGCTGGTCCTGCTCCGGACGAGCCAAAGGGGACAGAAGGCACCAGCCTTAACTCAGCGATCTCGAAGGTGCAGACCGGCTGATGAGCGACAATCCGCCCGCCCATCTCGACCGGCCTCCCGAACAGCGCCTCGATCAAGGCCCGATCGAAATGGCACAGCGCCGGGGCCTTGCGGGCGACCTCCAGGTAGGGGCAGTTTGCTAGTTCCAGTCGCAGCCCCCCTTCGACCTGGGTTGCGCTGGGGAAGTAGCCCCGGTCTTCGAGATAATGCTTGATGAAACGAAGTTGGTTGGAGCCGGTCGGGACGTTTTCCCGACTCCCAAGTTCTGATCCCACGGCGACCAGAACGGCCTGCAAGTCCTGCCCGCCAGAACCGGCGCGCAGGTTCTCGAGCAAACAGCCGCAAAGCTCTCCATAATTGCGAGGCATCTGGGTGTCGGCCGCCGGAGTGCTGCGGTACATCATCTCGGGGCGACCGGGGCCTGGTTTCCGGCGGGCCACCGGCTTTCCCACCAGCCCCTCTCGGCGCAACCCCTCCAAATGGTGACGGATCGTGACCGGGGTGAGGGCCAGCGACCGGCTGAGTTCCGCGACGGACGCCTGGCCGCTCTTCTTCAAATAGTGCAGGATACGCTGGCGTGAATCGCTGGCCATCGTCAATCAGATTGTAGATGGGGGCGGTTAATTTGTCAAACCTTATCTTCAAAATTACGCCTCTCCTTGACAGTTGTGAAAGTTGGAACGTATAATTCCTCTCCGGCGGAGAGGTCCCGGTGAGCGAAAAACCCTCCACGACTGAAATCCTGGTCCCCGAAGATCTGGCGGCCCAGGTCGCCATTACCAGTTTGGACAAGATCTACAACTGGAGCCGTCGCTCTTCGGTCTGGCCCTTGATGTTTGGGCTGGCCTGCTGTGCGATTGAGATGATCTGCACTGCCGCCAGCCGCTACGATTTCTCCCGTTTCGGTATGGAGGTCATGCGCCCCAGCCCGCGACAGGCCGACGTGATGATCGTCTCGGGGACGGTTACCAAGAAGATGATCCCGCAGATTGTCCGGCTCTATAACCAGATGCCGGAGCCCAAGTATGTGTTGGCGATGGGTGCCTGCGCTTCCGGCGGCGGGCCGTTCAAAGAGGGGTAC
Organism: Anaerolineales bacterium; assembly: GCA_036393315.1. Lineage (GTDB taxonomy): Bacteria > Chloroflexota > Anaerolineae > Anaerolineales > UBA4823 > DASWHG01. Next base: position 192 of record DASWHG010000207.1, on the reverse strand, counting down.
AACGTCGTGTCCGGCGTGGACAGACACGTGCCGGTAGACGTCTACATCCCCGGTTGCCCACCCACCCCGCAGGCCTTGCTGCATGGTTTGATCAAGCTGCAGGAGAAGATCGACGGGCAATCGGTGCTCTCAGCCCGCTGGTATCAGCGCGGCGCCTCTGAAGCGATACCGGTGCCTCTGCTCGGCCCGGAT
>DASWHG010000206.1:0-2159 GCA_036393315.1 Anaerolineales bacterium | reverse complement strand
GCTAGAAAAGCAGCCTCACCTCCGTTGAGGCAGTTCGCCGTAATCGGGTTGGTTCTGGCCGCGGCCAGCCTTGCCTGCGTCCTGGCCCCCAGGGCGTCTACCGAACCGATGTTTACCGCCCCGCAAGGAGTGAACCGCTGGACGTCGACACTGCCTCCGTTGGTCTTAGAAAGCCCAGTCCCATCGCCCAGTTTAGAGTTCCCTGAGTCAGCCCCCTCATCCACACCGGAATCCGACCTGGAAGATTTCTCGGAAAGTCCCCCTTCCCCCACCCCTCTGGCTGAACCCACCATTTCTCCCACACCCGGATTGGTCGACAGCGCTCCTGTTCTTTATTACACCCAGGCTGGCGACACGCTGCCGGTCGTCGCCGTCCGGTTCGGCGTGCAGCCGGACGAGATCACCTCTCCCGATCCGCTGCCAAAGACCAACCTGCTCAACCCCGGACAGCTGCTGCTCATCCCAAACCGGCTGGCCGATACCACCTCCTCGGATCAATTGATGCCGGACAGCGAAGTGGTTTTTTCGCCTTCCGCTGCAGATTTTGATGTAGCCGCTTTTGCAGACCAGGCGGGCGGATTCTTGAGCACCCACTGGGAGTTCCTGGGCAGCACCGGGATGACCCGCGGGGCGGACGTGGTGGCCCGAGTCGCCATCGAAAACTCCATCAACCCGCGCATCCTGCTCGCCCTGCTCGAATACGAGAGCGGGATGGTCTACGGTCCGCCAGCCGATCCTCAAAAAATCGATTACGCTATGGGAAAGGTGGACCTGCGCGAAAAAGGGCTGTACAACCAGCTGACCTGGGCCGTCAGCCAGCTTTCCAGCGGCTACTATGGATGGCGGGAAGGCCGCCTGACGGAGATCCGTTTCTCGGATGGAGTCGTCGCCCGGTTAGCGCCAGACTTAAACGCCGGCACCGCCGCCTTGCAGTATTTCTTCGGCCAGCTCTATGACAGCACAGGTTGGCAGCAGGCGCTCGACCCGGTGGCCGGTTTTCCGGCCTTATACGAGCGCATGTACGGTACCCCGTGGCTTCGTTCGCAGGCGGTTGAGCCGCTCTACCCGCCTGACCTGGTCCAGCCCCCGCTCATCCTGCCCTTCGTCCCCGACCAGGTCTGGGCTTTTACCGGTGGCCCGCACGGCGCCTGGGAGCGGGACGGCGCCTGGGCGGCGATCGACTTTGCACCGGGCAGCCTTGTGCCAGGCTGCGTCGATTCGGACGCCTCGGCCGTTGCGTCGGCAGCCGGCCTCGTGGTTCGCTCGCGCAACGGGGTCGTGGCGATCGATTTAGACGGCGACGGGCGCGAGCAGACCGGGTGGGTGCTGATGTACCTGCACATTGCCAATAAAGGTCGCGTCCCCGAGGGCACCTGGGTCGACGCTGGCGATCCCCTCGGGCATCCCTCCTGCGAGGGCGGTTTTTCGACCGGCACCCACATTCACCTGGCGCGCAAATACAACGGTGAATGGATCGTCGCAGATGGCCCGCTGCCATTCATGCTCAGCGGCTGGACCGTCCACGCCGGCCAGAAGCCTTACGAAGGCACGCTCACCCGGGACGACCAGGTCGTGCGCGCCAGCACCATGAGCCCATTCTACTCTCGGATTATCCGTAGGATCAATGATCCATAAGAAGCCCATCCACCGGGATCGTTCCGCCTTCGCTCGCACCACTCCCATCCGATCGTGAAGATCAAGACCTTATCAGAGACTGCTGCCAATCGTTCGAAGACCGCCCGGCGCCGGATAGCGGTCCTGGCCTGTTGTCTCTTTATCTTGCTCATTTTCCGTGTGGAATCAGACCAGGCATTCGCTTTCACTGGCCGATCTCTCGATGCCCCGGGAATTTCCTCCTCAAATCTCTCTACTCCCACACTCCAGGCTACCCCACCTTCAGGGGAGACCCTGACTTATCTGGTGCAGTCCGGCGATACCTTACGGGCGGTGGCGGCTCGCTTCCGCATCCGGGTGGATGATATCCTCCTGTCCGAGCCTGTCTCTCCGGACGAGCTGCTCCCACCAGGATTAGAGTTAACCCTTCCCCTGCCTGCATGGGGCCTCCCTGAAGAGCAGCGCCTGCTGCCGGACAGCGAAGTGGTCTTCTCCCCATCGGCCGCACATTTTGATACCTCTGCCTACGTGGCCCGGGCCGGAGG
>DASWHG010000205.1:0-3555 GCA_036393315.1 Anaerolineales bacterium | reverse complement strand
CCACCCGGAGCGATTAGATATTACCTCAGGATAGAGGGTTTGTCAATCCAAAGCGGGGAGCGCGCCCGGCTACCTTCTCCGGCCCAGGAGGGATACGACCACCGCTCCCACCACGATGGCTGCCAGGATCCCAAAGAAAATCCACACCTGCGGGTCGATCTGTGCGGCCGGCGCCTGTTCAGCCTCCGCAGGGACGGAAGGCGGGTTATCCGGTGTGCTCCAGGTCAGGATGAAAGCGACCAGGTCGTTGACGTCCGATTCCGCCAGCGGGCCGCCGTTTTCCTGGCTCCAGGCCGGCATGACCGAACCTTCCACGCCCCGGTCGATGACCGCCTTGACCCGCAGGTCGGGCCGGATCGAGGGGAAATCCTTCGCCAGAGTCACCCCGACCCGCCCTTCGCCGTTCGCGCCATGGCAAACGGCGCAGTTTTCATCGTAGAGCAGCGCCCCGTGGTTGGGGTCGCCCTCTACGTCCGGCAGCGGGGTCAGGACAGGCCGCTCGACCGCCGTCGGCGCCGGCGCGATCACCCGCGGTTCGCCGCTCTCCCAGCTCAAGATGTAGGATACCAGCGCGTCGATCTGCGCTTCCGCCAGCGGGCCGCCTTTCTCCTGGCTCCAGGCCGGCATCACCGACCCCGGAATGCCGTTCTCGACCGTGGCTTTAACCTGCAGGTCGGGCCGGATCGAGGGGAAATCCTTCGCCAGGGTAGCGCCAACCCGGCCCCCGCCGTCCGGCCCGTGGCAGACCTCGCAGTTCTCGGCGTAAAGCTGCGCTCCCTGGGTGAGTATTTCATCGTCGGGGCCCTCCTGGGCTAAGCCGGAAGTGACCCAAACCAGGGAGAGCAGCAGGATCGCCGCCCAGGCCAGACCTGCATGGTGGTTGCGGATTGAAAGCATGGCCTCGTCTCGTTTCTCTTGCTTACTCTAGAGATAGTAGAAAGGCAACCAGATCGTTTAACTGTTCCTGGCTGATCAGTTCTTCAAAATTCTTGGGCATCACGTTGTCGGGAAAGCCTTCCACCACGTGTGCGCTGGGGTTAACGATCGACTCGTGGATGTAATCCTCAGCCGTTTGGCCTGGAACCCGCGTTTCGGCGACTGTGGCGATGTTCGTCAATATGGGGCCGACGGTTCCGGCGGTTAGCCCATCGACAGTGTGGCAGCCGCCGCAGCCGCGGTCCAGGAAGACCTGCCGGCCGCGCGCCACAGGGTCTGCCAGTTCCTCTGCGCTGGGGGTCGGGGTGGGCAGCTCTTCCAGCACCACCTGCTGGAGGGCTGTCGCTTCCCAGTTCATCACGTAGGCGGCAATGTTGCGGATCTGGTCGTCGCGCAAGGGGCCGCCGTAATGATCAGACCAGGCCGGCATGGCGGGAAGCCCCTGCCCCGCGAACTCGTTCGGGCGGGTAGAGGCCATCCGGCCCGCGGACACGGTAGCGACGACGTAATCCTCCAACGTACCTGACCAGCCCACCTCAGTCAGCCGGTCGGTGAAGAAGTGCCGGTCGTTCAGCGGCGGGCAAAGCCCGGGGATGCCTTCTCCCTTCGGCCCGTGGCAGCCGGTGCAGTTGGATTCGAACATAGCTCCTCCGACCTCGATCGCCTGGGCCTGGTGTTCGACTTCAAACCGCGCCATGCGTGATTCTTCGTCCAACCCGTAGATGACGAAGACGATGGCGGTGAGCGAGACAAATATCGTTCCCAGGAAGATTTCGAGTTGTAAACGCGTCATGGTGTATCAATGCCTCCGCTCGATGTTACTCGCCGCCCCGATTGCGATGCAAGAAGATGTGCACTTCGTAGGTTTTTCTTTCGCCGGTCTCCGCATCGTTCCAGATGATCCTGGGGGTGACCTTCTTCAAGTCTGCCTGCCAGTCCTCGATCACCATCACCGCCTGGCCGTTCGGCAGCTTCCCCTCCTCGATCGCCTGATTGACCCGGTCGGAGTATTCCGCAAAGACCGATTCGAGCGCCGGGCAGCCGAAATCCAGGTCCGGGCACAATTTCACCGGTTGGGTCACGTTGACTTCGTAGACGCCCGGCTTGAGCTGCTCGAAGGGGACCTCACGCAGCGGGCCGGCCCCCTCCTCGGGGGCCAAATCCTGGATGATGCGGGTCGCGCGCGGGGTATCGATCCCGTATCCGGGCGTGCCCATGTAACTTAGGACGATTATGGCGATCGTGAAGAGTACGCCGATCGCGATGGCCAGCGGCCGCTTGTACAAGGAGCGATGCGGGTTCCGGTCGATATACGGGATGCCGAGCAGCAGGCCGACCAGGATGGTCGGGATGATGATGCCCATCAGGGTTTTATCGCCCAGTTTGAGCATGCCCTGCAGCCACCAGAAGTACCAGGGCGCCTTTGTATCCAGCGGCGTTTGTTGGGGGTTGGCGATGTGCTCTAAGGGCGCTCCCGGGTAAAAGTAGATGGTGACGAACAGCGTGATGAAGAGACCCAGGACAGTCAGGAAGACTTCGTGAGAGAGCAGGTCGGGGATCAGGTCGACGCGCTGCTTGGCGACTTTCTCGACTTCTTTCGAGACGTTCCCTTCCTCCACGTTCGCAGGCAGAGAGATGCCGTGCTCCCGGGCTACCTTGTAATAGTGGACGCTGATGATGAGGATGGCAGCAAGAGGAAGAAGGATGACGTGCAGCAGGTAAGCCCGCAGCAGGCCGCCCGCGCCGATGTCGGGGGCGCCGCGCAAGAGCAGGTTCAGTTCCCTCCCGACGAAAGGCGCCGCTTCTCCCATGCTGGTACCGATGGTCACCGCCCAGTAGGCCAGCTGGTCCCAGGGCAGCAGGTATCCGAAGAAGCTGAGGAATAACGTGAGCCCCAGCAATACCACCCCGGTCAGCCAGGTAAAGGAGCGGTCTTTCTTATACGAACCGGTCAGGTAGGTGCGCGCCAAGTGCAGGACGGTGAAAATCACCATCGCCTCGGCCCCCAGGCGGTGCAGGTCGCGCATCAGGTTCCCGAAGGGGACGTTAGCCATGATGTAGAGCATCGAGGAATACGCTTCCGAAGGGGTCGGGGAGTAATAGATCATCAAGATCAGCCCGGTGAACAGCTCCACGAAGAAGAAGAAGGCTGTGAAGAAGCCCAGCCGGAAGGTGTGGGTGAAGATCGTGCTGCCCTTCTGGTAGTAGCGCGGCCGGATGTGGAAGAGGAAGCTGGTGGTGTGGACCTTGTAGCGGGGATTGGGCTTCTCAGTCGGCGGGTCGCCGCGCAGCACCGCGCGCAGCTCGTTCAGCCCGAGCCCGGCGGTGATGATCTTGACCCGCTGGTCGAGGGCCAGCATGGCTTTTTGGCGGAGGTCTTGAAAGTTAAGTGTTTTAAGCATACGTTATTCCCTGGAAATGAGGAGATGGGAAATCAACCGTGGCGTTCGCCGAGAATACGCTGACCGGTGTCCACGCGGATGACAGTACTGGCATCCTCCGGCACCGGCAGGGGTTCGCCCGTCGCGAGATCGGTCGAAGCCAGCACCTGGCCATCGGGAGTCTCCAGCTGGATGACGAACCGGTCCAGGTTGCGCGGCGCCGGCCCGCGGATGTACT
>DASWHG010000204.1:0-6612 GCA_036393315.1 Anaerolineales bacterium | reverse complement strand
ATATTACCGACAACTTTTTAGTGCACAAAGCAGAACTGAAGGTGAACTCTGTCCGCTCCATAGATAGGTGTAAAGGACCGGATGAAGAATAAGCCCGACCTGATCCAAATCTTCCTGCTGGGGAAGTTCGAGGTCGCCCGCGCTGGGGCCGTGTTAAAGGCGCACGAATGGAACCGGCGGAAGGCGGCCGCCCTCTTGCAGCGCCTGGCTTACGAGCGACGCCTGGTCAAGGACCAGGCCATCGACTTTCTCTGGCCGGATAGCGATCTCGCCTCCGGTTCGAACAACCTGTACCGGGCTCTGTATGCCCTGCGCCAGACTCTCGATGCTTCCCTGGGTCCGGGGACGGCCGAGAAGGTCTTTTCCTTTGAGGCGGGTATCCTGCAGCTGCATGAGCCCGTATGGGTCGACGCGACCGAGTTCGAGCGTTTATGCCGGATCGTTCCCGGTGAGCGCCCCGAGCAGAGCCGAGTCAGGCTCCAGGAGGCGCGGGCTCTTTACACGGGAGACCTCCTCCCCGATGAGCGCTATGAAGAGTGGACGCTGCTTCCCAGAGAGTCCCTGAGCAGGCTTCACCGGGAAGCCAGCCTTACCCTGGCCTCGCATTCCCAGGAATCAGGCAATACCTCCGCCGCAATCGACCTGCTCTCCCCCTTGCTTTCGAAAGATCCAGCCGATGAGCCGGTGCACCGGGCGCTGATGCGCGCCTACGCGCTCTCCGGCCGGCGGCACGAGGCGCTGCGCCAGTACCAGGCCTGCGTCGAGGCGCTCGCCGCCGAACTGGACGCGCCTCCCTCCCCGGAAACCACCGCCTTGTATGCGCAGATCCTCAGCGGCGAGCTTGCACCACCTCCTGCCCCGGTACAGGCGCCCTGGTCGCCGCCCACGCCGGTCCTCCTGGAAGTGGAGCGCAGTGCGCCACTGGTCGGGCGCACCGTCGAACTCGAAAAACTGCGTGCCTGGTTGCATATCGAGCGGCACGGTCAAGGCCGGACGATCCTGATTGACGGCGACTCGGGCGTGGGCAAGACTCGCCTGGCATACGAGGCTCTGCGCGCCGCGGCTAATGCCGGGATGATCACGCTGCTCGGCGCAGCCTATGAGCAAGAGGGGCAGCTGGCCTACCAGCCCTTCATTGAGGCATTCGACCGCTATCTGGCCGAACACCGGCGCTCACCTAACGAGAACCCGATCAGCGGCTTCCAACCACGTGGGTCCGGCGATCCCCAACAAGAGCAGTGGGCGTTGTTCAATTCCACGGCAGCCTTCTTGAACGGTCTGGCATCCATGCTGCCGGTTGCCTTGCTGGTCGACGATTTGCACGCCGCCGATGAGGCCAGCCTACACCTCTTCCATTACCTGACCCGGCAGACGCGGGCGACCCCGGTAGTCCTTTTGGCGACCTTTCGCAGCGACATCGGCGAGACGACTGCAACACCTTTCGGTACACTCCTCAACGCGCTCTACCGCGAACGCCTGAGCGAGACCCTGACCCTGGCGCCATTGGAGGAGGCCGCCGCATCCAGCGTTGTAACCCACATCCTCGGCGGGGACGTGGCCCCAGAGTTAGGAAAGGCGGTTTTCGAGATCACCGAGGGCAATCCCTTCTTCGTCGAGGAGATGACCCGCGCTCTGCTCAAATCCAACCAGGTGGAGGACTACCAAGGGCAGTGGCGGCTGCGCCCGGGAGCCGAACTGAGCATTCCTGCGGATCTCGCAGGGCTGTTGCGCGAGCGGACACGACGCCTTAGTCCATCCGTTGAAGAGGTCCTCACTGCGGCGGCAGTGGTCGGGCGCGAGTTTCGCTTCGACGTGCTGCGGGACGTTGTAAAGTTGCAAGGCCTTGCGCCCCTACTCGATGCTCTTGACGCCGCGCTGGCAGGCCACTTGCTGGAGGAGACGGCGGACGGCTACCGCTTCCGGCATCCCTTGACCCGGCGCGCCCTCTATACCACGCTCAGCCGGACACGTCGCGCCCACCTGCATGGCCAGGCCGCGGCGGCGATCGAAGCGCTGTATGCGCGCCAGCCCAGAGGACTCGATCTCCATATCGAGGACCTGGCCCACCATTATGGTCTAAGCGACCGCCGCGACCGTGCGCTTGAGTATCTTCTGCGGGCCGGGGAGAAAGCGGCGGGTGTATACGCCTTTGAGGTGGCGGCTGGCTACTTCGAGCGGGCGCTGGACCTGATGAACGCCCTGGGCCTGGCCGATCCCGCACGCCGGTGGATGATCCTGGAAGCCCTCGGCTGGTGGAGGATCATCCTGGCGGACACGCCGCAAGGCGTGGCTCGCTTCGAGCAAGCGCTGGCGCTCTCGCCCGGCGAGGGGTGGCAGCCAGGGCGCGCCGACCGGGCGCGCCTGCACCGCGGCGCGGCGGTGGCGTTGATTACCGTCGGAGATACCACCGCGGCGGAGGCACACCTAAAGGCTGCACTGACCGAAGTGGATGAACGCGAAGATGCTGCCGACTTTGCCCAGGTGCTGTACAACGTTGCCCAGCTCCATTGGCACCGCAATGAGTTCCAGGAGGCCTTCGAGGTGGCCCAGCGCAGCCTGGCGATCGCTGAGCGGGTGAACGATCCGGCCAGCATTGCTCGCGCCTTCGAGATGCTGGCACTGGCCTGCCACTCACTGGGCGAATGGCAGACTGGCATCGGTTATGAACAGCAGCGCATCGCGCTGTCCGGGCCCGGGTTGGATGTAACCGAGGCCTTCGACGTGCATCTTTGACTGTGGGAATATCACCTGTACGGTGATACGGGCTACGAAGACGTCAAGCAGGCCGTCAGCACGACTCACGAGCAAGCGCGGCGGATGGGGGCGCTGCGCGCCATCGCATTGTGCCAGTGCTTCAGCGGGGCGCTCGAGTTTCAGGCCGGCCATTGGGCAGGGGCGGAAACTGCGCTGCGCGAATCCATCCAGCTCTATCGTGAGATCGGCGCAGCCTCGGGCGAAGCGCTGGCCTGCCAGCGGTTGGGCGCGCTCCAGACGGCTCGCGGCCAACTGGCGGATGGGCTGGCGACGCTGGAAGAAGGTGTCCTGGCGGCTGAGCGCGCCCTCATGCGCGCCCACTGTCTCACCCGTCTTTACGCCGCGATGGCTCGCAATCGCCTCGCCGCGGGCGACGTCATGGCCGCCAGCCAGGTGTTAGACCTGGGCCTGGCAATGAGCGAGCGACACGGCCACTGCACCACCTGCGACGCGCTGCTGCTGCCGGCAGCAGTGAGCGTGCGGGTGGCTGAGGGTGACCTGCCCGCAGCCGAAACCTTCTGCCACCAGCTGGACGAGGCGGCGGAGCAGTACGCGAGCCGCCTGTGGCTGGCAATGGCCCGCCAGTCGCGTGGAGAGCTGGCGGCGGCCCAAGACCAGATTGACACAGCGCTAGGATATTACACAGAAGCCCAGGCCGGATTCGCATTAGCCCGGAATGAATACGAAGTCGCCCGCTGCCTAGACGCCATCACCAGACTCCGCAACGCACGCGGCACGCCGGACGATATCGCAGCCGGGCAAGTGACGCAGCTGGAATCTCGTCGAATCATGGAGCGGCTGGGTATAACCTGATCCCTGCTCTTCCAGCAGACTGACGGTGACATCTTCGTGCTGGGATAGGTGCCCCGGCATTTTGTTTTCTGATTGGTCGGGAAATTCAGGCCGAATTAAGGTCGGGGTAAGATTTTTGGGAGGAAAAGAGAGTATATTCAGGATATCTATTATCCGATATATCCAAAAAGGAGACCGACCGATGACTACCCAAACATCAACCCTTGTCAATGGCGTGAACGTAGACCAGCTGCTGGCTACGATCAACGCCGTCCGGCAGAACCCGGACATCGCCCGCTTCCAGTTCCGCGCCCACAATGAATGGATTGGCGGTGGCCAATCTCGCACTTCCATCCAGGGATTTTACGGCGCCGGGCAGGAGGATGCCTCCCGCACCCGGCCCTTCATCCTGGAAGGCGACGAACCTCCGGTGCTGCTCGGCGGCAATGCCGGCCCGAACGCTGTCGAAGCCGTCCTGCACGCCCTGGCTTCCTGCCTGGCGGTCGGTTTCATCTACAACGCCGCCGCGCAGGGGATCAACGTCGAGAGCCTGGAATTCGACCTGGAGGGGGATCTGGACTTGCACGCCTTCCTGGGCCTCTCCGACCAGACCCGTCCCGGCTACGAGAACATCCGCCTGACTTACCGGGTCAAGAGCGACGCGCCGCGCGAGAAGATCGTCGAGCTGTGCGATTACGTTCAGAAGACTTCGCCGGTGGTGGATATCCTGCGCAACCCGGTACCGGTGGCGATAACGCTGAAAGATTAATATCCTGGAGAGCGTGACCGAGGAGAGATTCAGCCATGAAGTGGAAACTTGTCTTGCCAATCCTCCTGTTCGCCGTGTTCCTGGCGGGTACTGGAACGATCGCGCTGGCAGGCGGACCGCCTCCGGACCAGGTTGAACTGGAACCATCCTATTACAACGGGGATGTCTACCTGCTCGCCATCCCCTCGGCCAGGAGTGCCAACCCCAACCAGGCCGTTTTCGCCTGCTTCAATCTGGGGCCAGATATGACCGATCAGCAGACTGGCCCGTACGGGACCTTATACGTCATCCTGGTTCCCGGGGCGACCCAGGTTGCCTGCCCGGATGGCAGCCTGCGCCACGACCACGTTTTGAGCACCGTCCCCGGAACCGCGGGATACGTTCCCCGCTGGCAGATTATCCTGGCAGTGCCTGGGCCTGCTTTCGATCCGGCGATCATGCCCGTCACCTCGGTATCTGCTGTAGAGGCTGCGGTCGAAGCCGGGCAGCTCGAACTGGTGGATACCGGCATCGTCTTCAATGCGCCCGTCCTTGGCCAGGCGGGCCGGTGAGAGCAATGGGGCGGGAGGCCGGCCGGTTTCCCCTCCCGCCCCTGTTATTAAATAAGTTGGATCATCATCGTGGCAGAAGACGAGACGTTGGCGCGCCTGGCTGTGCCCCCCTTGGTACGCGCCAAAGCGCGCGTGATCAAACTGACCAGGTTTGACGCTGCTCAAATCGAACGAATGCACAAGATTTCAACGCACGAAAGGAGCGAAAATAGCCATGAGCGATCCATTTGAAACCATCAATTTTTCAGCCGAAGAGGCGGCACGCATCGTCCGCCAATCCTATGGTGCCATCGTCCCGCAAGGGATGGGCGTCGCGGAAAGTTTGTACGATCCTGACGAAATCGCCTGGTTGCCTGCTTCGGTTACCACGTACGCCCTCGGGCTCGGCAACCCAATTCTTTACGCGGATTTGCAACCTGGCGAAACCGTCTTAGACGTTGGCAGCGGTGCGGGGATTGATACGTTCATCGCCGCAAGAAAGGTTGGCCCTGCCGGTCACGTTATCGGCCTGGATATGACAGTGGAGATGCGCGAGCGGGCGCGCTCAAATCAGAAAATCGTAGGCCTTACGAACGTCGAATTCCGGGAAGGTAAGGTGGAGGAAATTCCGCTCGAAGATGCCAGCGTGGATGTGATCATCTCCAATGGGGTCATAAACCTCTCGACGGAAAAGGGGCAAGCGTTCCGTGAAATGTATCGGGTGCTAAAACCAGGCGGACGCCTTGTCTTTTCCGATTCGGTGGTGAACGGCCAACTGCCACGTTCGGTGCTCGACAGCGAAGCCGCCTTTGCCGGTTGACTGGGAGGCGCCCTCTCGGAGAGAGGGCTCATCCGCGAGGCCAAGAACGCCGGTTTCGCCAACGCACAGATTTTAACGAAAGAGCCAGTGACGAAAGATCAACTGAAACTTTATCCCCTATTCACTATTGAGTTTCTCGATTGGCTCTTTGATCAATTCCCGGAGCAGGAGATGCCTATTTATCTGGCGCATTTCCGATTTACTAAGCCGGCTATGTAGTCAAATTTCCGATCTCCCTGCGCCCTTCGCACCACGTCCTGGACGTCGCCTGCGGTTCTGGCGGCCCTGCCATGTACCTGGCTCGAACACGCGGCTGCCGGGTTACGGGCGTCGACAACAACGAAAACGGGAGCGCGACAGCCCGCCAAGCGAGCGCCAGAGCGGGGTTGAGCGAACGGGTTCATTTTCAGGTAGGGGATGCAAATCTTCCCTATACGATTACAATTATTGGGCGAACCGGCGCCTGCTGGCGATCGCCAGATCTTTATTTGAATCCGATTTGATCGCACCCGCCGGGTTGGGCCACGGCAGCCTGATGGCCACCCTGGTCCATATTTTATACGCGGAGTGGATCTGGCGGAAGCGCACCCAGGAAAGCTATTCGCCCGGCCCTCAATCACCCTGGGAAGCTCTGATCATCCCTGACCCAGTCAAGGAAGCCCCGGCAACCTTCGATGCGCTGCAAGCGCGCTGGTCTGAGGAAGAAAGGGCCATGCGCGCTTACCTGGCCGGTCTGAGGGACAGTGACCTGGAGCAGGTAGTGCTTTACCAGACGATGAGCGGGGAAGCACGTGAAAACCTGCTCTGGCAGCTGCTCGCGCAAGTGATCAACCATGGGACGCAGCATCGGAGTGAAGCAGCTTTGCATCTGACACAGTTAGGGCATTCACCCGGAGATCTCGATTTCATCATTTACCTGCGGAGGGAAGGCGCCGGTTAACCGGCGG
>DASWHG010000203.1:0-6254 GCA_036393315.1 Anaerolineales bacterium | reverse complement strand
TACTTAACTTTGGCTAACGCCGCTCCCACCTCGGCCCGGGTGATTAAGGCCGTGCCGGTCAGGTTGAACACTGGCCGAATCGCGCTGAGTTCTCGAGTGCCTTTTTCTTCTACGTATCGCTTCAGCAGAGCGCTGGTCTCAAGGTAAATAATCGACATCGCGATTCTCGCTGATCAGGTCAGAGATCAGTCGCTAATTGAAGATCACAGGGTCAACGAAGGTTCCAAAAAGGCGTTGTCAGGCCCAGTTCTGCAAACAACGCCTTCGTCTCCTCAACAGTCCTGCGACGCCAAGAAGTCTCTCGTCGGTCGGGCCCATACCAGGCTTGGGCCAATCGCCACCCTTGCTCTACACTTAATATCGCACCCCGATCCATCTTCCAGGTGCTACACCAGGCCTGGATATGCTCTTCCGACTGGAAGAATAGCATGGTTCTTCAAGTGAATACGATATCCTCCCACCAATGTTTGGCAGGGATGGCGAAATGTATCAAACCCGGATCGCCAAGAACGGTATTTTTGACGATCCTCAGCTCGATCGCCTTACCGCAATCTGCGCAGCTCGTCTTAATTATCGAATCCTTGTTCACCATGGCTGAAATGCCCAATGCATCCCAGATGCAGTTCGCAAAGCAGGTGTAGGTGTCCAGCTCGACCACGAAAGCCGTTGGGACTGCGGAAAATGGGTTCGCCATTAAGATCTCACCCGAATCCCTTTGCAGAACAAGGATGCGGGCATCCGCGAGTCGCTGGAAGGAATCCCGGGCTTCATCTACAGATACGGAGAACTTTACCGCTGTCACCGCAAGTTTCGGTGGATATCCCCGTTGCATTGCGAAGTCGTAGACAAAACCGCGTACATTGCGATCGAATTCTTCCATTCCGTTTTCCATCGACTTATGACACTCCTAAGGATCGACGGTATGTTAGTTCAGTCGTCCGTTCCGGCGAGTTTCCTGGCCAGCCATACCGTTGGGACAAAGATGCCAGCGATATAGAATCGAGTTCAATTCGCCGCATCGAAGGCGCGAGTACGGAACTGTTTCAGGTTTCGATAGCCAACCATCTGCTTCTTCTCTTCGTCCCACAGGCGCAGGCGCAGTGACTTCAAGCTGGTGAGGATGGTCAGCGGTTTGACCTGGAAAATGGAGTTTTCGTCGTGGCAGGATTGCAGCTTGTAGTTTGGGATCCGAGGGCTCAAATGGTGGATGTGGTGGTACCCGATGTTGCCAGTGAACCATTGTAAGAGTCCCGGCAGCTGGTAGAAAGAGCTTCCTCGCATGCCCGCGCTGAGGAAATCCCAGTTCTCCTGCCGCTCCCAATAAGTGCCCTCAAAATTGTGCTGGACGTAGAACAGCCATACGCCAATGGAATTACCGATCAATAGGATGGGCGCCTGCACCAACAGGACCGCCTTCCAGCCGATGAGGGCAACCAACCCGGCAAAGATCGCCGCCAGGGCCAGGTTCGTCTAAAGGATGCTCCTCCGCTCACGCTTTCCGGAGTTTTTCTTGGGAAAGCGGTGCCCGATGACGAAGACCGTAACCGCTCCCAGCGTGAACATGAGCAGGGGGTTCCGCATCAGGCGGTAGCCAACTTTCTTCCACCAGGGCAGACCCAGGTACTCCTGAACGGTCAAGGTCATCACGTCCCCAGTGCCACGCCGGTCGAGGTTCCCGGCGGTGGCATGGTGGACGGCGTGGTTGTGCGCCCACTCCTCGTAGGGCGTCAGCGTCAGGATGCCGGTGAAGATCCCCACCCGCTGGTTCGCCTTCTTCGACCGGAAGAACGAACCGTGCCCGCAATCGTGGAAGATGATAAAAATCCGGATCAGGAACCCGGCTGCCGGGATGGCAAGCACGAGCGTGAGCCAGTAACCGATGGCGAGGCTGCGGTACATCCCGTACCACAAGAGGAGGAAAGGGATGGCCGAGTTTGCCAGCTGCCAGAAGCTGCGATTCAAATTCGGGGATTGGTACCTGGCGAGGGTCTTCCGCCAGTTCGCCTGGAAATCTGGGGAGAATTTATCCATCACGTCCCGAGATGGTGGCGGGGGTAGGACCCCAGCACCCGCAGCATCGTGGCGAACTCCTCCAGGTGGGAAAGGGCGCGGGTGGTGGTGGGGTCTTCGGTCGATCCGGCGAAGTCGATGTAGAAAAGGTATTCCCAGGGCCTGCCCACCAGCGGTCGCGACTCGATCTTGGTCAGGTCGATGTCCCGCAGCGCGAAAACGCTGAGCGCTTTGAACAGCGCGCCGGGCTGGTTCTCCAGTGAAAAGACGATGGAGGTCTTGCCATCCGGCCCGGGGGGTACAGGTTCAGGCGCAATGGCCAGGAAGCGGGTGTAATTCTCGGGATGGTCCTCGATATTCTGGGCCAGCACCTGCATGCCGTAGATCTCGGCCGCCCGGCGGGAGGCGATCGCAGCCACGCTCCGGTCCCCGCTCTTGCGCAGCAGCTTCACGCTGCCGGCCGTATCGTAGACCGGTTCGGACGCCACGCCGGGCAGCGAGTCCAGGTAACCGGCGCACTGCGCCAGGGCCTGGGGATGGCTGATCACCTTGCGGACCTCGCTCAACTCGACGCCGGGGTGGGAGATCAGGCAGTGGTGCACGGGCAGGTGGTACTCGCCGACGACCGCCAGGCTGTGCCGCAGCAGCAGGTCGTAGTTGCCGTGGATGCTGCCCGCCAGGGAATTCTCGATCGGGACCAGCCCGGCCTGGCAGGTCCCGCCTTCGACCGCGCGGAAGACCGCCTCGAAGCTGGCCTGGGCCACGAGTTCCGTATCCGGGCCAAAATACTCGAACGCAGCGGCTTCCGAGTAAGCGCCTGGTTCGCCTTGATAGGCGACGGTCCGGTACTTTTGGGTGGCGGGCATGCGCTAATTATACAACTTCTACGGCCATGGGATCGGAACCGGGTCGGTATAGCCGTGCTTTTCGACGGTGTAAAGCAGGCCGTTGGAGGGCCCGGAGCAGCCGGTTTCGTCCTCGAATTCGTACGAAGGATCGTCGCTGTGGACGGCGACCGGCACGAGCAATCCATCCTGGCAGACCGTCGCCTCGATCAGGTAGCCGCGGTCGTCGTCCTCCGTCATCCAGACCGGATCCCAGGTCACCGTCACCAGGTCGCCATCGCGCACCGCCTGGACGTTGCCGGGCGGCCCGTACAGGGTGGACTGCGGCAGCCGGGAGCGGAAGACCTCCACGGTAAAGACGTCCCCATGGATTTCGACGACCGAGGAGGACACCCAGCAGTGGCGGTCCAGGTTCTCAGGCTTCACCCACAGCCAGGAGCCGGAATCATTGCGGCTGTGCACCTCCGCCCGGTCTCCGGCGTAGAGCCCGTGGGAGTAGAGATAGGCCTGTCCCGGGCCGTAGCGGCAGTTGGCCTGCATCTGGACGGTGACGTCCGGGAAGTCGAAGGTCGGGGTGAGGGTGATCGCCGGGGTGGCGGTAGTCGTGGGGATGGGAGTCTCCGCTGGCGGCGCGGTCGGGGAGGGCGTCTCGGTGGGCGTGGGTTCCGGCGCCGGCGAGGGCAGGGGCGAGCGGGTTGGCTCGGGTGTGGGCGAGGGCGGCAGTGCCGGCGCGCTCGTTTCCACGGTCCCATGGAGGGCCGAATCCGGCGTGGGAAATATTGAGATGGGCAGGTATCTCCCACAGGCGGCCAGGGGGATGAACGCGGCCAGGGACAGCCAGCGAGCCGCGCGGGGAAGACGGTAGGAAGGGTATCGTACGGGGCCTCTCAAAAAGAAGAATTTCCCTTTGATCCTCATCCATAAGTCCGCGAACTGAAAACCAGCTGCGGATCACCTAACAGGACGACCCAGAGAATATAGAGTCCCAGGAAAAGAAGCAGGGCCCAGATGAAGAGACGTAATCCCTGAAGCCAGCGCGGTTCACTGGCGGCCGTACCGCCAAAGATCATGGCCAGGGGGATCAGCGCGGAGAACAAATATCTCCCTTGCGGCTGAAAATCGAAGATCCAGGAATGGTACATCGAGGTCAGGACGACGGAGATTACGCCGAGCGGGGCAATCAGCAACATCATCCTGTCCGTCGTGGAGATCTGTCTCCAACGGTAAATTGCAAACCCATAAGTAAGAAACGCTAACGACAGAAAGAGGGCCAGGGCTAAATTGTACAACCGGACGGGCGGTTTGATCGACATGTATCCGAACCGGCCGTACAGGCTCTGCAAGGACAGCTTGATCCAGCGCCTGTCGGCCAGAACCCTTAAGAAGGAGAAACCCCGCTCGGCCAGCCGGTAGCCCGGGTTTGTAGGATGGCTGGGCTTGAGCGCCGGAACGGCCCGCGCTTCACGCATCTGCTCAGCGCGCGCCTCATAATCCCCTTGGGTGAGGGGATAAACGATCGTCGAGGGCATGATGACCACGAAGGTTACGGCCAGCAGGAGGGCCAGGCTGCCGGCGGTCCGGTGTACAGGAAAGGGACGCCGGTCCTTTAGCTCGTTAAAAAGAAACCACCCGACCAGCAGATACGAAAAGGGGAGGGAGAGCCAATCGGTCTCTTTGGATAGCAGCACCAGTCCGGTTAGTCCCGCCAGCCCGATGACATCCGGCCAGGAGTGCAGCAGCTTTTCATGCCGGGCCAGGACAAACACGAACAAGAAGATGCCCATCGAGAGGCCCCAGGCATCTGAGTTGGCATATGCGTATACGTACGTTACCTGCGGAACGACCAGCAGGAGCAAACCGATGAGGAGCGACCAGGGGTGCTTCCGGCCCGTCCTGAAAAGGATCCATAACGTGATGAGATAAAGGAAGACATTTAAGGAACGGTAAATCCATACGATCTGCGGCGCCCGGGCCTGGCAGCTGGCCGTGCTGGAGCCGGCCGGTAAAATCGACTGGATCAACCTGCCCAGGCGGCCATAGATCAAATAGACAATCTCCCCGTCGTAGACCCGGCTCCATCCATACGGGCTGTAGGCCAGTTCATCCGAATTCAGCTCCGGCGGCCACCAGTGATTTTCAAAGTAACAGAATGCATCGACATGCACGAACTCGTCCGGATGGACGTTATAAGCCGTCTGGCGCGCGATTTGGAAAGCAGTCACGACCGCAACGGCGATCAGCAGGTAGGCATAGCGAATGTTCTTGGCGAGAACCGGCGTGGTCTCAGCGGGCTGCATGGGTGGAATGATACCATGCCCCTGTACATCCGTGGCGAGGGTGGTCGGCCCGATCAGCAGGGAGAATTGAATTGGAACGGAATAACGCAGCTTATCAATAATCGGTATAATCATATAATTGGGTGGTAAAAGGCCGAACTAGCTGACTGGCCGTGGTCGCAAGAGGATCATGGTTAAGAGAGGGCAAAGTTGAATACGCCAACCGGGTTGGCAAGCGTATTTTTTTCTTGCATAGAACGAGGACCCAGGAATATGTGGGTGCGCATCACGGCCTGGATCTTGTACTCTTCTGTAATGATCAGTGCAGGATGCACCAGTTCGCCAGGGCTTGCACCCACATCCACTGTGAGTCTGGCAGACACGGCAAGTAAGCGGCCTCTAATAACCGCGACCTCCAGCCGTCATGAGCTGAACGCCTCGCCTGAGCCCGTTTTAATCCAAACCCCTTCCCCACCGCCGAGTTCCTCTACGGCCCCAACAGTGAGTTTGCCATGGGAACCTGTAGGGATCTTCTTTGAAGAGGATGGGTCGATCTACCACACCCGATTCGATGGATCGACCAAGCAACTTGTCATACCTGGCGAGCGCTTGATTTCCGTCTCGCCGGATGGCATATGGGTAATTTCCTCAGGCGATTCCGGAGTGCACCTCGTCTCCTCTATCGGCGAGAGGGTTGCTCTACCTCCTGCTAATGCCGATGCATACTTCTGGTCTCCAGACTCGAGTGCCCTTATTCTTCTACGCAACCCCGGAAAGCCTCAGGGGGACAGCGAGTATGAACGTTGGAGTCTCACGCCGGTCGGTCTAGAGAGACAGTTCCAGATCGATGGCGAACTCCTTCCTCTTGGCATCGATAGCCAGGGCAATCTTCTGCTCGAGACTCTGGATGCCTCCGATTACGATCCAGGTCCTTTGGACTACACGCCTGGCTACTACAACTACGACGATCGGCAACAACAGCTGCATCAGATCGAAATCATAGACCTCTCCATCCAGCCGATAGCTCCAGGGGGGCAGACGCAAGGCGGTGCTCTCGCCGCGAGGTGACAAGCTGGCTGCCTCCCTTGATGGGATTAATATATGGGTTCTGGATCTGCAGAAC
>DASWHG010000202.1:0-16051 GCA_036393315.1 Anaerolineales bacterium | reverse complement strand
GAACTTGTAGCCGCGACGGTAGTCGAACTTCTTCGCGGCACGCATGAGCCCGATGTTTCCTTCTTGAATTAAATCCAGGAACGGAACACCCCGGCCTATATACTTTTTCGCGATGCTGATGACCAGACGGGAGTTTGCTGTGATCAGGTGCTCACGGGCAGCCGAACCATCCTCGATGAGATGTGAGAGCTTCTTTTGGCGCTGCGAGTTTACTTTCCTAAACGATAATTCTTCGCGCGCAATCCGGCCGCGTTCGATGCGTTGAGAGAGAATCAACTCTTCTTCCGCCGTAAGAAGGGGGACCTGGGAGGCCTCCTTGAAATAGAGCCCGATCATGTCCCCGCTGTCGATCGTTGCTAAATGATCTGCTTCAAAGGACGGTGCACCCTTGATCGCAACTACAGTTTCTTCTTCGTCCGAGGAGTCCTCCTCGAGGGGTTCTCCCGAATGTCCTTCAATGATAAACGGGATGCTGGCGCTGAGTAAGCTCTCAAGAATCTCTTCTAATTTTTCTCCATCTGATTCGGCGGTTGGGAATAGGTTCAGCAGATCTTCACTTGTAATGTAGCCTTGATACTGACCTAATTCGATTAGTTGTGCAGTTACAGAGAGTTCACTCTGTTCGTCTTCTTCACCGGCTGTTAAATGATTGTTTTTGTTTCGCTCACCCATTCTTTGCTCTTCAGGTATCTTTGAGACAACAATTAAATGGAAGGATTGCGCAATTATACTACAAGATTAATAAAAAAGCAATTTATCTGTGAGACATGTTTGAACGCTTCATTATTTTTTGAGGATTTATTAATAAAAAGCGGGAGGCAGTTGATACCTCCCGGGTAATCGTCTCAGGAGAGAACTCAATCTCTAAATATGAATGGCATGCCCTTCTGCAGCGTGCGCAGCTTCCATGATGACCTCGCTCAGGGTTGGGTGTGAGTGCACGTTCCTGGCGATCTCAGCAGGGGTGATCTCCATCATCTGGGCCAGGGTCAGTTCGGGAAGCAGCTCGGTGACTTCAGGGCCAATCATATGAGCGCCAAGGATTTCACCATATTTTGCATCGGTGATGATTTTTACCCACCCGATCGTTTCACCCAAACCAAGGGCTTTTCCATTCGCTTGGAAGGGAAAGCGACCTACCTTGACTTCATACCCGCGTTCTTTAGCCTGCTCTTCGGTATAACCAAACGAAGCGACCTGGGGCCGGCTGAAAGTCACCCTTGGAAGCATATCGTAGTCGAGGGTGATGGTCTCTGCGCCAGCGATATTCTCGGCCACAATGATCCCTTGGGCTGATCCGACGTGAGCAAGCATCAGTTTCCCGGTCACATCACCGATCGCCCATATCCCAGGGACGTTCGTCGCCATGCGTTCGTCGATCTCGACGAAGCCGTGCTCTGACAGCTGTACGCCCAGCTCTTCCAGGCCCAGCCCTTTGCTGTTCGGTACCACCCCGATCGAGACCAATGCTTGGTCCGCTTCGAGAGTCTTTTCTCCCTCCTCCGAGGAGACTTTGACTTGCACCCCTTTGCCCTTGGCCTCCAGGGATTCCACCCGGTGCCCAACCAGCACCTGGATGCCTTCTTTCTTGAACGATTTTGACAGCTCGGTGCTGACTTCTTCGTCTTCCAAAGGGAGCAGGCGGGGGAGCATTTCCACAATCGTGACGTCGACGCCATACGACTTCCAAATGGTGCTGAACTCAACGCCGATCGCTCCTGAGCCAATCACAATGACGGACTTGGGGAGCTTCTCCTGAAGAATCGCTTCCAGATAAGTGAGGATTTTTTCACCATCCACCTTCCACCCGGAGGGGACGGCAGCATTTGCTCCTGTTGCGATAACGATGTTCTTCGTCTTCAACTCGGTCGTTTTGCCTTCACTGTCCTTAACGCTGATCGTGTCCTTGGCGGTGATCTTCGCCTCTCCCATGTGGACGTCGATTTTATGCTTGCGCATCAAGAAGCCCACCCCTTTCGTCAAACGATCAGAGACCTGCCGGCTGCGCTTCACAGCCACTGTGAAGTCCAGTTTCAAGTTCTCCATCGTAAATCCAAACTCTTTGCCGCGCTCACGCAGCGTGTGGGCGACATCTGCGTTGCGGAGCAGCGCTTTGGAGGGGATGCAGCCGACGTTCAAACACACGCCCCCTAACCACTGCTTATCCACGACCGCTGTTTTTTGACCCAGCTGAGCGGCGCGGATGGCTGCGACGTAGCCGGCTGGTCCTGCACCGATCACGACGACATCATAATCGCTCATAATTTCTCTCCTTATTTCCAGTTATTCAGCGATTCTACCACCGTGCCCAGGAAGTAGTCGGCTATTGCCCCGTCGAGAATCCGATGATCGAAGGTGAATGACACGTACACCATCGGGCGGATGGCAATCGCGTCGAAGGAGCCGGAGATAGGGTCGGAGTTCTCCCCACTGATGACCACGACACGTTTCTGGATCGCGCCAACCCCGAGGATGCCGCACTGCGGCTGGTTGATGATCGGCGTGGCGAAGAGCGATCCGCTGGTGCCATGGTTGGTAATCGTAAACGTACCGTCCTTGACTTCGTCCGGTTTTAAGAGGCGGGCACGGGCGCGCTGGGCCAGATCGTTTACGGCCCGGGCAATTCCGGATAGAGAAAGGCGGTCGGCGTTCTTGATCACGGGAACGATGAGCCCCGCCTCGCCGAGCGATGTGGCCATTCCAATGTTGATCTCTCGGTGCAGGACGATACCTGCCTCGCTCCAGGACGAATTGACGATGGGAGAGGCCTTCAATGCGTTGACCGCGGCGATCACAAAATAGGCCGTGAAAGTCAGGTTGACCCCCTCGCGGGCCAAAGCTTCTTTGTTGGCCTGGCGATGAGCTACAACGCGGCTGAGATCGATTTCCATGACCGTGGTAACGTGGGGCGAGGTGCGCTTGCTCATCACCATATGATCTGCAATGGCTTGCCGGACAGTGCTGAGGGGTAAGACCTCGCCAGGGACGGCGGCAGCGGTTGGTGGGGGTGATGCCACCGGTGCAGCGGTCGGGGGCGGGGAAGGCCGCCCCTCTGCCTGGGGCGCTTCTCGCCTGCGTTCCAGGTACGCCAGTACATCCTTTTTGGTGATCCGGCCGCTCTGTCCGGTCCCCACTACCTGGCTTAAGTCGACATCTTCTTCGCTGGCGATCTTGGCGACGACGGGCGAGATGAAACCCAGTCCGCGATCACGACCCAGGGGCGGGGTGGAGGAGGCCGTCCCGGGCGCAGTGGGTACCGGTTCAGCCTTTTCGACTGCAACGCGTTCTGCCGGGGAGCCATTCCCGCCGGGAGCAGTTTCGCCTTCTTCACCGATCCAGGCCAGCAGTGTACCTGCATTGACTGTCGTCCCCTCCGGAACGAGGATTTCCAAAATAGTCCCCGAGGCCGGGCTGGGGATTTCAGAGTCAACTTTGTCGGTGTTGACTTCGAGCAGTGGTTCAAATTCCTCGACTTTGTCTCCCTTTGCCTTCAACCACTTGCTGACCGTCCCCTCGACGACCGATTCTCCCAACTGGGGCATGATCACTTGAACTGGCATGGTTCCTCCTGGTACGGGCAGGCTCATTGAAACAAGTCCGGATAGCGGGCCGGGTCCACCTCGCTCATCATCAAATAGACCGTCTCGAAGACCTGCTCAACATTCGGTTTCGACCAATAATCGCCATCCGACCCGTAGGCAGGCCGGTGAGGCTTGGCCGGGATCGTAACCGGGGGTGAATCCAACCATGGGTACCCGCCCTGGTTTTCAAGCACCTCTTGCATCATGTAGGCGGTGGTTCCCCCCGGGACGTCTTCGTCAAGAAAAACAATCCGGCTGGTTTTCTGCAGGGATTTCAGGATCAGGCCATGGGTGTCAAAGGGGAGTAAAGATCGAATGTCAACGATCTCAACTTCAATCCCCACCATGCTTAGCAACCTTGCAGCTTCGAGTGCAATCCGGCAGCAGGCGCCGTAGGTAACAACCGTCACATCGTCTCCTGGCCGGATCACCTCCGGCACACCCACCGGGATGGTGAACTCTCCGATGTTGTCCGGAAGGCGCTCTTTGATCCGGTAGCCGTTCAGCACCTCGACGACCAGGGCCGGATCGTCTGAACGAAGCATGGTGTTGTAAAACCCGGCGGCCTGCGTCATATTGCGCGGGACCAGCACGAGCATACCCCGCAGCAGGTGGGTAATCCCCGCCATCGGCGAACCGGAATGCCAGATGCCCTCCAGGCGGTGGCCACGGGTGCGCACGATCACGGGCGCCTTCTGCCCGCCTTTCGTACGCCAATGCAGCGTGGCCAGGTCATCCGAGAGGATCTGCAGGGCGTACAGCAGATAATCAAGATATTGGATCTCGGCAATTGGACGCAGGCCCCTCAAGGCCATACCAATCGCCTGTCCGGCAATGGTTATCTCGCGAATCCCCGTGTCGGATACCCGTAGGTCACCGTA
This sequence comes from Anaerolineales bacterium, assembly GCA_036393315.1. GTDB lineage: Bacteria > Chloroflexota > Anaerolineae > Anaerolineales > UBA4823 > DASWHG01. The sequence goes on along the minus strand of DASWHG010000202.1, from coordinate 11,589 downwards.
TTTCGCCTGCAATCCGTGGAACCCCTGGTTCACGTCGCCCAACCTACCGACATCCTCTCCGAAGGCGATCACGCGCGGGTCGCGGGCCAGGGCGGCGTCGAAACAAGCATTCAGGATGTCGAAGCCATACACCATCGGAGAGCCGTCTGAATAAACCGGCTCGACTGCGGATACCTTTAGGGCGGAGTTTTCTGAGTCGCTGTACAGGTGGGAGCTGTACCTCTCTTCGTTCAGGTTCTGCTGCTCTTCTTTCCAGGCGAGCAATGTGGATTTTTCCGGGATATCCTCACCCCTGACAGCGATGAGGACGTCGCGGACGGCAGCCATGTTGTCCCGCCGGAGTGGGGTAGGGATACTCCTGAGAATGTTTTTTATCTCAGCTAACCGGGCTGCTTCCTTCGAGCTGGCGGCGATCCGGTCGATCATCTGGATCACTTCCTGGCGCTCCTCCTGGATCGGAGAAAGGTAGTTCTGCCAGGCTCGTTTCCGGGCCTCTTCCACCTCGCGGTGCGAATCTGCTTCGATTTGATCCAGTTCCTCTACATTTGCGATGCCCTCTGCCACGATCCATTCGCGGAACTTGCGCAGGCAGTCGTGTTCGTGTTCCCACTCAAGCCTTTCCTTCGTCTTGTACCGCTCATGGCTTCCGGAGGTAGAATGGCCCTGGGGTTGGGTTAGCTCGATGACGTGAATGATGGCGGGGACATGCTCGCTGCGGACGATCGCCGCTGCTCTGAGATAAGTATCCACCAAAGCCGGGTAATCCCAGCCTTTCACTAGATAAAGGTCGAACCCCTCCCGGCTGCCGGGCTCGCGCTCAAATCCCCGGAGCAGCTCGGAGATGTTCTGCTTGACTATCTGGAACTCGTTCGATACAGATATGCCGTATTCGTCGTCCCAAATCGAGAGCAGCATCGGCGCCCTGAGGACACCGACCGCGTTGATGGACTCCCAAAACATGCCCTCCGCGGTAGTGGCATTCCCCACGGTTCCAAATGCGATCTCATCCCCATTTTTAGAGAAATTTTTATAAGCATGGAGCTCAGGCAGCTCGCGATAGAGGCGGGAGGCATATGCCAGTCCGACCAGGCGCGGCATTTGGGACCCAGTCGGTGAGACGTCTGCAGACGAGTTTACCCTTTCGGCCAGCTCTTTCCAACTGCCATCCGGGTTAAGGCTGCGAGTGGCGAAATGAGCGTTCATCGACCGTCCGGCGGTAGCCGGTTCGGCCTCGACATCCGCGTGCGCGTACAGCTGGGCGAAGAACTCCTGGATCGTTGTGGCGCCGATAGCAAACATAAACGTCTGGTCTCGGTAATAGCCGGAGCGGAAGTCACCTTTCTTGAAGGCTTTCGCCATGGCAATTTGGGCGAGCTCTTTCCCATCGCCAAAGATGCCAAACTTGGCTTTCCCGCTCATCACCTCTCGTCTGCCAATCAAGCTCGCCTGGCGGCTTTGGGCTGCCAGCCGGTAATCTTGTAAGATCTCCTGGATGCTGGCTTCCAATGCGACCGCTTCAGCTTTTTTCGTCCCCATACCCGCTCCTTTGGCGTTCGAAAAAAACTATTCCTTATCCAATGCTTGGACGACGATCTCCGCTACATCTAAGACCTTCACCTCGCTATTGGCATCATTTTTCGCATCGCTGAGCATGACCATGCAGAACGGGCACCCCACCGCCAGGGTATCCGCGCCGCTGGCCTGGGCTTCCCGGAACCGGTTCGCATTCACCCGTTCCACACCTTCTTCTTCTTCCTTCCACATCTGGGCGCCCCCTGCTCCGCAGCAGAAGGATTTCTTTCCGTTGCGAGGGAGCTCGATGAACTCTGCCTGGGTGTGCTGCAGCACCTGGCGTGGATCGATGAGGATATCATTCTGCCGGCCCAGGTAGCACGGGTCATGGAAAGTCAGCTTCCCCTGGCTGCCGGGCTTTAATTTCAAACGGCTGGCGGCAATCAGCTCGTTGATCAGGGTGGTATGGTGGACCACCTGGTAATGGCCCCCGAAATCAGGGTATTCATTGCCGATCGTGTGCAAACAATGCGGGCAGGTTGTGACGATGCGTTTGGGTTTCACCTCGTTGAGCATCTCTACATTCGCGCTGGCCAGCTCGTTGAAGAGGAACTCGTTGCCGGCCCGCCGCGCTGAATCGCCATTGCATTGTTCATGCTGGCCAAGCACTGCATAATTTACCCCGGCAGAATTGAGGATTTCGGCAAAAGCTCGCGCCGTCTTCTGCGCTCGGGCGTCGGTAGAGGGTGCGCAGCCCACCCACCAGAGGATTTCGGGATCTGGATTCTGATCGATCGTGGGCACGGTCAACCCTTCGGCCCACTTCATGCGCTCGGTCGCGGGGACATTCCACGGGTTGAGGGTGCGCTCCATACCCCGGAAGGCCGTCTGAAGCTGCTCTGGGAAATCGTTCTCCATGAGCACCATCGCCCGGCGGATGTTCAAAATGTCGCGCATCGGTTCGTTGCCCACCGGGCAGATGTCGACGCAGGCGCCGCAAGCCGTACAGGCCCAAACTGCCTCCGGCGGGATCGCGAATTCCGTCAAAGGGATTGTGCTTGGTTCCCCTCTTGCCAGGCGGGCGCCTTCGAAGTTCAGGTAGTAGCGCTTGTTGATCTCCATGGTTGCTGGTGAGAGAACTTTTCCCGTATTGTACGCCGGGCAAACTTCCTGGCAGCGATAGCACATGATGCAGGCGTACGCATCCATGATCAGCTCCCAGCCCAGGTCTTCGATCCGGGTCGCGCCGAACTGCTCGAGGCTCTCGTCGTCGAAGTCGATCTTATCCAGCGCTCCCATCGATGAGCGTCTCGGGTTTAATAAAAAATTGATTGGGGCAAAGAAAAGATGAAGATGTTTCGAATAGAGGAAGTAAGGAAAAAACAGAAGGATGGTGCCCAACGCCAGCCAGAAGAAGAGATGGCTGGCGATCGTGTTGGCGGCCGGGCTCAGGCCTGCCCAGAGGGCGGCCACTGCCGAGGCGAAGGGTTGCCAGGGATCCTGGCCTCCTGCGGCGATGTGGAGAGACTGCCCCAGGAAGCGAGAACCGACATGCACCAGGATGAAAGCACTCACAATGGCAGAGTCGCGCCGGATACCGGCGCGGGCGCGCGGGTCGAGCATGACGTCCGGCCGGGCGGTCAACGTTGGGGGGCGAAGGATAAATCGCCGGATGATCAAGGCAACCATCCCGGTTAATGCTGCGACGCTCAGGATATCTGCCCCCAGGCGGTATATTCCCCCGGCCGCCCCGGCTCCAAGGAAGCGGAAATTGGGGAGAAACCCCTCCAGCAAGTCTCCCAGGTTAACGAGAAGGTAATAGATGAAAGCCCAGGCGACGAACCCGTGGAAGAGGCTGGGCCAGAAGCGGAAGCGAAAGACCGGCTGAAACGTGATCACCTTCGCGGCAACTTCCAATAAACGCTCAGGTATAACACTCCAATCTACGGTTCCCTGGCCGCGCTGGATCGTCTTGACGATACGGAGAATAACTCGCCAAATGATGAATAAAGTCCCCAGGACGGCGAGGACAAATATGATTTTTTCGGGTAGCGTCAGCACGATTTCCTCGATAAATTGGTGTGATTGTTATTTGTTTTGCCTCTCCCTCCGGGAAGTTTACCATAGCCAGATAAGAGCTGCAATTGGGACCAGTCCCTGGCCACACCATTTAAGTGCAGCCTAGCCCCCATCCAGGTGCTCCAGGGCAGCTTCGACGGCCGGGTCGTTCTCTGAGTTAATTTCATCCCAGTTCGTGAGGACCGTCTCGTGGGGGACGATGCCGGTCACTTCCCAATCCTCATCCGGATGGTGGTACGGGCGAAAAGATTCGTGGGCGAGCCAGGCGCGCGAGCCATCTTCGAAGTCGTATCCCCACAACGTTTCGACATTCCCCTCCGTCGTTTCCCCGATCAGGTAAGCGCGTTCCTGGTCTTTCAGGATGCCGGAGAACACTTCCCCGTAGCTGGCCGTTCCGGGGCCAACCAGGACTACCAATGGCACCTGTTGAGATCCGGATACGTCGTATGATTTTACTTCCAGAGGGCGCTCGTCGTTCCGGCTGATGAAAAGCCCCAGCGTGCCTCCGGTGAAGTAAGCGAGCGTGCCGCGCAGCACGGTGTCGGCGCCCCCCGAGTTTTGGCGGTTATCCAGGATCAGGCCATCCAGTTCCCCATTTTGGGTTATGGTCCGGAGGGCTCCTTCGACCTGGTCGTCGATCGTGCTGTCGTTGAATGTCACCAGCAAGATATAGCCGATCCGCTTCCCGCCTGGAGAATCGAGCAGACGGTACGGGACGGGCACAGGGCCGTTGATCTGCCGCCGGAACAGCGTTTCCTGGCGGGGTTCCTGCCCTGGGGTCTGGACCGTCAGGGTGATCTGGCTGCCCTGCGGACCGCGGACGACGTCTCTGAGAAAGCCGTTTTCATCCAGGATCGGCTCGCCATCAACTGCCAGTATGCTGTCGTGGGACTTCAGACCAGCCTGTTCCGCCGGGCTGCCCGGGAAGGTGATCAGGATTGCCGCCCGGTCCCGCTCAGGAACGGCGATGATCAAAGCGCCTATTCCGACATAATCGTTGTTCCCGGCAAATTCGGCCTCTTCTCTGAGGACTTCCTGCGGGCTGAGAAATACGGAGTGTTCGTCGCCAAGCCGGAAAATCATCTCATCCATCGCCAGGTAGAAGTCGTCGTCGCTCATCCCAGACTCGATCCCCTGGCGATACTCATCGAAGATCGCATCCCAGTCCAGGCCGTTGAAATCTGCATAGAGATAACTGTCCTTGACGATCTGCCACAGCTCCCGGAAGATCGATAGCTGCCGGGGGGAAGGCGTGATGACGGCTGTGGGAGTAGCCGTCCGGGTGAGCGTAGGAGAAGGCAGAGGGGTGACGGTCGCCGTCGGGGTTGCCGGTTCTGTGGTTGTGGGTGTCGGCCGACCTTCGAGGGTCTCGGTGAAGGCCGGGCTTGTCAGGGACGGTGGCGGACCTGAGGGAATCCCCTCAAAAGCCCGCATCACCACCTGGCAGGAGAGCGTCGAAATGAGGAGGAGAATTAATATGAGGGGGCGTAAAAGGCGAGGCACGGGTTCGCGGCTCAGCGGGGTGGAATCTGCCCGAAGGTCACTATGCACCGCCGTCGCCATAAAACGCCGGGTCGGTTGGGGTATTCCCTGAGGGGTCCCAAACATACACCCAATCCCCCTCGACGGCCCAGTCAAAGAGCCAGCGGGCGTCTCCTACCGACAAGTTGACGCAGCCGTGCGAACGCACCGAGCCGAAGCTGTTATGCCAGTAAGCGCCGTGCAGGGCGCGGGCTTTGTCGTAATACATCGTCCAGGGCACGTCTTCGAGGTAATAGGCATCCGACCGGTCTGCCTCGAAAGCGCCGCGCATCGGGGTTGAGGTCAGCTTCTCGTAGACCTGGAACAAACCGGGGCGGGTCCAGAAAGGTTCGATCCCGCTGGCGGTAAGCGTCGCGTAGACCATCTTCCCCTGGTCGTAAACAGCGATGGTCTGTTCGTACAGGTTGACTTCGATCCAGCGCCCGTTTTCAACACCTTCTGGCGGAACAGAGTTCGGGACGACCCGTCCGATCAAGCGTTGGTAGCCCTGCTTCTCAGGGATCCATTCATCCGGCCCGATCAGGTACCAATCCATATCGTCGATCCGCTCCGTGGCGTAAACCTGGACGACCTCGTAGCGATATACTTCTCTTCCTGTGTAGTCCTCATTCGCCGGGCCGGGCGTTCGCTGGACTTTCACCGGGTAAAGGATCCAACCAAAAGAACGGTCCGGAGTCCGTTTGAAGGTCACGCCCTGGAAAAGGGAAGGCGACCCGATCCGGGAGATTTCGTTGGCCGTCATCCAGCCCCCGTAGTCAACCATGTAATACCGTTTACCATCTACAACTGCCTCTTCCGTATAGGAAATGAAGCTGTAGGGAGAATCTATGCGGCGAATGACGTTCCCTTTTTTGATTGCATCTTCGAGTGTAGCGTATACCGGAGCATTCGGGCGGACTACCTGGCCATAGCGGACCTCGACGTATGTCAGGGACGGGTCGGGAGGCTGGCCCGTGAACGGGCGGGGAGGAAAGGTGAGGCCGAGACGGTTCATACGCGCCACGTAGGCCGCCGGTCCCATCATCAAGCAATCACCGGAGGGCATCTCACTGCGCTGCGGCCGGCAGAGGACTTCCCCGTTGTAAGGTTCGCTTACCGGCCCCTGACCCTCTTCGGCAGCCCGAGCGGGAGTCGCCGCCAGGAGCGCAGCCACGAGCAGGACCCCGGCAACGATGATTACCCTGGCCAATGAATTGAACCGGGGATACAGGATGGAAGGAAGTGTAACTATAGAATTCATGTCAGGTAGAGTGAAACCAGGATCGATATAAACAGCGTGATGCTGATATAGCTGTTGATATTGAAAAAGGCCAGGTTGATTTTGGAAAGGTCATCCGGTTGGACAAGCAGGTGCTCCCAGGCGAGCAGGGCCGCCACCAACACCAGGCCGATCCAATAAGGCCAGCCAAGCCCGGTCAGGACTCCCAGCCAGATCAGGAGCAGCATGGTCAGGAGATGGGAAAAGATCGAGAGGCGCAGCGCAAACGGGATGCCAAAACGGGCCGGGATCGAATGAAGGCCTTCCCGGCGGTCAAAGGCCACGTCCTGGCAGGCGTAAATCAGGTCGAAACCGCCGATCCACAGGGTCACAATCGCCAGCAAGATCCAGGCTGGCAGGTCGTCCGCCGTAAAAACCGAACCTCGGATGGCTGCCCAGGCCCCTATCGGTGCCAGGCCATCCGTGAATCCCAGGATGAAGTGGGACAACAAGGTGAACCGTTTCGTGAAGGAATAGCCTACCAGGAACAGGAACGCGCCGGGCAGCAGCCGGAATGGGAGCGGTCCGAGCGCCCAGGCGGTCAAGGCCAGGAGGATCGCAGCGACCAGGGTGCCGGCCCAAACGGTGCGGGCAGAGATCGTCCCGCTGATGATCGGCCGCTTCGCAGTGCGCGGGTTTCGGGCGTCGATCCAGCGGTCGGCCAGGCGGTTCGTACCCATCGCAACCGTCCGCGCGGCAGCCATTGCAACGGTGATCAAGAGAAATTCCCGTAGCGATGGGAAACCATTGGCTGCCAGCAGCATGCCCAAATACGCAAAAGGCAGGGCGAAAATGGTGTGCTCGAACTTGATCAACTCCATGAAGTCACGGATAGGCTTCATACTGTCATTATATCAGACCTGTCTGGTAGGATTATAGTCTCTCTGGGATCTGCCGTGGTAGGGCCCCTATCCCTTTTTCCACGGCGATTCCCAAAGACCCGGATTATAGCCTGACGCCGGGTTCGGGATGCATTTCAGGTCGCCGCCTGCCAGGGGATCAGGAGGTGTTCCAGCCAATCGACGGTGAAATACAGGCCCAAACCGAGCAGGCTCATCGCCACGACGCCCGCATACATGGCCGGATAGTTGAGCAGTGTGCTGCCATTCAGGTAGATATAGTATCCCAGGCCGCGCTGTGTGGCAAACAATTCGGCCACATACAGCACGGCAACCGCCGTGCCGATCGACTGGCGCAAGGCGGTCAGGATCGCCGGCAGGCTTGCAGGGAGGTAGACGAAGCGGAACAGCGCCCGCCGGCCCGCTCCCAGGCTGCGCACGCTCTGGATCAGCTCCGGACGCAGGGCGGCGGCCTGGTCGCGCACCAGCACCAGGATCTGGAAGAACAGGATCAGGAATATGATCACAATCTTAGGCAGGTCACCGATGCCAAGGAAGAGTAGCACGACCGGCACCAGGACGACTTTGGGCACGGGATAGAGCAGGTAGATCACCGGGGCGAAGATCCTGTCCAGGCTCCTGGATTGGCCGAGGATCAGCCCGGCAGGGGCGGCCAGGGCGATCGCCAGGGCGGTGCTGGCCAGCACCCGCCACAGGCTGGCCAGGAAATGGTCCAACAAGCCAGCGCCTAATTCGAACACAAAAACACGGCTGACCTGGAGGGGGGTCGGCAGGATTGGCTTGTTGAGCAGCAGCGCCGCAGCGTACCACAACCCCACCAGGACGAGGACCGCGTACAGGAGATCTCGCCTCATTTTTCCCCCATCCGCTGGCGCAGGTCGCGGCACAAATGCAGATAATCGGTCGTCTCGCGGTATTCAGGGAGGCAGGCGGAGGGGTTATCGATCACGACTGCGCGGGTGTTCGGCGGGTGGCCAAGCAGGAGTATTTTCTGGCCGAGGACCGCGGCTTCTTCGATCGCGTGGGTGACGATCACCATTGTCAAGTTTTGTTCCGCGATCAGCTCGTTGGTCAGGTTCTGCAGCCCTTCACGGGTAGGAGCATCCAGGGATGAGAACGGCTCGTCCATCAGCAGCAGGTCCGGCTCCAAAGCGAGCGTACGGGCAATGGCGGTCCGCTGCCGCTGCCCTCCGGAAATCTGGCCCGGGAACTTGCTCGCCTGATCGGCCACTCCCAACCGCTCCAACCAGGGATCGACTTTATTGGACGAATGGAAATCTGTTGGGGAATGTTTGCCATCCGGTCCATAAAAGGTCCGCACCCGCAGGCCCAGCTCGGCATTCTGGCGCACCGTTGCCCAGGGCAGCAGGCCGTAGTCTTGCAGGATCAGCCCGGTGTGCGGGCGCGGCCGGGTGATCGGCTGGCCGTCTACCAGCACCCTCCCGGAGGTGGGAAACCGCAAGCCTGCCAGCAGGTAGAGTAAGGTGGTCTTCCCGCAACCTGAAGGGCCCAGCACAGCCCAGGCTTCTCCCCGAGCGGCCCTCCAGTTGAAATCCTGAAAGATCGGCAGGTTGTGCGGGTAGGAATAGGTGAGCGAATCGAGCTGGATCATCGGATAGGAGGCGTGAAACGTGGCACGCATTCCCTGGGGCTCACGTTTCACGCCCTTGTGAAAATTCTACGGCAGGAAGCTGGAAGTGACTGAGGCGGAGTAGAGGACATCCGTGGTGATCAATCCCTTTTCTTTGGCCCAGTCCAGCACGTCTGACCACTGCGATTCGCTCGGTACCTGTCCGGTCGGGAAGGGTGGGATCTCGTACGCGCCGATTAACGGCTCCGGGACTAATTTCTGCTCAGAGAGTAGTGAATCCCATTGACCGGGGTTGGCGCCGATCTCGCCGATCGCCTGTTCCAGGCCGACGAGGAAGCCGCGAATCGCCTGTGGATGCTCGTCGATCACGGCTTTGCGGAAAGAGATGACGCTGTTGCCGTACTCCGGGTGAGTCGTGTCGTCCAGGATAGGCACAGCGCCGCCCTGGATGGCCAGGGAGGACAGCGGATCGGGCAGGTTGGCCGCCTTCAGCTCGCCGGAAGCGAGCAGCGCCATCCGGTCGGGGATCTTGGGGACGGCGATGGTCTTGATCTCGTCCGCCGCAAAACCTTCTGCCTGGAGCAGCCGGTCGGTAGTGTAAGCGATCACCGAACCCTCCGAGATGCCGATCTCAACCCCTCTAAGGCCTTCTACACTTGTGATGCCGCTGTTCGCGGCTGCCAGGATGCGATATTGGGGGAATTCAGGGGTGGCCGTGCGGGAGAAGGCAACGATCTGGATCTGGACGGCGTCTTTGTTATAGAACAGGGTCGAGACCAGATCGTTGATCATTCCATCGGCCTGCCCGGCTGCCATGATCTGGTCCCGCTCGGCGGCGGAAGCGACCGGGACAAATTCGACCTGCACGCCCTGGGCCTCGAAATAATCCTTCTGCTCGGCGACATACATGGGCAGGGCGTCGAGGATGGGGAGGACCGCGATCCTGAGCCTGACCGGTTCCGAAGGTTCCGGATTGGTTGTAGCAGCGGGAGGCGCCGCCGGCGCGCAGGCCGATAAGACCAGGCCAGCCAGCAGTACCAGGATCGCAAGTACCGGTAATGGGCGATAATTCTTCATTTTCCTTCACTTCTCCTTTGCGCGATTATCAAATGCAAGTTTCGAAAAAAAATCAACAATTGTGAGTCATATTTCTTTATAAACCGAGTTGGTCCCAAAATTCGTCGATGCGCTGTTTTACGCTGGCGTCCATCTGCGCAACTTCGGGCCAGGACCGGGTATACCCTTCTTCGGGGAGTTTTGCGGTGGCGTCGACCCCGATTTTGCCTCCGAAGGAGTGGTGATAAGAGGCGTGGTCCAGGTGGTCTACCGGGCCATCGGTGTGAACGACATCGTGTGACCAGTCCACGTTCCCCAAAGCCTGCCAGGCGGCCTGGGAGAGATTCTGCACGTCCACCCAGGCATCGACGACCACGATCGCTTTTGCCAGAGCCATCAAGCCCATCCCCCACATTCCATGGATCACCTTGCGAGCGTGTCCGGGGAAGCGCTTATGGATCGAGACCAGCACCAGGTTGTGGAACACGCCTTCGGCCGGCATGCTCACGTCCTCAACTTCCGGAAGAAAGAGCCGGATCAGCGGCAGGAAGAGGCGTTCTGTGGCTTTGCCCATCCACACATCTTCCATGGGTGGAATGCCAACGATCGTCGTCGGATAGATTGGATCGGTGCGGTGCGTGATCGCGGTGACATGGAGGACAGGGAAAGGCTCAACCGGGGTGTAGTATCCGGTATGGTCGCCGAAGGGTCCTTCTGGAAGGTGTTCGTTTGGATCGACGTACCCTTCGATCACGATCTCAGCCTGGGCAGGCACTTCCAGGGGCTGGGAGACGCAGTCCACGAACTCGACTGGGGCGCCACGCAGGTAGCCGGCCAAAAGATATTCGTCGATGTTGGGGGGGAGCGGTGCGGAGGCGCTCCACATGCTGGCCGGGTCCCCGCCCAAGACAACAGCTGCCGGGATCTGTTCTTTGTGGGAAAGTCGCGCGACCCGCTCGTGTTCGGCGCCGCCCTTGTGGCGTTGCCAGTGCGCCAGTAAGGTGCGCTCGTCCACGACCTGTAGCCGGTACATCCCCACGTTGCGGACTCCGGTCTCTGGATCCCGGGTGATCACCTGGGGCAAGGTGATGAACCTGCCGCCGTCTTTCGGCCAGCACTGCAGGATGGGCAGGAAATCCAGGGAGGGGTTCTCGGCGATGACGATCTCTTGAACGGGCGCACGGCGGACCTTCTTCGGTCCCAGGCCGATCGAGCGGAGAACGTTCAAGAAGTCCTGGCCCCGGCCGACGATCTCGCGCATGCCGCGTGGCAGGCGCGGGTCGATCACCTGGCCCAGGTTGTGGTTCAGCTCCTCCAAGTCCTCCACTCCCAGAGCCCAGGCCATCCTTTCCGGGCTGCCAAATGTGTTGATCAGGACAGGGATTTCATATCCTGGAACGTTCTCGAAGAGCAGCGCTTTATTGCGCTCCGGGGGCGATTTACAGACTCTGTCGGTGACTTCGGTGATTTCCAGGTGGGGTGATACAGGCTGTTGGATGTGCGCCAAGTGCTGGCGCTGTTCTAGATAAGCGATGAAATCGCGCAGATCGTTAAACCGCATTGTATTCTCCAATTGGCGAAACAGGTGAATTATAGCACGAATAGTCCCAACCACTGGTCCCGGTGGTCGTCTGCCCCCATGGCTTTCTCAAAAATGGGGTTTGGGGTGGGTGAAGGCGGCAAAACCGCCT
>DASWHG010000201.1:0-6497 GCA_036393315.1 Anaerolineales bacterium | reverse complement strand
ATCCGGGGACGAATCCCGACGAAGCCCGGCTGTTCTTCAGCCTCTATTTCACGATGACCGGGCTGCACGCCGTCCACATGATCGGCGGTATCCTGGTGATGGCAATCATCGCCTTCCTTGCTTTGCGGCGCCATTTCTCAGAAAAGTACTACGCGCCAGTAGAACTCTTAGCGCTCTACTGGCACTTCGTGGATATCGTCTGGATTTTCCTCTTTCCCATGTTTTACCTGATCGACCGGGCCTGATGGAAGGAGAGATCACCCCTCGCTGGACCTATCTTTTGGTCTACATCGCCCTGCTCGGCTTACTAGGCGCCACGATCGGTGTTGCCTTTATCGAAGCCGGGATTCTCAACCTCCTCCTGGCGCTCTTGATCGCCGCGGTAAAGGCCGTCCTCGTGGTCTTGTTCTTCATGCATGTGCGCGAAAGTGGACCCCTGACCCGCCTTTTCATCGGCGCGGGCATCCTGTTGCTGCTGATCCTGATCGGCCTGATTTTGACCGATTATCTCTCCCGCACCTGGGTATAATTAGGAAAGCGTAATTCAATGAAGCTTACATTGAAGCCTCAACCGGGAGAAGATTATCAAAAGTGGCTGGTCCTCTCTGCCATCGGAGCCAGCACCTTCATGACTGCGCTGGACACGAGCGTGGTCAATACGGTCCTGCCCGTGATCCGGGCCGCTTTCGAAAGCGACGTGGCGACGATCGAATGGGTGGTAACCATTTACCTGCTGGTGGTCAGCGGGCTGCTGCTTAGTTTTGGCCGGTTGGGTGACTTGCGCGGGCATAAACCGGTCTTCTTACTGGGTTTCAGCATCTTTATCTTCAGTTCAGCGTTGTGCGGTTTTTCTCCATCGGCCGGGGCGTTGATCGCCTTTCGCGGGTTGCAGGCTTTTGGAGCAGCCATGCTCGCTGCCAATTCCCCTGCCATCCTGACGAAGAGCTTCCCAGCCTCACAGCGCGGCCAGGCACTCGGGCTTCAGGCGACCATGACTTATCTCGGCCTATCGATCGCACCATCCTTCGGTGGCTGGCTCACCGATTGGCTAAGCTGGCGGGCGGTTTTTTATATCAACGTCCCGGTCGGGCTGCTGGCATTCTGGTTAAGCGCCCGTTTTATCCCCCGGGATAAGCCGGGTGAACGAGCCGAAAGATTCGATTTCCTGGGCGCCTCGCTTTTCATGACCGGATTGGTCGTCCTGCTCTTCGCACTGAACCAGGGACACGCCTGGGGCTGGGTCTCTCCTCCTATACTTGGCCTCCTTATCGCCGCGATCTCGCTCTTGACCGCCTTTGTGGTGGTCGAAACCCGGCGTCCGAACCCGATGCTCGATCTGAGCCTTTTCAACAACCGGGTCTTTTCTGCTTCGGTTGCCAGCGCCGTGCTTAATTACATGGCCCTCTTCAGTATTTTGTTCCTGCTGCCATTTTATCTCCTCCAAGGGCGCGGCCTGACACCTTCTCAGGCCGGGCTCATCTTGACCGCCCAGCCGATCCTGATGGCGATCGTCGCACCCATCAGCGGAACCCTATCCGACCGGATCGGGGTGCAGCTGCCGAGCGTTATCGGCATGGCGATCCTCGGTGCAGGCCTGTTCATGCTCTCTCGCCTAGGACCTGATTCATCCCTTTGGAGCGTGGCACTGGCTTTGGGGATCTCCGGCCTTGGGACCGGCACCTTCATCTCGCCGAACAACAGCGCCCTGATGGGTTCTGCCCCCCGCTACCGGCAAGGGATCGCGGCCGGGATCCTCGCGACGGCCCGTTCGGTGGGCATGGTCCTGGGAATCGGATTATCGGGTGCGATTTTTACGACCGTCATGGCGAATTCCCAATCCGGCGCGGCGCTCTTCACTGCCACGCAGGCCAGCTTCCTGGCCGCCAGCGCTCTTGCCGCGCTTGGGGTGCTGACCTCGGCGATCCGCGGCGTGGAAAGGTACCCTTTGAGAGTGGAACGATAGGACCGATGATATCCATTCTCCCTACCATGGTATCATTGTGCTATCACAACCTCAAGTTTTCGCAGCAAGATCGTTTCAAGCGCTCAAAACGGGACAGTAACGATGCCAGGGAGCGCCTGTAGAGGCTGAATGCAACAAATTGAGCATTGGTTCAGGAAAGCGAGGGAGCGATGATAACAGTAAAACAACTCATCCAGGCCAAAGGAAACGCCGTTTGGTCCATCACACCGGATTCGACTGTATATGAAGCCCTGAAGCTGCTGGCAGAAAAAGAAGTAGGTGCGCTGCTGGTGCTCGAAAATGAACGGCTGGCAGGCATCATCTCGGAACGAGATTACGCTCGTAAAGTCATCCTGAAGGGCAAGAACTCGATGGATACGCCCGTCCGGGAGATCATGACCTCGAAAGTGGTCACCGTCCGGCCCGATCAAACGATCGACGACTGCATGGCGTTGATGACGGAAAACCGGATTCGCCACCTGCCCGTCGTCGAAGGCGACCGGCTGGTCGGGGTCATATCGATCGGAGACGTGGTCAAAGCCATCATTTCACAGCAAGAGTTCGTCATCGAGCAGCTCGAGAACTACATCATAGGTCGCCAATGAAGATCCTGGTCCTGGGGGGGACCATCTTCCTGGGTCGCCACCTGATCGAGGAAGGGCTCAGGCGTGGGCATGAGTTTACCCTTTTCAACCGTGGACAGCATAACCCCGAACTCTTTACAGAAGTGGAGAAGCTGCGCGGCGACCGCCAGGAAGACCTGTCTCTCCTGGAAGGCCGCCAGTGGGAAGCAGTCATCGATACCAGCGGGTACGTACCCCGCGTGGTCCGGGACTCTGCCCGGCTCCTCTCAGAGACGGTGAATCACTACACTTTCATCTCGTCCCTCTCTGTATATGCGGAGGATGTCTCCCCAGGCACGGACGAGAGTGGCCGGACGGGAAAACTGGCAGATGAGACGATCGAGGAGATCACCGCAGAAACCTACGGCCCGTTGAAGGCGTTGTGCGAACAGGCTGTAGAAACTGCCTTGCCCGGACGTTCCCTGGTCATCCGGCCTGGGCTGATTGTCGGCCCACATGACCCGTCCGACCGGTTCACTTACTGGCCGCGGCGGATCGCTCAAGATGGTGAAGTCCTGGCTCCAGGCCGGCCAGAACGGACGGTGCAGTTCGTCGACGTGCGAGATTTATCGAGTTGGATCCTGGATATGGTCGAAGCCAGCCAGACCGGCGTTTATAATGCCACCGGCCCTGATTACTCACTCACCATGGGACGCACGTTAGAGACTTGCCGGGCAATCGCAAAATCATCCGCCTGGTTTACCTGGGTGACGGATGTATTCCTCCTCGAACACGAAGTCATCCCGTATACGGAGATGCCTCTCTGGGTGCCGGAGGCAGAAGCACCCGCCTTCGATACCTTCGACTGCCGTAAAGCATTCTCTGCAGGCCTGTCCTTCCGGCCGCTCACGGAGTCCGTTCGGGATACGCTGGAATGGGATCAAACCCGGCCTGCGGATCACATCTGGAGGAGCGGGTTGAGCAGAGATCGGGAATCGGAGCTTCTGAAAGCCTGGCACGATGGACGCTAAACCGATTCGTTTTATCGCCGAGCCGGTCGAGGCGCATTACGACACGCCACCGGTTTTGGAAAAAAAACCTGGCTGCCCGGATGGGTTCACCTGGCGTGGAGATAATTTCCAAATCGTGGAAATGTTGAGCGAATGGCACGATTACCAGCGCCGCGGCCGGATGGCTCGCAACATGATGCCTGCCCATGCCGCGACCGCCGAGCGGCGCGGTTCGTGGGGAGTCGGACTGGATTATTATCGCGTCCGCACGGATAGCGGCCGTATCTTCGACATTTATTACGACCGCGCTCCCCAGGATGCTGACCGCCGAAAAGGGGGTTGGTTCATTTTCCGGGAATTGGAACTTTCGGGGGGAGACTGAGACGAAAACCTTACCTGAGGATGATTCAAATGAATGATGATGAATTAACCGCGCCACCCGCTCCCATCTTCCCCGCCTGGAGATGGTCGGACCTCGTCTTGATCGTGCTCGGCATCGGGGCCATCTTTTTTATCGGGTTCCTTTTGCTCGGGTCCTGGCTGGGGTTGACCGAACTTTCACCAGGCGAAATCCTGCAACCTTCCATCGAGCAGAGCCTGGCCCTGGCAGCCCTGGAGACGGTCGCTCTCGTGGGGGCCATCTACTTTTTGGGGATGCGCAGGCGGGGATTGAGCTGGGCCGAGATCGGTTTGAGGCCAGTCTCCTGGCGCTGGATCGGCATCGTCACCGTGGTCACCCTGGTCGCTATCCCCCTGACCGGGCTGCTGACGATCCTGGTCCTTTTAGCGCTGGACCTGCCCCTGGATAACCCTCAGCTCGATTTCCTCCTTCCCGAAGGTTTTTCCTGGCTGAGCGCTGCCGGTATGCTTCTGCTGGGAGGCATCACCGCGCCGTTCGGGGAGGAGCTGCTCTTCCGCGGCGTGCTGTACCCCCTGCTGCGGAACCGCTGGGGGCTTTGGCCGGGAGTGCTGGGCAGCTCCTTGATCTTTGCGGTGGCGCACGGAGACGTTGCCGTCGGAGTCACTGGCCTGGTGTTGGGGATCATCCTGGCGCTGGTCTTCGAATACAGCCGTTCGCTGTGGTCCGCGGTCCTGGTCCACGTGCTCAATAACGGCTTAAAGATTCTATTACTTTATATCCTGGTTGCGTTGGGCTTTTCGGCGGAGTTGGGATTTTAATCGGTAATTATTCGCCAACCATTCATCGAGCAGTTCGGCGCTGTCCGGTGGACGTTGCCGTCCGAACTGCACTTCTCGTAGTAGCTGATTTAGACCAAAAGGACGCACCTCTTCCCACATTTTCTCCCCCGGTAACCGGCGCAAGCAGTAATCCCCCTTTGGAGAGAACGCCAGCAGCTTGGCCTCGGGCGGCGGTTGAGGCAGGCCCGCCAGTTCAGGTTCCCCCTGCTTATCCAACGAGAAGATGATGACGTCCACCGGCTCCTGTTCTCCGTCCCCTTCCTCCGAGCGGTTAATTCCGGTGTCCCCTAAGGCGACAACAGCAACCCTCCCGGCGCACAGAAGCAGGCGCGAGAAGAGATCTCTATATATTTGCGGTTCGTAGAGAATCCAGACGCGGGAAATGGTCATCGGCAGCTCTTTCCTTATTGTGTTCTCTTTAAATATATGAGGAAAAAACCGCCGCAAAAAGACACAACCGCGGTATGTATCTAATTCAAATGAGGTAATTCCTTCAGGTGGGGGGGTCGATCAGCCCGTTGCGCAAGGAAAAGGCAACCGCTTCCAGGCGAGAATGGACCCCTAGCTTTGCAAGCAGGTTACGGATGTGGGTGCGCACCGTGAGCGGCGCGATGTTGAGTTCCGCGGCGATGACCAGGCCAGACTTGCCGCGCGCCAGGCCGTTCAGGATCTCGTACTCGCGGGGCGTCAGGCGCTCCCAGCCCTTTTCCGAATGGTAAGCGGCTGCCTTGTCACGCGGCAGGCGCATCAAAAGCCCGAGCAGCAGGCTCGTCGGCACCACGATCTCACCCTGGGAGGCCTGCCGGATCGTCGAGAGCAGCTCCGAGACCGAGCTGTTCTTCGAAGTGAACCCGCTGATGCCGCTATCGATAGCCCGGAGGAGGGTGCGCTCGTCGGACAGTGAAGTGAGCACCACGATCTGGGTAGTGGGACTGTTCTCCTTGATAAAGGGGACCAGGTCAAGCCCATCCCCGTCCGGCAGGTCGACGTCCAGCAGGATCACATCCGAGGGAATCTGCTGGATCAGCCGGCGGCCATCCTCTAGCGTCCCGGCCGAACCGAGGAAGGAGAGATCCGCTTCCTGGCTCATGAGCATCTGCAGGGCATCGACTAAGACTTGATGGTCGTCAATGATCGCTACGGAGATCATGCCCGTTCCCAGCAAATCCATTGGAATTTCCCTCTTGCGCCAACGGTAAACTGACCGTGAAAATCGACCCAACGCCCGGTTGGGATTCCACCGTGATCACCCCCTTGTGGTGCCTGACGATGTTCCCGACGATGTACAGGCCAAGCCCGACCCCGGGGATCTCGCGGGTAGAGGTGTTTCTGACCCGGCTGAAGCGGCGGAACAGGGTCGCGATCTCTGTCTCGTCCATCCCGATCCCGGAATCGCGGACCGGGATGTCGATCCAGCCGGGCTCCTTGCCGGGCCGCAGGCCCACGTACACCGGATCGTCCGGGCCGGAGAATTTAACCCCGTTATCGATCAGGCGGACGAGCACCTCTCGCAGCCCCAGGGCGTCCCCCACCACGATCGTGTCGCCGGCCTGGTTCTCGAAAACGATCTCGCGGCCGGTTTTCTTCTTGAAATCCTGCAATACTTCCTCAACCAGCGGTGAGATGTGGAAAGCCGACATCTTCATCGGGTGCGGGTTGGCTTCCGTCTCGATCGCAGAAAGCACCTCTTCGATGAAGTTGGAGATGTAGAAGCCCTGCTGGGTGATCACCGACTGGCACTTGTCCAGATATTCCTCGCTG
>DASWHG010000200.1:0-9824 GCA_036393315.1 Anaerolineales bacterium | reverse complement strand
TGAAATCATGCGGTCCTTGAATAATAAGAAGTAAATGGAGAGGTAAGAGGATTCGTTATGATCTATAAAATTGCGGCTGCAACGGAAGACGGGCAGAAGCTGAGCAGCCATTTCGGCCGGGCTCCGTTCTACCAGGTATTTACAATCGACGAAGGCGAAGTCGTGGCTCAAGAGCAGCTTGCCAAACCCTTCCACGGCGAGCATGGCGGGCACGAACACTTCCACGATCGCGCTCACCACGAGCATGGTCACGAAGACATGTTTGCACCGCTCAAAGATTGCAAGGTGCTGCTGTGTGGTGGGATGGGCGGGCCGGCCTATCAAAAGGCCCTCTCCGCCGGGTTGGAGGTCGTCCTGACGGGAGGGGAGATCGATGCTGCGCTGCGCGCTTACTTAAACGGGGAAACCAGCAGCGATCTTCGGCGCATCCACATCCATTAATCAAGGTTACGGGATGTCCTCTCCCCCCAGGTTTGGTGCGAATCCCCGTTCTCGAGCCCGGCTGTTCGGGTTGATGCTGATCGGCGCCGGGCTCTTTTTATTGGGGGTCGTTGCCCTGATTCTAATACCGAAAATAAAGCCCCCCTCCGCCTCCGCACAGGCCAGGTCAGTGGTCCCGGTAAAGGTTGACTTCCCCGCTCCAAACCTGGAATTAAACGATTTGCAGGGCAACCCGGTCTCGTTGGCGGACCTGCGTGGCCAGGTCGTCCTGGTCAACAACTGGGCGACCTGGTGCCGCCCGCCCTGCCGGGCAGAGATGCCGACCCTGGAGGCTTATTACCAGGCTCACCGCGGGCAGAACTTTACCCTGGTCGCCATCGAATCCGGTGATTCGGCGGAGAATGTCGGCGCATTCGTAGACCAGCTGAACCTCTCGTTCCCGGCCTGGTTAGACCCGGGTGGTGCTTCCTTGCAGGGCTTTTCTAACCCTGCTCTGCCGAATTCATACGTTATCGATGCAGACGGTTCTGCCATCCTGGGTTGGACGGGGGCAATCGACCGCGAAACGTTGGAGAAATACGTAACCCCTATTCTGGAGGAAGGATTGTGAAATCAAAAGCGACCTGGCACGGCCAGTTGAGCTTCAGCGGTACCGCTGACTCGGGCTTTGAGCTGCCGATGGGTTCGGATGTCGACGTGGGCGGCGACGATGACGGCTTTCGCCCGTTGGAGCTCGTCGCGATTGGCCTGGCTGGCTGCACCGGGATGGATGTCATATCCATTCTTAAGAAGAAGCGGCAGGATATAACCGGCTTCGAGGTGCGGGTTCAGGCCGAACAGGCCGAACAGCACCCGATGGTGTTCACCCGCGCGGTGATTGAATACGAGGTGACCGGACATGCCGTGGATGAGGCTGCGGTCGTCCGCTCGATCGAGCTCTCCGCGCTGCGCTACTGCCCGGTCCAAGGGATGCTGAACGCCGTGGTGCCGATGGAGTTAAAATACGCTATCTTTGAAGGAGATGCACTGGGGGAGCGTACGCTGGTCACAAGCGGGGTTTACCTGCCCATCAAGGATGTCGTTTGAAGCCGCCCTCGCTTTGGTGGCTGCCGTTCGGCGGCGTACCCGAGATCACTCCCGCAAAGCTGCATCGCTGGTTGCAAGAAGGCTGCCCGGTGCAGCTGGTGGATTCGCGCACCGGTTTAGAATTCCGCCAGGGGACGGTCTCCGTCGCGCGGCACGCCCCGGTGACCGACCTGCCGGGGGCGGTGGACCACCTGGAGCTGGACCCGGAGAAGCCGGTGATTTTTCTCTGCTTGAGCGGGCACCGCAGCCGGCCCGGGACGCGGCTGCTGCGCTCTCGTGGCGTTGAAGCCTACAGCTTGAAAGGGGGGATCATGGCCTGGAGGCGCGCCGGTTACCCGTTGGAAGAGCCGGATCCGTCTTCTGGCGCAAATTCGCCGGAATAATTCTGTTTCTAATCCGCTTGCGAACGCTGCTTCTCAAGGTCGCGCAGCGCCAGGTCAACTTCTTTCAAAGCTCGCTCGCGATCTGGCAAGTGCGGGTCGGTGATCAGGCGTCTCCTGGTTTCCAGAAGCTCTTCCAGCCTGGCCTGCAGGTCGACCTCTGCCTCTGGGACGGCATCGTGATCGGGTAGCAAGTCCTCCGCCTGCCGCACGACGGGTACGGTATACCCGCCCAGACCGACGAACATGGCGGCAATCCCCGCGAACATGATGATCAGGGCCATACCGGCGCCCGGGCCGATTCCGGAGAGCCAACCGAACGTGCCGGTCAGAGCGCCTCCCTGGCGCATGGCCGGTTCGAGGGCGAAATCGGCCAGCGGCCCGGCGATGAGGGTAGCCAATGGGTTGACGAACCAGGCGATCAGCCTGCGGATGGCGAACACCCGCCCTTGCAAATCAGGGGCAACCTTCGACTGCCAGATGGCCTGGTTGGAACTGTTGACCAGAGGGATAAAGAAGGTAGCGAAGAAGGAGCCGACTGCCCAGAGGGGGAAGCTGCGCCCCAGCCCGATCAGGAAAAGACCCAGCAGGCCGGACGCCGCCCAGCCCGCCAGGACTCCGTGAACTTTCTTCTTCGGGCCTCCCCATGCGCTCATGGCCAGCCCCCCGACCACCCCGCCGATGGCGCCTGCCGTCTGGACGCTGCCAAATATGATCGAATTGTTGTTCGTGCGAGCCAGGATCATCGGCGCGAACAGGGTATAAGCCAGGGATGCAAAGAAGTTGCCTACCAGGAAGACGAGCTGCAGCCCAAGCAGACTGGGCCGCTTGAAGATATAGCGGAATCCGTAGGCTGATTCCTTCCAGATGCTGCCCTGGCTCGCCTGGCCCTCTGCGGTCGCCTTGGGCTG
The DNA here is from genome assembly GCA_036393315.1 of Anaerolineales bacterium. Lineage (GTDB taxonomy): Bacteria > Chloroflexota > Anaerolineae > Anaerolineales > UBA4823 > DASWHG01. The sequence goes on along the minus strand of DASWHG010000200.1, from coordinate 7,006 downwards.
TGGGATGTGGACGAGCAGTAGCGAGCCGATCGCAATCGTGAACGTGACGATGTCGATCACCAGGATTCCGCCCAGGCCGATAAAAGCGAGCAAGGCCCCGGCCAGCAGCGGCGCAAAAATCCCGGAAGTGTTCCCCGCCAGGTCGTTCATGGCGTGAGCCCGGGCATAATGCTGCTTGGGGACGATCATGGTAATGGCGGCCGAGTAGGCTGGCCATTGGAACGTTTGAAACGTCCCGGTGATGACACTGGTTACGTACAGGTGCCAGATCTGCAGGTTGCCGGTGACGTAGAGTACCAGGATGGCGATCGTCGCCAGGCCGGAAGCCAGGTCGCTGAGCATCATCATCAGCTTACGGTTGGAGCGGTCGACGATCGCGCCTGCGAGGGGGCTGATGAGAAGCAGTGGGGTGATATGGAAAAAGCTTACCAGGGCCAGCGCGGTGGCTGAACCGGTAAGCTGGTAAGCCCAGATCGTCAGCGCAAACGCGGTCATGCTGGTGCCCAAGAGCGAGAACGCCTGGCCAACCCAGACGATCGTGAATGCCAGCATGCCGGTAGGGCGTTTCTTTTGCAAAGCCGTCACTCGCCGCTCAGCTCGTCCGGGCAGATCTTCTGGTTCTGCAAGTACTGGTCTAAGCGCTCGGTCGATTTGATGTGCAAGGATCCGGCGGAAGATACACCATCATTCTGCCCGAACACCGCATTTGTCTGCGCGTGCCGCCCTTCCAGCGGGATAATCAGGGTATCTACACTGGAGAAAAACTTACTGGTGTTGTGTACGCGGACGGGTTCTGGATAATAGAACTCGATGACCTTCATCCTGGGGCTGTTCTGGTATTCCTGGTAGGTCGCTTCGGACAGGCTCAACGAATCCCAACGTTTTCTTCCAGACATCTGCTCGTTGACGATTTCCGTCAAGGCCTTAAAGTGATAGGAGCCGGGCTCGAATTCGACCGATTCTCCAAAGCAGTAGACGACGACGGTGTGGGGAGTTTCGGAGAATTTTTGAGAGAACCAGAACCAATCACCGGTGGCAATGGAAATGATGGAGTAGACCGCAATGGTCAGAACCGTTACCACGGTGAAGACAAGGTTTTTGATCGAAGGGTCACTTCGACTGCCTACGTGAAGCATGGGTCACTCCTTGTTTGATGAAATTCTATTCATCATTACGTGTGGTGCGCGGAGATTGCGGCGAAACCGCAACTCTCCAAGCGCCCAGCCCTTGCTACTCGATAAAGATTTCCACGTGCTCGCCGTCTTCTTCGTCGACGACGTCTACGATTTTCCCTTCCACCCCAGAGTGAAGCATCTCAGTTAGCTGCTCCATATCCAGGTTCCCAACTTCCGGAGCAAACTGCGCCCCGATCTGAATACCCCATTCCATGAGACCGAGGGGGATGTTGACGCTGGTCTTGGTTTTTCCGGTCACCAGGTCCGTCACCCGTACTCGGAACCAGCGGGGACCTCCGGCAGGGCGAGGCACAGGTTTCCGGGCTTCCTTCTGCGTTCCGCTCAAAGCAGACAGCAGTTTTGCCCCTTCTTCAGCGGTGATTTTGCCCTCCCGGATCATATTGAGGATTTTGATCCGTTCCTCGGTTGTTGCCATCCTTTCGCCTCCATGTTTAGCCGATGTAAATCTCTACTCGTTCCCCGTCTTCGCCCTCGTCTACCTCGAGGTAGAAGGGATTGTCTGGGCCGGTAGTTTTCCCCAGCGCCAGGACCAGTTCATCCAATCCGGTGTTCTTCAATTGTGGGATATGTTGCCCGAACGTCCGCAGGAACCAGGCTGTTATGCGCAAGGGCAAGGGAAAACTCAACAAGATCGTCTGCGGGCGCTCGCCTGGCTTCTGGTGGATACGCAGGTGCAGCCAGCGAGAGGTGCGGCTGCTCCAGGCCAGGGCCATTACGCCCACGCCCAGCAGGAAGGGCAGCCAGGCGCACCCAAACCAGAAACCGATTCCCGAAGACTGAATTGCGAGGAACATCAACGATCCTCCGATAACCGTGATGGCGATCCCGATCCACATCGGGATCATCCACCAGCGCCGCCAGTATTGAATGTTTGGATCGAACGTCCTGTCGTTCGTCTCATCCTCCACCCCTGGCGCCGGATCTCCGGGATAAATTTCCGGCATCGTGGCCCGTTCAGGAAGAATGGTAGCGGCGAGGTTGCCGGTTTTAGAAGAAAAAGGATCGACATCTTCCTCTGCTGGCAGGGAGTGATCCTCCAGGGCAGTGAGCAGCCGGGCGCCCTCCTCCGGGGTAATCACACCGCTTTCGATCATTTCCAGAACCTGGAACCGTTCACTTTTCATCGACATCTCTGGCCTCATACTCTCGTTTCAGCTGGATCTACCTTCGAGGGCAGCCAGCAGCTGCTCGGCTTCTTCGGTAGTGATCTTCTTTTGCTCCAACATCTGCAGGATCATCATGCGTTCTTCGTCGGTGACAGGTTCACGGGGAGTCTCCGCCTGGGGAGGTTTCCATTCAAACGGTTCGGGCCGCCTGCGGCGGTCGCGGGCCGCTCGTTCGGCTGTGCGGGCGCGCATCTCAGCCCGCCGGCGAGCTGACTCCAGCTTGCGCTGCAGCTTCTCCTGGGCACGCTGCAGCTTCTCCTGGGCGCGAGCCTGGGCCCTTTCGCTCGCCTCTCGAGCGCGCTCCGACATCCGTTCGGCCTTCTGTGCGGACAGCCCGGCTGTATTCAGGATATTGGCGATATTACCAAACTGGGATTCCAGCTGGTGCTCCAACATCTCCATCTGGGCTTCGATCTGCTGGGTGACCTGGTCCGTGATCGTTGCGGCCATGCTTTCGAAATCTTGACCGATCTCAACCTCGATGTCGTCCACTTCCCAATCACGGGGTAGGTCGGAGAGGACTACATCGCCGCCGGCAGCAATCACTAGCTCCGAGTCCCCCTCGCCAAGTGTAAACACCCTTGGCCCTTCGGAGGGAGAGACCTGCTGCGCACCTGGGATCTTTGAGACAACCTGGCGAGCGCGGGTAATTTCTATCTTTAAGCTGGCATCGGAGGGGATGCGGCAGACCATGTTTCCTCCGGCTTCAAAGCGATAATTGTTTCCAGGGGAGGGGTCGAAACTCAAGGTTACATCGCCCCGGGCGAATGCCGAAGCGCTTCCATCAAAGTCTTTCAGGACCATATTCCCACCGATTTCTGTCTGGACGATGAAGTCGCCTTGAACGTCTCGAGCGGTGGCATCGCCCTTTACGGTATCCACCTGGAAATCACCGTTGATATTCTTTGCCGTCAGGTCGCCGCCTACCTGGTTGATCCGGGTCGCGCCCACACTGCGCAGCAGGAGATCGCCTGAGACCTGCTCGATGTCCAACGGTCCATCCAGCGATTTAATGATGCCGTTCCCGCCGAGCGAATTCACCCTGACCTTGGCCTGGTACGGCACCCGCACGGTGCAGTCGGCCTCGCAGGCGATCTTCACCTGGTCCTCGACCTGGTCGACGGTCAGCGACTCGCCTGAGGCGCTCTTAGCGACCACCTCCTGCTCATCCCAACCTTTGATGGTCAGATCACCGGAAACCTCGAGGAGAATCTTCGGATCTGCACTGGTATGAATGACCTGCTTTTCCATAATCATGCCTCCCCTTCGAGCATGCGCATGGCTTCCTGGTAGCTGATTTGCCCTTGCTCCAGGTTTTCGAGTATCTTACGCCGTTCCTCGTCAGAGATGCGAGGGGCGGGTTCCTCCCCTCCCGGTTCATAACCTAAAGCTCGGATGATTTCGTGCAGGCGGTTGCGGATGGTAGGGTAGGATAGACCGATCTCATCTTCCATACGGTTGATCTTGCCCTCGCAGCGGACGAACGTTTCGACAAAACTTAACTGCTCCGCCGTGAGGCGCTCGAAAGGCCCTGCGACGAAGCGCCCCTCGATCGTGCTGTCGCAAACCTGGCAGTGGATCCGGGTTACGATAACTTCTCCTCCGCACAGCGGGCACTTACTGGGTAGCGTTTGCATCAATTGCTCCTACGGATGGCTAGGTGTAAAACGGGGTGTTTTCCTGACTACCGAATCCGGCTTCTTTTTCTTGCCTATATTATAGCGAAAAACTGGAAAATGTCAATAGTAATATTAAATAAATTAAAGAAGTAATTGATATAATTAAAGATGTATTAATTTATAAGTCGATTGGAAAGGAAGGAGAATACGTGAGTGCCATTCCTTTAAGGGGCCAGTTCTGGCTCCTGCGGGCGCTCCCCCGCGGTGATGAAGCTGTTTCCATCCGAACACGTGCACGCCCTCACGATGCGGGCAAAACGCGCCAGCGTACCCTGGTAGGGTTCGGATCCGTTTTGGGCGATCCATCCTTCCAGGTTGAAAGCCAGCGTGCCCTCAGCCGGGATCCATTCCCCATTGTACTTGCGGGCGATGTGAACGTGCGTGCCTGTGCTATTCCCGGCCTCACAGGACGGGTGCCCGACCGGATCACCCGTTCCGAGGCTCTTCCCTAAAGGCGCCCGGCCTTCCGTAGCGATGTGCAAATGAAAGATCACCCAGCCGGTTCGTTCGTCTCCATCGCCATCCAGGTCAAGGACCACGATGCCCGGTTCGGAGCGGACCACCACGCCTGGAGCCATGGCGGTAACCCATTCGTCTGTCCAGACGCAGCCGCCGATTACTGAGGGTGGGGCGAAGTCCAGGGCTGCCAGGGGCGCCCCGCTGCCCCAACCGGTGTGTGGCCCACCGGTGAGCGCCCAGATTGTCCCCACTTCAAATGGCAGGACAAAATCCGGCTGCCGCAGGCTGCCCGGGATGTGGGGCTGTTCCGACTCCCACGGGTCTCCAAACAGGTCCCTGTACGTCTTTGCCAGTCCATCTGCACTGATGGCCATGGTATAGTCCTCGACCGAGTAAAGATGCGAAAAATAGCGTTGCAACGTGACCGTTGCGGCATTCTGCCATGGGTCAGGTCGCTCGATGGTGCCATCCTTGCGGAAGATAGTCTGCAGCTTGCCGGTGCGGTAATCGTAATAACCGTTATTCAGGAAGTTTGCCGCCCAAACCTGCTGTAGATACAACCCCTTGTGCCGGGAATCAACCTTCTCCAAAGGATAGGTCTCTGCCCCCGGCGGAGGCTCAGGTTGGCTCAGCGCTCCGGACTGGTATTCGAGCAGAGCCAGCAGCAAGCGCGGGCTGACGCTGAAGTTGCTGGCGACCACCTCGACGATTTCAGCGCCGCTCCTGTTCCTACCCGCCGCGAACCCGACGTACCCGTTGAGCCAGCCAGGCTGGCTGGCGACAAAGTCGCGCACGTCAAAATCCACCTGTGCGGGGCCGTTTGGGAACAAACTATCTGGCAGAATCTGGTAGGGCGAACCCCACAGCGGAAGATAATAGATGGGGATTTTCATCGGCATTCCTGGCGGCATGGTGGTCGCATCTTCAGGAATGATGGGGTTGGCGGTGCGGATCTCTTCCACGCTGGTATTGAAACGCAGGGCCAGGAAAGGCAGGGTATCACCCGACTGGGCAGTGTAATCGACCAGCTCCCCTGGAGAATAAGGCGGGCGCGTGGGGAGAGGGGTGGAGGAAGTTTGCTCGGCGGAAACTTCTTCTACGACTGGGGCGACCTCCTGCTCTATGGGCATGGCCAGGGCGGGTGAGATGGGTTGAGGCTGGCAGGCGGCCAATCCGGAAGAGGCCAAGAGCAGGATCGCAATGAGCAAACGGGCTTGTGGTGTCATTGGTATGTTTTTATTCTTCCCACCAAAGGCTGTGAAGCTGTTGGATGGGTGGAAGATCCCCGGCCGAACGCCAGATCGAGGCCCGGGCAGGTGTATACGGGTTGGCGACGATCGTCAGGCCATCCCTGGTGAGGGCGCCTTCGAACGGCTTGTAACCCGCCTGGGCGACCCAGCCATCCATGACAAAGGGCAAAGAGCCGCCTGCCGGGATCCACTCGCCGTTGTATTTCCGGGCGATGTGCAGGTGAGTCCCGCTGGCCGGACCGCCCTCACAGGAGGGATGCCCGATTGGGTCACCAGCGCGCAGGTGAGTTCCCACTGGGACCCTGTTGCGGCTTTCGACATGCATGTAAAGGATCGCCCAGCCGGTCTGCTCGAAACCATCCCCGTCCAGGTCCTGGACGACTGCGCCGTGCTGAGAACGCACGACCAGGCCATCTGTGGTTGCGGCGATCCAGGCGTCCGAAGGCACACAGCCGCTTTCCGCGCTGGCTGGGGCGAAATCGAGGGCCGCCAGGGCGCCCTCCGTCTCCCAGGCTTTGTGTGGCCCACTAGTATAACTCCAAACCTGCCCGGGCAGGAAGGGTAAAATGAGCGCCGGCTGTTCCAGGCCGGCTGGCAACAACGGCTCCACGGCCCGGGCGCGCTGCCACGGGTCACCGAACATACGCTGGTGCCGGGCCGGCAGACCCTTCTGGGGATCGAGAGCCCGCCACCAGGCCTGGCTGTCGCCTATGCGGCTGAAGAGATAGGCCAGAGCAGCACTGCCGGCATTCAATTCAGGCGAGAGACGGATGGTGACCTCGTCTGAAAAGTAAAACTCGGTAAACAGCCCGCCCCGCCAGCCGTAGTAGCCCAGCGAGAGCTGGTCCGCGGCCCAGCTCAGCTGGCGGTACAAGCCTCTGTGTTTCGGGCCGGTCGCTCCCATGATGGTATCCATTTCCATCCCTGGTTTTTCGGCTCCAAGGACACAGGCGCAGCGCTGCTCCAAAAGGGAGAGCAGCAGGCGCGGGTTGATGGAGTTTTCCAGGGCGACCCGGGCAACGACGTCTGCCCCGCTGGTCCAGCCCGTACTGCGCAAGTATTCCTGGTAAGTGCTAAAATATCCGCCTGCCCTGGCCACGTAGGCAGAGACATCAAAATGTGTGGCCGAAGGGGAGAAGACCACTTCGCTGTCCGGCAGCAGGCGCTGCCCTTCAGGGAGACCCCATGAGGGCAGGGGGATGGTTAACTCCAATCCTGGCGGGAGCAGCTCGTCCGGAGAGACAGGCTCGGACAGG
>DASWHG010000199.1:0-3256 GCA_036393315.1 Anaerolineales bacterium | reverse complement strand
GAGACCCGCGCCCAGTTCCAGCATACCTACGACCTGCTGGCCGAGCTGGAGCTGGACGTCGCCCACCTGGCGCGCTATTCTCCTCGCCCGGGGACGGTCGCCGAGCGGCGCATGCCCGACGACGTCTCCGAAGAGGAGAAGTGGGACCGCTTCCGGGCTCTCGAGGAGCTGCAGGAGAAGATCGCCGCGCAGATCAATGCCCGCTACCTGGGCGAGACGGCGGAAGTGCTCTTCGAAGCCGAGGTGCGCGGCCGCTGGAAGGGTCGCACGCCGACCAATAAGCTGGTGTTCGCGGCCTTTGACCAACCGCGGCAGGGCCAGCTGCTGCCCGTCACGATTACCTGGACCGGACCTTGGTCCATGCAAGGCCGCCTGCCCGGCCTGCAGCCTATCCCCATTTCTCTGGACACCATCGCTTCGCCTGCCTGAGATACTGCACCTGAGGGCGCGGGTAGAGAGAGAAACCCCGGGTTCTCCGAGGCTCGGCGCCCACCTGGGTCCCAGGTTTCTATTTAACCCCTGTTTCGCTTTATCTTCGGGGATAATAAATCGCTCCCTGCCGGTCGCTGCATGCTCAGGAGCGGCGTTCTGGCTGTCTTGTTCCAATCGAGGAGGCTCATCTCGACAAGATCTGAGCGAGGCGCGGGGCTTGACACTGGCGCGAAGGAATTGTATAGTAACCTGGCAAAGCGTCTTCTTGCTCTTTTATTTCTTAGGAGGAGAAAAAATGGTTACGTCCCGGACATGCCTGCTGGCGTCTCTTGCAATCGGGCTGGTCTTACTCACCGCCTGTAACTTCCCCAGGGCAGAGGGAACGGCTGTGTCGGGGCCTGACCTGGTGCTGACCTTTGCTGCTGAAACGGTCCAGGCCCAGCTCACCCTGGCGGCGACCGGGGTGCAGCCTGCCCTGACGCCCGGCCTCTCCGGAAACACAGCCACGCCCTCACCTCCTGGCGATACACCCACCACTTCCCCTGATACGACGGAAACTCCCGAGCCGACAAACGGGACGCCGGCCGCTGAAGTCTGCGACCGGGGAGACTTCGTCCGGGATATCACCTACCCGGATAACACCACCGTCGATCCAGGGGAAGAATTCACCAAGACCTGGCTGCTGAGGAACAGCGGCACCTGTACCTGGAACGCAAATTATTCGATTGTCTTCGATCACGGCGAAGCCATGGGAGGACCGGCCTCGGCACCCCTGACCACCGGCACTGTCCCGCCCGGAGAAGAGGTCGAAGTCTCGGTCACGCTGCAAGCTCCACAGGAAGAAGGCACCTACCAGGGCTTCTGGAGGCTGCGGAACCCGGCCGGGCAGGTCTTCGGCCTTGGCTCCCAGGCCGACAAAGAATTCTGGGTGAAAGTGGAGGTCGGGTCAGGTGATGATGGAGATGTAGCCCAGGGCACGTTCGATTTCATCGCGCAGGCTTCGTCCGCCGATTGGGTCGGGTCGGGCATGGGAGAAATGATCGACTTGACTTTCGGTGGTGCGGATGACGACCCGGATGGAGTCGCCAAAATCAAAGAGGATATCAGGCTTGAGAATGGAGTGACGGCCGGCAAGACCCTGATTATGCATCCCAGGAATATCCACAACGGTGGTGTCAGCGGGACTTACGCCGAGTTCAGGGTACAGGATGGCAACGTCTTCAAAGCCAGGCTCGGGTTCCTGGAAGACTGCGGCGAAGGGCAGGTCAACTTCCAGATTTGGTATGAAGAAGATGGAGAGCTGACCAGGATCCGAGAATGGAAGAAGTCCTGCGACGGCGGCCTGCTGGCTGTGGAAGAGGACTTATCCGATCTGAGCGGGAAGCGGGTAAAATTCATCCTCGTTGTGCTGGCAGATGGTTCCCCGCAGGATGACATGGCAATCTGGAGTTCGCCGCGCATCGAAAGTGATTGAAGCTCCGCCGGTCACGAAATCCGGCGAGGATCCATCCTCAGCTGGATGGATGGAAAACTTCACATAGGTAAATGATCTATTAAAGGAAAGTCGATGATAAAAAATATGAAACTATTATGGGCTGCGCTGCTGGCGCTCTCGCTGCTTCTGGCTGCCTGTGGTTCCGCTGCTCCGGAAACGGAGCCAACCCCTCAACCGGACACGGTGCTGACGGCCGCGGCGCAAACCGCAGAAGCACGCCTGACCGAACTGGCCCAACCCACGGCAACGGCAACCGAGACCGCAGTGCCAACCATTGAGGTCCCGCCTCCGCCAACGCTGGACCTGGCCCTGACCCCTACCGCGGACTTGGCCTTGACCCCTTCCCCGGATCTGGCAGCGACGCCTACCGCGCCCGTCAGCGTTACGACGCCTGGCGCAGCCACCAGCGGTGACCTGGCCGAGTTTGTTGCCGATATCAGCATCCCTGACGGAACGGACATGGACCCAGGTGAGTCTTTCACCAAGGTCTGGCAGCTGCGCAACGCCGGCACGACCACCTGGACGACGGATTACGTCTTCGCATTTATCGGGGGCGCGCAGATGGATGCTCCGGCGCAGGTCTCCCTCACCAGGACCGTCGCCCCAGGGGACACCGTTGACATCTCCGTCGTCATGGTCGCCCCGCAGGAGAACGGCGTCTATCGCGGGTTCTGGGAGATGCGCAACCCGGCCGGGCAGCTGTTCGAGACGGCGGTGTACGTCGATATCGAGGTGGTCGGGGGGGCCCCCGCGCCGGCGGGGACGGCGCAGCCCGCCGCCGGGAGCGCCCAGGTTACGGACCTGGGGCTCAGCGTGGACGATTCGTCCCCGGGTGAGTGTCCCTACACCTTCACGTTCACGGGCAGATTCGAGCTGAATGCGCCGGCCACCGTGCGTTACCGTCTTGAGGCAGGGTCGGACACGTCCGGGTTTACCTTCGACCTGCCCGGAGAGCAGTCCGCTTCGCTATCAGCGGGAGAGCATACGGTTCCCTACACCCTGATCATCTCGAGTACGGTCGACGGTTGGGCCGAGTTCCACGTACTGGCCCCGAACGAAGCCGTCAGCAGCCAGGCGGCTTTTTCACTCACCTGCGGCCCCTGACAGGCCGCTTCCCATCTGGTTACCTGGCATGGCTTTCTCAAAGTCGAAAGCCCTGCTTTTCCCCACCCCCTAACCCCCGCCCCAGGGCGGGGCAAAGAGGAAATTGGAGTGGGAGAAGGCGGCTTTGCCGCCTTCTCCCACCCCAAACCCCATTTTTGAGAAAGCCATGGGTTACCTGGTCCCGGAGGAGCCCTCGCGGGTTATTTTAAGTTACAATCATTTCAT
>DASWHG010000198.1:0-12684 GCA_036393315.1 Anaerolineales bacterium | reverse complement strand
ATGGGACACAAATCGAAGTTACCGAGCAGCCTGGCTGCACTTATGCTGGTGTTGGTGCTTGTTTTCGCGCCATGGATCTCCACCCGGGCAAATCCCACTTCGGTGATTGACTTTGAAGGCATCCCGGAAGGGGCAATTGTGAGCAGCGTTTACTCGGGGTACGGCGTGAGTGGAGATATCGTCAGCGGATCGATCTCCGTCCATGGATTGACCGTTCAATTTGGTCCGGACGTGAACACGGCGATGATCTTCGACGCCACCTGCTCGCCGGGTGGAACCCCGGCCGACTGTAAGGGCAGCGGCGAGGGCGGCGACCTGTTTAAACCGGAGCTTGGGAACGTGCTGATCATCAGCAAAGACCTCGATTCGAGCGACCCTGACGACGCCGATTGGGAAGGATCCTTTTACGAATTTGATTACTCAGGATTCGGTTCGGGGACGGTCATCGTCGACAGCATCGACGTGCTTGACGTCGAGGATGATGAGGGTGGAGCCGAGATCCACGTTTACTCGGGCGGCAAGGATGGCACCCTGCTCAAGGTCGTTGATATCCCCTTCACGGGTGATAATGGGCTGGCAACCGTTCCGGTAGGTGTGTCCGGTGTCGACTTCATGCGTGTGACTCTCAACGGTTCTGGGGCGATCGATAACGTCCGGGTCCAGGCCGAGAATGTCCCTACGCAGACCCCGACGGCGACGACTGCGCCTACGTTGACCCCGACCCAACCGACGGCCGTGAAACTGCTGTATTTCCGACTGGAAGGTGTGAACGGGCAGGAGGTCACGTTATCCTGGAGCACATCTGCAGAAATTGACAATTACGGGTTTAATCTCTACCGGTCCCCGGATGCGGATCTCGAACATGCCAGCCTGATTCATTTTGAACCGGCAGCCTGGGACCGCGGTGGGAACAATTATTCCTATAAGGATACATCGCCAACTGCAGGGCAGTGGTGGTACTGGCTGGCAGATATCGACACGGCTGGATTGGAAACTTTCGACGAAAGTTTCAGCCCGTTAGAAGTCCTCACGACGAACGAATCCCCGGCGAACGCAGCCTTCCGGATCTTCCTGCCGATCTCCATCTCCAACACCGGGCCGTGAGACTCCTGCCGCGACTGCTTGCCATCCTGGGCCTGCTCGGCCCGGTAGCAGGCCACCGTCCAGAGAACGCACAGGCTTTTGCCGGATCTGGAGCTACGCTCCGGCTGATTGCCACATCGGACTCGCTGGTCCTGGAATGGACCGTCCCAGCGATCGAAATCAATCGCCAACCGGATGGGACGGTGCAGGTCGAGATCCCCGGTTATTCCCAGCTAAGCCGGCCAGGGGCACCGCGCCTGCCCTTTGCAGCTGGCCTGATCGCTCTCCCTGCCGGTTCGACTCCCTCCATCGAGATTCTCGAGATTGAAGAAGAGGGTCTTTCATTACCTGGACCCCTGGCGCTCGGGGGTATCCCACAGGGCGTCGAACGCTCTCCAGATGGGCAGATCGTCGGCGGAGCATTTGCTCCCCCGGTTACCGAGATCTCATTCGATCCGAACCCGGTCGCTCTGGAGCTGCTGGGGGTGCTAAGGGGTGTGCACCTCGCCCGGGTGATCTTCTACCCTGCCCGGCCCGTGGGAGAGAACTTGCTCCTGACCACACAGGTCCGGGTAGCCGTCCACTTCAACGGGAGGCTTCTCCCAGATCTGCAGGGCGAGCTCCGGCAGGATCCGATCCAGATGGCGCTGCAGTCAGCGGTCGTCAATCCAGGACAGGTAAAGCCTGGTGCGAGGCCAAGCCTGCCCTCCCCTCTGGGTAACAACAGCCCGGAAGGCGAAACTCCGTTTGCAGCCGTCGAGGTGGCCCGGCGCGGGCTGACTAGCTTATCCTACGAGGGGCTGGTGGCGGCGGGCATCCCTGTTACAGAGATCAACCCGCTTAATTTGCAGCTCACCCGCTCCGGAGCAGAAATCCCTTTCGAATGGGAGGGTGATGGCGATTCCAGTTTCGAACCCGGCGAACGCCTGCTCTTCTACGCCGACCCGCGCTTCAGCCGTTGGACAGCAGTCGACGTTTACTTCTTATCGCAGGGCCAGACTCCCGGGCCTCCAATGACCGCCCGTTCTGCCGATCCCTCCGGCCTGCCAGCCGGAAATCTTGAGGTCGAGGCGCTTTTCGAGAGCAACCAGATCTACACGCCCGACTGTTTTTGCGCGCCCATCCCTCCGGGCCGGGACGGAGACCGTTGGGTCTGGGACGGTCTGCATCGCCCTACCCGGCCTGCAGCTCAGTACGAATTCGAACTGCCATCCGTTGCGGGAGGGCAGCCCGGCAGCCTTACGATCTGGTTGATCGGTTACACGGACGTGGTAGCGGACCCGGATCACCAGGTGAGTGTTGCCCTCAACGGAACCGCTTTAGGGCTGGTGGATTGGGATGGCAAACAGGCGGTCGTTAAGACCTTTTCGATCCCGGGGAATTTGCTGAAAACCAGCCCGAACACACTTTCGCTTTCCTTGCCTGGAATCCCCGGGGTCACTGTCGAAGGGGCCTGGATGGACGCTTTCTCGATCCAGTATGCGCGAGCCTCGACCGGTGCAGGAAACGACCTGGTATTTTCGGGTGAAGAAGAAGCCCACAGCTACCAGATCGCTTTGGAGTCGGCGAGCGGCCTGCGAGCCTATGACGTGAGCGATCCACAGCAGCCGGCCAGGTTAACGGACGTGAAAGTCGAGGGAGGAATAACGATCAGCCTGGGGGATCCGGCCGGGCAGGGCAACCGCACCTATTTTGTTGCCAACGAATCGGGCATCTCACCGCCCGAGCGATTGCGCCTGGTAAGTCCTCTGGCAACTGGCGGGAATTCGGGTGGCGCGGATTACCTTGTGATCGCACACCAGGATTTCCTCCCGGCCCTCGCCGGTTTGATCCAACTGCGCCAGGCCCAGGGTTGGAAGGTGCAGGTGGAAGAAGTCCAGGCGATTTACGACGCTTACGGTGAGGGGCGGCCCGAACCAGCCGCCATCCACGCCTACCTGGTTGAGGCATACAACACATGGGAAACCCGCCCGGTCCACGTCCTGCTTATTGGCGACGGCACATATGATCCGAAACAGTATCTGGCGAGTTCTTCCGGGACTTTCGTACCGCCGTTCCTCGCCGAGGTGGATCCGTGGGCGGGCGAGACCGCGGCTGACAACCGCTACGTGACGTTGGAAGGTGACGACAACCTGCCGGATATGCTGATCGGCCGCCTGCCGGTAAACAGCCTGGCTGAAGCACAGGCGGTCGTGGGAAAAATCGTCCGATATGAAACGCAGCCCGCCCTGGGAAGCTGGCCAGGCAATGGAATTGTGGCTGCCGACGACCCGGACGATGGTGGAGACTTCCCCTTCATCTCGGAGTCTATCCTGGGGCCATTCAGCGGCTCGCCCATCCACCCGCAGCGCTTTTACTACACACCTCCTCAGGTCTCCGCGGCCGCCATCCGCCAGGGAATCCTCTCCGCCTGGAATACAGGCGCGGCTCTAACGATCTATACCGGCCACGCCTCGATCCACCAGTGGGGAGTTGAACAGTTCCTGCATCTGGAGGATGTGAGCGGCCTCCACAACGGCGATCGCCTCCCACTCGTCCTCGAGATGACCTGTTTCACCAGCTCTTTTCACGTCCCCGGCTTCGCGACCTTGGACGAGGCCCTGCTGCGCCACCCGGGAGGCGGTGCGGTCGGCACCTGGGGATCGACGGGCCTGGGAATTGCGACCGGCCACTCGACCCTGGCGGAAAGTTTCCTCGACCGCGCGATCGGGGATGGCGCCGATTTCGGCACCGCTGCGCTGGCAGGCAAATTAAACCTGGCGATCCGCAATCCCGACCATCTCGACCTGGTCGACACTTTCACCCTATTAGGCGACCCCGCCATGAAATTAAACCTCACCGTTGGAGAAGATTCTTTTTACTTACCGCTCATTCAACAATAATGCGCGGGAGGAGGAACGATGTTAAAAAAGTACGCTTACCTGACGCTCGTCTCACTGGCCATCCTGCTGCTTATAGGATTGACTCCGTCAATCGCTCTCGCTTCCAATCCTTTGGGAATCACATTAACCCCCACCGAAGAAGTCACCTCCACACCCGAACCAGCCACAGCGACGCCGCTTTCGCCGACGCCAACCGAGACGCCCATTATCCAACCGCCTGCCTCTTCTCCAACGCCTACCTCGCAGCTTGCGACGCCTCCCGCGCCCACGGAGACGCCGGAACCAGAGGAGCCAGAACCTACCCGCCCGGCCCCTGTCCTGCCGGAGACCGGCGAGGGACCGGTCAACCCGCCACTGAATTGGACCGGCCTTTCTACCGCCCTGGTTTTTGCACTGATCGGAACGCTGGTATTCCGCGTCCTCTCGCGGTCACGGAAGCCGGAGTAAAGGAATTAAGCGGCTTGCGTGATCTGCTTGTGTTTTTGCTCCTGTTCCTGTTGGGCCTGGCGGTATGGACGACCGGGCTGTTTCCGGCCGCCCCGGCTCAGCCAGCACCGTCCATGCAGGAGAAGATCGAACAGAGGCCGGCAACAATCGATCGCTCCCCGGCTAAGCCGTCCTCAGCCTCAGACAGGGAGGCAAACCCTCGGGTGGACACGATCGCATCCACGGATGCGCCGGATGCTCGCGTTGAGGTCCCTGGCAGCAAGCTCTCCCCCCAAAGAAGCACCTCGAGCACGGGCAAGAGCGATTCGAAGGATCAGTCCGAAAATGAGCAGACGATCCAGCGAATCTCGATCCCCTCTTTGAAAGTTGACGCGCGAGTCGTCGAAGTCCCTTTTAATGGCGAGACCTGGGACATTTCTTCTCTGGGCGAGGACATCGCCCGGTTGGGAGAAATACCCGGAGAGAGCGCCGGGGAGAATATTGTCCTGGCAGGGCATTTCTCGATCCCCATTTACAAGAATGGACCTTTCCGGTACATTTCCCGGCTGGCGCTGGGGGATCGTGTCCTGGTTTATACCGACCGGATGATCTATACTTACCAGGTGCGCGAACACGCGGTCGTGGGAGAAAAAGACGATCGCGTGATCGCTCATACTTCAGAACCGCAGCTGACTTTATTGACTTGTGAGACCTGGGACGAAAAAACCGGAAAATTTCTCCGCCGGCGAGTGGTATTTGCCGACTTGATCCGGATCGAACCATTAGGGCAGCCACCGATCCAGTAATCGCAGAAGGGTAGTTTTTTCACCGCTCAGGAACTGCATCCCCGGCAGTGATTGAATTGAAAGCAAAAAGGGCCATCCAGGAAGATCGGACGGCCCTTTTTGCTTTCAAATTTATGAGAGGAGTCTATCGAGAGGGCGGGCCCATCATCCCCGCTTCCGGGATTAAGAACTCGACCGTGATCGAACCGGAAAGGGTATCTACCTGAGAGGGCTGCGCAGCGACCTCAAATGACCAGGTATATTTTACACCGTTGGCAGTGATGGAAACCGTGTAGCTGGCTCCTGGTTTCAGCGGGTTTCGCGGGATCAATACGACGGCATCCCGAGCATTGAGGATCCCCCGGCCGAGCTCTTGAGCGGCGGTATCGCTGTTCTGGTAGCTGGTCTCGTCGAAGATACAATGTTCGAGTATCGTCTTGCCTTCTTGGATACTGTGAGCGGTCAAGTAGGGGGTTATGTCACCCTGCCCGAGCTGCATAAGAATAGGCAGGCCAGTCAGGCCTGTAAAGCCTTCACAGCTCGAAAGCGGATTTGGATACTCACCCCAGTGCGATCCAATCGGGACGGTGGCGCCGTCTCCCGGCCACAAGATGGGGTAATTGACTGAGGCTTGCAGGTCACCCTGGCCGCGCAGCACGTCGAGGGTCGCCCCCATCTGCAAGCCACCATCCTCTTCCCGGAAGCTGCCGAAGCCAACCTGCTCCAAAGCCGGGTTGAGAATGTATAGAGCGTGGAAGGGCGCCTGCATCCACGAGTCGATGGCGTAGTTATCGCTTGCGGCCAGGCTGTTGCTGGCCACCAGATTGCTAGACTGGGCAGCGAGGTCCCCCTCTGGGGTGTACCAGAAATTTCCCGGGTCTTCCCCGTGCCCGACGTGATCGTTCTTAACCATGTAGCGCGAGTGGTACCAGCTGCCTTCGGCCCAGCTCTTGTTCTCCGCAACGGGCAGCAGCCCGGCCAAAGACCGGTAATAATTCAAGTAGCTGAGCCAACCATCGTAAGAAGGGGGAGGAGAGGGCGAGGGTGAATCTTCTAAGATGATGCCATTCAAAGCCACAGGGAGAAATACGTTCTCCTGAGGGGCAGCCCTCGCTTGGTCGATTGTCTGGAATGGGATCCTCGGGCTTGCCCAAATGGAGAATAAGCCAACCACAAAGACGAGGATCAAACGGATGACACGGTCTGGTTTGTAGTCTCTTTTTTTTCTCATCTTCCTCATTCGTATCTTCGTATGCCTATTCTTAGAAATCAGGGCGCTCAGAAGGGCTTGCCGGGCATACTGGAAGCCTCATAAAGAAGAAGATAACCTCGAGGGCTTCTTTTCAAACCCTTGCTAGGCAGTCCGGCAATCTTACGGCGATCCGCCGCTTAGACCCGTAACTTTGCGTCCTTGTCTTTCGGCAAGTTTGCCTTTATCTAAGCAATTTGTGTCACCATTTATATAATTTCCCTACCACCTCCGGCAATAGGCCAAAAGTACCGAAGCATCAAATATGGGCAAAATACTGATCTTTGTCACTGCTGTAGGTATGATCATTATCGTAAACTTTTGCTAAAAAGTAACCAAAGAACGGGTGATAAATCTTTACACTCTTGATAGGAAATGAGTTACTTGACTCAGATCCAACCCTCGCTTACAATCAATCCACAATTGCATATTCAATCAACCAAGGGTGCCTTACCCCCCGGATGGGAAGGATTAAAGGCGAAGCCGGTGAGAGTCCGGCGCTGACCCGCAACTGTAAATCTGGCAGGGATTCCGTAGTCACGCAATAAACGCTCCGACTACCAGGCATCTCCTGACAGGTGAGCCAGGCCGCCCGCCCTGGTTGGGTTTACCACTACCTCGTGGAAAGGGGGTGGGACCGCTCCGATGGCTGATTAATGATCGCAAATCACTGTCCGGCTTTCCTGCCCCTGTCCTCGTGACAGGGGCTTTCGATTCGACTTAGCAACGACTTTTGGAGAAGTAATTCATGTTCCAAAAACGGATCCTCATCCTCGTATTCCTGGCTCTGGCGGTTATCCTGATATCGGCTGGATGCGCGCCGGGAGCAAACCCGGCCGCCGAAGCAACTGCGCCGGCGACTGCGGAACCCACAACGGCGGCGGTCGAAATCACCGATGGGCTCGGACGCCAGGTGCAGCTGGCGGCTCCGGCACAGCGGATCGTTTCTCTGGCCCCCTCCAATACAGAAATCCTCTTCGCGATCGGGGCCGGCGACCAGGTCGTCGGTCGCGACGAGTTTTCAGATTTCCCATCTCAAGTGAAAGATCTCCCCAGCGTTGGCGGTGGCTTTGGGGATTACAACCTGGAAGCCATCGTGAACCTGGAACCCGACCTGGTTCTGGCTGCTGAGATCAATACGCCCGAGCAGGTCCAGGCGCTGGCGGACCTGGGTTTGAACGTCTTCTGGCTGGCCAATCCGACCAGCATGGATGAAATGTATGCGAACCTGTTGACCGTTGGCCAGCTGACCGGCCACGAAGCAGAAGCTGCCGAACTGGCTGCATCCCTGGAGGAGCGAGTGGCCGAAGTCGAGCGGTTGGTTGCAGGGGCCGGCGAATCACCCAGCGTTTTTTACGAGCTGGACAGCACCGAGCCGAACGCGCCCTGGACCGCCGGTCCGGGTACTTTTATCGACACCCTGATCAGCATGGCAGGGGGTGAGAACGTCGCGGCAGATATCGAAGGCCAATACGTGCAGTTAAGCCTGGAAAAGCTGGTGATCGAAGACCCTGACATCATCCTGCTCGGCGATGCGGCCTACGGCGCTACACCCGAGTCTGTAGGACAGCGTTCCGGTTGGGAATCACTGGCCGCGGTGGAAAATGGGCGGGTTTATCCGTTCGACGATAACCTGGTCAGCCGCCCCGGTCCCCGGTTGGTCGAAGGGCTCGAAACGTTGGCAAAACTGCTCCATCCGGAGCTGTTCGATTGACACGCTGAGCGACCGGGGAAACCTGCCCGGGTTTCCCCGGTTCGTTCCTTGCAAGCACGGATGAAAACACTGGCTGGCCCCTACCTGGTAAATATTCTTCTCCTGGCCTGCGCAATACTTTTGAGCGTGGCGATTGGGGCAGTCTTTATCCCACCTGGCACCCTGGCCCAGATGCTGGCAGCCCCCGGTGCGCAGTGGCCGGAGACCATCCATACGATCGTCTTCCGGATTCGCCTGCCGCACACTGCCCTGATGGCCCTGACCGGTGCAGCCCTGGCCGGCAGTGGAGCGACCTACCAGGGCATCTTCCGAAATCCCCTGGCCGATCCTTACTTGATCGGGGTGGCCTCCGGGGCCGGCCTGGGAGCCATAATGGCAATGGTTTACCGCTGGCCGGGAAATATTTCCGGGCTTTTCGCCGTGCCGGTCGCGGCGTTTATCGGCGCGCTTCTCACGGTTAGCCTGGTCTACACCCTGGCCCGCTCCGGCAGCGTGACGCCGTCCGTGACCCTGATCCTGGCCGGCGTGGCCGTCGGTTCATTCGCTTCCGCTCTGACCTCCTTCCTCATGCTCCAGTCGGAAGGAGAGGTGCGCAGGGCGCTGGCCTGGCTGCTGGGCGGTTCCTCGATGACTGGTTGGAGTCCAGTCTACGCGGCCCTGCCTTACGTGGGCCTAGGCTTGAGTCTGGTCATGGTTTCCAGCCATGCTCTCAACACACTTCAATTCGGCGACGAACAGGCCCAGCAGATGGGCTTACCGGTCGAACGCGCCAAAGCGATTTTGATCCTGGCCGCCTCGCTGGCGACGGCAGCTGCAGTCTCTTTCTCGGGTATCATCGGGTTTATCGGCCTGGTCGTCCCCCACGTGGTGCGAATCCTATGGGGACCGGATTACCGCCACCTGGTCCCCCTCTCGATCCTGGGCGGAGCGACGAGCCTGCTGCTGGCTGATTTACTCGCCCGGATCGTCCTGGCCCCTCAGGAGCTGCCCGTAGGGGTAATCACCGCACTGGCCGGATCCCCTTTCTTTTTATGGGTCCTGCGCCGCTACCTTCGAGCGCCGGTCCAAGAGTAGCACAATGACAGAACAGAAACCACTTGCGGTCCAATCCCTATCGGTAAGCTACGGCTCAAAGCCCGCGCTGGCGGACATCACCCTCGGCGTCGAACGTGGAGAAATCCTCGCCCTCATCGGCCCAAACGGCGCCGGGAAGACGACTCTCTTTCGCGCGGTGAGCGGCGTCCTGCGCCCTCAGGCCGGCGCCGTATACCTGGATGGGCAGGATTTGTACAGCCTTTCCATCGTCCAGCGTGCCCGCTGCATGGCGGTGGTTCCGCAGGCCCGCCGTCTTCCCACCGGCTACACCGTATGGCAGACCGTGCTGCTGGGCCGCACCCCTTATCTTGGCTGGTTGGGAAGGCCCGGCCCTCAAGATCGAGAGCGCACTCTCTGGGCTTTGGAGCGTACCGGCACCCTTTCGTTTGCCGGTCAGCGGGTAGAGGAACTCTCCGGGGGTGAACAGCAGCTGGTCTTACTGGCGCGTGCCCTGGCCCAGGATACCCCTATCCTGCTCTTGGATGAACCCACGGCTCACCTGGATTTAAAGCACCAATCCAGCCTGCTTCACCTGATCCAAGAACTGGCCCGAGAGCAGTATTTGGCCATCGTGATGGCGATCCACGATCTAAATCTGGTTGCCCAGTATGCAGACCAGGTCGCGCTCCTGGTTAAGGGGCATCTTCGAGCTTGTGGAACGCCTGCTTCCGTGCTCACGCCTGAACATCTGACAGAAGTCTATCAGGTGCCACTACACATTGTCCCCCACCCGATCTACGGTATCCCGTTGGTGCTGCTGGATGGACACGAGAAGAAGGCCGGTTAAGCGTTCTCTATCCCTCGCTTAGCAGTATCTGCACTGCCTGGCTGAAGTCCGGCACCGAGAAAGGTTTCTGCAGCCAGGAAACGCCGCTCTCTGAAAGCATCGTTTGATTCTCTTCTTGCAGCGGGTGGCCGGTAACGAAGAGCATTTTCAACTGCGGAAACCTCTCCCGCAGCTGTTGATAGAGGGCAAAACCACCCATCTCCGGCATCACCACGTCGCTGATTACCAGATCAATCCCATTGTCGTGCTGTTCATAAACATTCAATGCCTCCACACCGTTAGAAGCCGTCAGCACCAGATAATTCTGCGCTTCGAGCAGCGCTTGCAGCGCATCGCGGGTCACTGCATCATCTTCAACCACCAGGATGATTTCTCCTTGCCCATTTTTCCCAGATGCTTCCTCTGGCTCCGGGGCAGGCAGTTCGGGGACCGGAAGCGCTGGCAGGTAAATGTCAAAACTCGCCCCCTCGCCGACCCGGCTGTGGACCTCAATGTAGCCCTCGTGCTGTTTGATGATGCCGTAGGCTTGGGCCAACCCCAGGCCTGTCCCCTGGCCGACCGGTTTCGTCGTATAGAACGGCTCAAAAATGTGCGGGAGGACTTCCGCGGAGATTCCCTTCCCGGTATCAGCAACCGTGATATGTATCCAGTCGCCGGCAGGCAGGTAAGGAACAGGCGGCGTATCCTGGGGTTCCAGGTGTAAGCGGCCCAGTTCAAATCGTAGGAGACCGCCATCCGGCATTGCGTCGCGAGCATTGACTGCCAGATTCATAAAAACCTGTTGGAGGCGCGTCGGGTCTGCATTTACCAGATAGGTTTCCGGTTGGTAGATCAGGTCCAGCCGGATCGTCTCTGGGAGCACTCGGCCCAAAAGCTTATCCAGCTCTTTAACGAAGGGTAGCAGGTCGAGCGTGCTCTGCTCCATCACAGACCGGCGGCTGAAGTCCAGAATTTGGCGGATCAAACTGGCCGCCCGCTGCACCTGCTGCTGGATAACACCCAATCGTTCCCGAGCGGGTGGGTTGATATCAAGATCACGCATTAACAAATCGGTGTAGACCAGGATCGCAGCCATGATGTTGTTGAAATCATGAGCGATGCCGGCCGCCAGCTGTCCAACCGTCGCGAGGCGTTCCTGCATCTGTGTGCGTGTCTGGTTCAGCCGCTCCTGGGTGACATCTCGCAGCGTGATGATCCATTGAGGGCCATCCGTACCCAAGGATCGAAGCTGAATTTCAAACGTCCGGCGAGGAGGCCCGGGAAGCGATACCTCCACCGGGATGGGCTCCTCGTGACGGGCGATCAGCTCCTCAATCGAGAGTGGTCCGAGATGGAGGAGCTGCTCCCCTAAAGCGCCCGGCCCAAGCATTCCCAGGATCTCGCTCCCTAAGGAGTTCACCAGCACCAGGTTGTGATCCTCATCCAGCACGAGCATCCCAACAGGCAGCCACTCCACGAGCCGTTCCAGCCTGCGCTGCTCGGCAGCCAGCAGATCCAGCAGGTGCTGGATTTCCTGATAGCGCTCGACGTTGCTCAACGCCAATCCGACCTGCTGGCAGATGGTCTCCAGTAAATTCAACTGCTGGTCAGAAAAGGCAGCCGGCTCCGGATGGTAAAGCACCAAAACACCCAATAAACGATCCCGGTGAAAAATTGGACCGGCCAAAGCGGCATGAACCTCTTCATCCACACCCGGGATTCGAATCCAGCGAAGGTCTGCCTGCACCTCCGGAATATTGACCATTTGCAGGCGTTGCGCCACCCACCCCCCCAACCCGACTCCTGGATAAAGATTGACCCGCTCCTCGATGAGATTCGCCTCTACTTCAGAGTAACCGTAAACCCCGCGCAAGCTCAACCGGTTCTCATCGGGAAGGTAGTGAAAAGCGGTCCCGGCCGAACCGCCCAAAGATTCGCATACGACCGTAATCGCCCGGCGTAAGATGTCGTCAGTGCTCTGCAGGGGAGCCAGTTCCCGGCTGATATCGTAAAGCAGGGCGATGTGGCGCCGCTCAGTCGCCGCCTGTTCGAAAAGCCGGGCGTTTTCGATCGCAATGGCTGCCTGGTCGCCTAACAAACGGAGCAAGGTAAGATCGGCCAGGGAAAAGGCGTCCTTCTCCAGGTGAGCGATGTTCATCACACCGACTACTCGCTGGCCGATTTTAAGAGGCAGGCCGATGATCGAGCCGGTCCAGGAGGCAGGCGCACCTTGATAGATGGGGTGGGAGTGCATATCAGCCACCAGGATGGGTTCTCCAGTCCGGGCGACGGAGTAGGTTAATCCTTCCGGACGCGGCTGGGCGATCGCTTCTCCCCGCCTCCCGTCGGCCAGCAGCGCCGCTCCAAAATCCAACCTGCCCTCACCCTCCGGAAAGTAGAGGAAGATATGGCCGCTGCTGCCTCCCCGCAGCATTCCAAGCGCGCTTTCGAGGATCGCGTTCAAGACTGTGCTTAAATCCAGACTGGCTGTTAAGCTCAGGCTGGCCTGGCGTAATGATTCGAGCTGGGCGGTTCGTTTTTCATCCTCGCGCCGGGCTGGCTTCGTTGGTTTTCGCTTAGCAGCGATCGTTTTGCTCATTCACTATGCTTCCATTTTTCCCCACCACAGCCACTTTAAGTATGCAAAATGGGTCTTTGGGAATCGCCGTGGAAAAAGGGATATG
>DASWHG010000197.1:0-29414 GCA_036393315.1 Anaerolineales bacterium | reverse complement strand
CCACGAGGGGATGGGAGGCGCCAAGGAACAGCCCCAGGGTGAATTCGCTCACCAGCATGCCCAGAAGGATCATCCCAAGACCAGCGAGCGTCACCCAGTTGACCTGGAGGCGTGGCCATTTAACCCGCTCCCCTGGGAATGGCTGAGCTCCGGGGACGCTCAACACGAACACGCTGACCAGGGTGAGCAGCAGCAAGACCAGAGGAGCGCCCGGTAGGGGCGCGACGGGCTGGAAGTTGTACAGGGCCTTTTCCATGATGGCGGCAGCCGTTTGGAATAGCGCGCCGGGACCCGCCGGGGTATCCTCCGCCTGGATCAGGACTGCCTGAGCCTGATCTTCGCCGCTATCCAGGGACAGCATCTCCCGGGTTGGGTCGCACCAGGCTTTACGGTAATTTTGCGGAAAAATCGACTTCTGCAGGAGCTGGGAGCGGATATCCACAAACCCACGGGTTGCCTCGAACCTCAGGTAAGGCGCCCAGGCGACCAGGACAACCGCTGCAGCTACGAGCAGAGGCGGGATCCGGACCGGCGGACGATAGTACAGCCAGGCCACTGGCAGGATAAAGAAAACCGGCGTAATGGCCATATCCTCGAACATCCCCAGCCCCCAAACACCCAGCGCGGCGGCGAGATATCTCCCGTCCCTGCGCAACACCCAAAGGCTGGTAAAGAAGACGGTCCAGAAGTAGAAATCGGGCCGGCCAATCGGCCACAGCGACCCGGCAAAGAAAAGGCCCTGATCGGAAAGCCCGTAAAGCAAGGCTGCCAGTACACCGCACCACAGGCCAAAATAGCGCCGCGCTAAAAAGAACAGGCCGAGCAGGGTCGAGAAGTGAAGCAATGCAGCGCCGGTATACTCCGAAAGGCGCGGATCCGAGAACAGGAGCGTGCTGGGAAGCATCAGCCAGGCCGGGCCGGGAGGACTGAAGGAACCGTAACTTCCGGTATCGCCATGCTGTGGAAGGCTGCCGGTCTCCAGGAAGTTCCTCACCCCATAAACAAAGGGTAACATGTCGAACGCGATCGCCCTCGATTTCCAACCCTGCATGGTGAGCGCGACCGAGATGGCTGCGACCAGCAGGACAGCGGCTATAGCGAAAACCATTTTCCGCCGGTCTAACGTCCCAGAGGACTGCGTCGAGCGTTCACTGTGATTTAAACTTTCACTCATCCGAATCAACTATTGGTCAGGTCGAAAAATGAAAATGCCTCATTCTGCCACAGCCACTTGAGGCGAGTCAGCTCGAATAATGGCCCGTCACCGGATTCCAGGCTGCCGGTGAGGTGTCGGGCCGCCAGGGTTCACGGTAAGCCGGTTTCTGCCCGCGCCAGTTATCCGGTTTGACCACTCGAGCACAGATTAACAGCGGGTGTCCGGGATCGTCGTATTCCAATTCCCGCTGGCTGAGCTCCTCTGCCGGGATATTCAGCTGGTAAGCGATGCGCGTGAAGAGGTTGCCGTAGACGGCCAGGGCATAATCCCCCTCCCCCAACCCAACCTGCCTGAACAAGTTCTCGACCTGGATCGGGGTAAACCACCAGTACATGAAAAGCGGCTCGCCGGTGCCCATGTCCAGGCCGCGGGGGAAATAGTAGTCCACGCATGGGAAGTTGATCAGCAGCACGCCTCCCGGCTTCAAGATCCGGACGGCGTGGAAGAGAGCGGCTTCGATATCGTATATCAGGTGTGTTGTAAACTGGTTGATAAAGCAGTCATAACTGTCCCCAGGGAGGTGGTCGGCGCGGGCCAGGTCTGCTACGACGGTTACCTCGGGACTGTGCGCAGCCAGGTCGATCGCGTCCGCCCGAGTCAAGGCCTCGCCGCCGTACTGCCGGACCGTCGCCGTCGTACCGATCTCCAGGGCGATCCCCCGGATATCTGCCTGGTGCTGTCTTAGAAAGCGGTCCCAGTAATGCCTCACGACCGGAGTCCCCAGCTGCCGGCCGCGGCCGAGCGGCTGAAGACGCCGGAACTGCATGCCGCGCAGCTGCCGGATAACCGGGAGGCCCAGCCAGCGCGCCCTTGCCAGGCGGAAGAAATGAACCATCCGGCCAAGGACCGATTGCCTCACCCGTTGGACCAGACGCAGCAGGCCCGGATAACGATAAGGCCACATCTCCCGGCGCAGCGCCGCCCACAACGCTGCGTCTTTTACGTCTTGTTTCGACAGGTAAGCAGCCAGCCAATTCAGGAAGGCCGGGCGAGCTGCATCGTACCTGCCCGTATTCTGTGTTGCCGAATAATTAGAACCAGGATGCTGCCGGTACCTGGCCAGGCATTCAGCCGAGACATACACCGGCTCCTGCAAACAAAGCTTCGCGAAAAATGCCTGGTCCTCGTACAAATCCCGGAAGGTCGCTTCGAACCCCCCCATCCTTTCCACCGCCTCCCGGCGCAGCAGGACGCTGCAAGTGCAGGGTGAAATCCCTTCGGTTCTCAGGAAGCGGGCTACCAGTTCGGGCGGCTGCAGCAGGGTGTTAGGAGCTACCCCCAGCTCGTGGATGTAGTCCCGGCGGGTATCCTCCGGGTCCCCTGTCCAGCTGTACCACCATTGCGTGGGCCCGTAGACCATGCAGACTTCCGGCCGGGAGGACAGGAGTGCGACCTGGCGCTCGAGCTTGTTTGGCAGCCAGACATCGTCTGCATCCAGGAAAGCGATGTATTCCCCTCTAGCATTGGCGATGCCCAGGTTCCGGGCAGCGCTCATCCCGTGATTCTGGTGACCGGGATGCTCCAGATAGCCGGCTCTCTCCGGATGCCGCTGCGCAACCTTCCGAGCGATCTCGGTACTGCCATCGGTAGAGCCATCGTCTACCAGCAACAGCTCCCAGGCCGGGTAGGTCTGGGCGAAAACGCTTTCGATGGCTTCCTGAATGAATTTTTCGGCATCCAGGAAGATCATGATGCAGGTAACCAGGGGTTGGTTGCTCATCTCACCTGATCCAATGCCAGCTCACGGTCGATCCGGTCGAGCACCTCCGCATCGACCAAGGCATCAAATTTCCGGGCAAAAAATTTCGGCGAGCGGATGATCCGCTCGAAATCTTCTACCCGCAAGACTGCGGGGCTGCCCGAGTCTGGATCTTTCCACTCGACGTACCGCAAGTCATCATTCATCACGCTCCCTGCAAGAGGTGAGTTCATCAGGATCGTCTGAAAAAAGATCTCATCCGGGACATCCACGTATTTGAAAAAATTGACAAATGGACGGTTATGGTGGATGAATCGATGAACGTATTCGATACATTCTTTCGATAAGCACCAGTACGAGGAACCACCATAAGGCTGAAGATCCTTCGGGAATGTGCGTTTGAGAGAAGGAGACAGGTCGCCAGGGAAAACAAGGTGCCGGCCAAACCAGCGCAGGTGCCAGTTTTCCACCCTGGCCAGTCCGGTGTCATCCCACTGGTCGGTGGGAAGCGGAAAATGATGCATGAAAGAATTTCCCTTATTCCGCTTCAAGAAATCCAGGATTTGTTCGTTGGTTTTGATCGGGTAATCCTGCCCGGTGAGCAGGATGGCGTAATCAAAGGGGATATCCCTCCTGAAAATCTCGTCCAGGCCCTCCATTGTAGCTTGCACGTGTCCGAAGCCGCCCCAATAGCAGCGGTATCGTTTGAGGAAATGTACGTTCGGCAGATGCCGGCTGCTTTCGACAGCTTTTTGGTAAACAGAATCCGCCGCCTTTTTATCGACGTGCACGAAAAAGGAAGCATCCGCGTGATTCAGCCTCGAGACGAGGCGGACGAGCTGTTCGGGATATTTATAAACAGAAATGATATAAGCGATTTTCATTCCAAACTGGTTTCAAGCTCGCAGTCTGCCGGCAGCTGCTGCTTTTATCCCGTTCAACCTGCCGAAGATGGCATTCATTGTTCTAAACAGGCGCAGTTCCCGCTCGAGCGACTCTCCATCCAAGCGCGCTTGTTCGTCGAGAAGCTGCCTGGCGTAAGCGTACAGATGAATATCCATCTCGTTGTAGGTACGGATCACCCGGATCGCCTCTTCAGGGATCCCTCCATTTCCTGCATGGCGGCGGGATACGTTTTGTTTAATGTAGAAGGGACTTCGCCAACCCAAAACTCGTTTAAATAATATCAGCGATCGATCGAACTCCTCAACCAGCCCGACCACCGAAAAGTGATCTCGTAGATTCACTTTTGCTGCGGGCAACATTTCTGCAGACCAGGTTCCATCTTCCAATGCATGCTCGCTTCCAGCCAACAGCCGGGTCTGGTCATTATTGGGCTCGGCCTTGCCACAATGGATTACGTATTCGCACAAGCTGAGCTGCTGGGCCGCCGGATAAAGATAATGGCTGGGTTCTCGACGCACATAATAGTAATGAGAGATGATTCGTTGAACTGGATCTCGAAGGATTGTGATGTATGTCGCGGGTCTCGTTACATAGATATGCGCGCCAAAGTAAAAATGCCCGATCAGCGCCCGGAGATTCTCTTTTCGTTCAGGGGAGAGAGTCGCAACCTCCTCCCCGCGGATCGATTCATAAAGCCTGAGAACATTTCCCTGCCCATACTGGCGCTCGATGATGCGAGCCAAGGTGCTTCCAGCCGCTTTTGGAAGGTGTAAAAATATGAGCACAGCTTTGAGACCTTCACTGCCTGTCATCGCTTTCGACATCTATCTCCCCTGCAGATCGAATATCAGGTAATTATCGTTCTGAGCAAGTACAGAATAATTCTGGGTCAGGAATCCCTTTAGATCAGCCTGCTGTTCGTATTCGTACATGTCCATAACGATGAAATAGTCGGGTTGATCGGCTGCGAAATCCGTCTCGAACCGTTCCCCCGCCTCGAACACAGGCATCCTGGCCAACCGCTCCCATTCCAGATCGGAGAGGAGCGGCCAGGGGACTCCGGAAAGCTCCCCGTGGTATTCCAGAGAAAGACCGTAGTCCGAATCCAGGTAAACCGTCCTGGTACTGTGATCCACATCCGCTCCAACCTCTTCGGCTACCCTGACTTCAGTCTCGGACCCATGGCTTGCCAGCCGGCTTAACCCAGAGTAAAGGGTGAGAGCCAGTCCCGCAAGTAAGATCGCCGCGATGCCGGCGCGCTCGTACCAGGCCGGGTTAGCATCCAGCAGCCGGTGGGCGACCAGGCTTGCAAGAGGACCCAGTGACAGGCCTACCAGAGGTACCAGCTGCAAGTGGTAGTAATCATGGGTGGCGATGTGATAGTTGAAAACAAGGCAGAAAAGAACGTAGCCGGCCCACCATCCAACCACGAAAACCCGGGGCTGGCCACTCCTGAATAAAAGAACCCCCAGGAGGGCCAAGAGAAATGAAGGATACCCAACGACTGTATTGATATTCGTGAGCCAGCCTCGCCAGTAGAACGGGTCGATCAACAAGCCTGGGAGGAAACTTGTCTGGGTCTGGGCCAGCATCACCTGTGTGTTCAGGATTCCGTAGACGTAGAACAGCAGGCTGGGCAGGAGTGTGACCGGAAAAAACAAGAGAAACCTTGGATGTGTGATCGCCTTCATGAGGCCATGCCTGTACAGGGAGAGGGAGATGAACACGGTATAGATGGCGAAGGACGAGACCGGTTTGACAAAGATCGCGGCCGCCGCGAGAAAAACGGCTACTGCCAGCCGGGGGATGGAAGGTCCCTCATCGTATCGCAGCACGGCAAAGATACCGGCGAGTAGCAGCATAATCATGAGCGGATCCGGCTGAAAACTCCGGCTCGCCGCGACTGAGAATGGCAGCAGAAGATAAAAGGCAACGGCAAACAGGGCTGCGAAAGGATCGGCGATCCTCCTGGCGATCCGGTAAAGCAAAACGCCACCCACCAGCCAGAACAGGGTTGTGAATGCCCGTGAGACCCAGAAATTCTCGCCTCCGGCAATACGGTAGGCGTTCGACACAATCAGCTCCATCACCGGCGGCTCGAGGATCCCCTGTTTTTCCATGTTTATCCGGGCAACTTCTCTCTTCCACTCAGGAATAGAAGCCTGGCTTTGATAATAGTAGCCCCTGGAAATCACCAGGGAACGGTACTGGCGAGTAGGGTGGAAATCCAACGGCGGGTCGCCAATGTTAAACAGGCGGATGGCGAGAGCGATAAGAAATACCGAGGCGAGCAGCGCCTGCCTGGTAATGATCGGGTTCCGCAAACGGCTGAGATCAGTCCTCATTGAGCCACCAGCTGTGGCCTAACATATACAGCACCCAATCACGGGGCGGGACCATCCCGGATCCAAAAAGATCGTCGGCTTCAACATCGAAATAGCCTGCATAAGGCACGAGATCGGCCCTGACATTGCCTTTGAGCAGTTCAATATGCACGTAACAGCGACCGGGAGTCAAATTGATCGGATCTGTCAGGCAGGTGACGCTCCCTCTGGACGGCAGGGTCTCGGGCAATCCGCCCACAAAGTCATTGTGGAGCAGGAAAATCCCTGTGTCCATCTGGTCATAGATGGAAACCACGAATTGAGGCCGCTGAACAGATCTGTCACTGCTGTAGCCAATGGTCAATTTCAAGCGGCTCCCCGAGCGGATGATTTTATCCGGGTCGGTGCTTTCAACCTTGAGAAACTCGATTCGAGCGCTCCCATCGCCTGAGCGGTCCTCGCGCTGGTCCAGCGGGATGACCGAGGTGGACATCTCCTTTGCCAGGTATTGCTGCACGATGCTCGCCGGGGATCCTTCAGCGGCCAGTTTCCCGCTTTCCAGCAAAAGAGCACGATCGCATAGTGACACCACTGCAGGCATGTTGTGGCTGACAAACAAGACCGTCCGCCCCTCACTGGCCACTCTCCCCATCTTTCCCAGGCATTTTTTCTGGAAAGCTGAGTCGCCGACGGCCAGCACCTCATCGACGATCAGGATTTCCGGATCGAGATGGGCAGCAATGGAGAAAGCGAGGCGCATATACATACCGCTTGAATAACGTTTGACCGGGGTATCCAGGAATTTGTCGATTTCCGCAAAATCCACGATCGCGTCGAATTTTCGTAGGATCTCGACCTTCTTCATCCCAAGGATGGCGCCGTTCAAGAAGATATTTTCACGTCCGGTCAGCTCCGGATGGAAGCCCGTGCCCACTTCGAGCAGCGAACCAACTCGCCCGCTGATCTCGGCGCGGCCGGTTGTCGGGTGGGTGACGCGCGCTAAGATCTTTAACAACGTGCTCTTGCCAGCCCCATTCCTCCCAATGATTCCCAGCACCTCTCCCTGCCTGACCTCAAAAGATACGTCTTTCAATGCCCAAAATTCCTTCCGGGAGTTCCTTGGGCCGCCATCGCGCAGGATCTGCCAGGGCACCTGTGCGGCAGTCACGATCGCCTCCCGCAAAGTAACGTAGCCCATCTGCGGACCGCCGATCCGGTAGCGTTTTCCTACCCTTTCAACCCGAACAGCCGGTTCACTCATTGCTCACACCACATCTGCGAACTCATTCTCCATCCGGCGGAAGTAAAAAAGGCCGCCAATGAATAATGCCAGAACCGCCCCCGTCGACAAGATCAACGGCATCCCAGGGATGTATGGGTTGCCTAACAAGGCCCAACGGAAGCCTTCGACGACCCCAACCATCGGGTTCAAACTGTAAAGGAGCTGCCAGCGGTCCGGGATAAGCGAAGTCGGGTAAGCGACCGGCGTAAGGAACAGCCAGAACTGCGCCATGAACGGGATAACGTAGGTAATATCCCGGTACTTGACATTGAGCGCCGATAGCCACAAGCCGATCCCGAGTGCAGTAAGGAAAGCAAGCAGCAGGAAAAGCGGGAGGACGAGCACGGCAGCTCCAGGGGTGATGCCGTAATAGAGCATCATTCCAATCAGGATGATAAAGGCGATCCCGAAGTCGACGAGCATCGATATCACGGCTGAAAACGGCAAGATCAACCGGGGAAAATAAACTTTCGAGATCAGGTTAGCATCGGAGATCAGGCTGTTGCCTGACCGGGTGAAGGCTCCAGAAAAAAATGTCCAGGGCAGCAAGGCGGCGTAGGCGAAGACCGGATACGGTGCACCTTCAGTATCCAATCCCATCAAACGTCCAAAGAGAATCGAAAAAACAACCATTGTAAGGAATGGCTGCAGCACTGCCCATAGAGCGCCAATTGCCGTCTGCTTGTAGCGGACTTTTACGTCACGCCAGGCTAAAAAGTAGAGCAGCTCCCGGTATCGCCAGATTTCCCGCAGGTTGATGACCTGCCAGCCGCGCGGCGGCTCGATAATGGTTTTCGCCGGGTGATCTGCAGGCGCGGATAGGTTTGGTTCCTCGATCAGCAAACCTGGGTATTCTGGCATCTCACGGTTTGGTTTTAAATTCATCCCATCCCCAGCAGCTGAACTACTCTTTTTTTCCAAAAGGTGGACTTCATCTTCCTGGGTCTTCCCAGGCACTGTAAAGAACTTTTTTCCATAATACCAAATTTTCACCTGCTCCGGATGAGCTTTGAGTCAGGCCTTTCCAAGCCAGCCTGGCATAATCGAACAAAATGTTTCTGAGCATGAAATAGGTCGTTAGCAATTTGAGCTGGCTGATTCTTCTTTTTGAGTAATGCTGCTGATAAAACTTTCGTGTGCTGGAGTACCTGAGCAGCTCCATCTCAGCGTAACAGCCCTTTGTGCTGGCGCCTTCGATGTGGACAATGGTTACAACCGGAGTGAAGTGCACCTCCCATCCGGCCGACCACAGGCGGTAGCAAAGGTCGACTTCCTCCGAGAACATGAAGAAAGATTCGTCGAAGCCCTCCACGATCTCGAACGCCTCCCTGCGGATCACCATAACGGCGCCGAGCACCCAGGGGACGATGCGCGCCTGCATGTGCGACCAGGATGGCAGGTAGCGTTCCCGGAGAATAGGGATCCGGCTGATCAGGGAGCCGAAACTGGTAGATCGTAAGAAAGTGTAAAGTGGCGATGGGAATGGAAAAGAAGATACCTGCAGCCTGCCATCGGGGTATTCGAGGCGAGGTCCGACGACGGCCGCCCGCGGGTTCTGGTCCATGTACTCACTCAACGCTTTATGTGCTCCACCCGGTAAAACCGTATCGCTGTTGAGCAGAAGAACGTATTCCGAACGACATTGTGATATCCCCTGATTTGCCGCCGCCCCATAACCGGTGTTGCGGTCGTTCTCCCGCATAATTACGGTGGGAAATTCTGTCCGGACCATCTCGACGCTGCCATCAGAAGAAGCATTATCGACGACAACCACCTCGCTCGGTTTGTTTCCCTGGACCGAGGCGAGACAATCACGCAGATGATCCCGGGTATTGTAATTGACAATGGCAACAGCCATCCTGCCGGGTTTATTCGAGCGTGATGGAGGCAGCTGAGACGAACCTGTCGGCCCGCCCTCAACAGATTGTGGTGGGGGGTGGCTCAAATGATGCTGTCCCTCCTCTGACCCATGAAAAAACCGCAGGCCCTGAGGTCTGCGGCCTTGCCCCATAACTGGTAAATATCGATATCTTGATCTGCGAGCCGCCTTAAACTCTCGGCGTTCATTACCTTTATGCAACTCTGATGCCAGGTATTTCGAAAAGGAACAGACCAGATGACCAGAACTTTACTTTCTCCCCCTGATTCTAACATGAAATTTCGCGAGCATTTAGAATTTATCGTAAATAACATCAGTTCGGGATCAGGAAAATGGAATCTCTTTTCCCGTCCTCACGTTAATTATCTCAATGAGGGCAACTTTAATGAAACAAATGTTTGCTTTATTGATAAAATAGGTTACCTCAAAGATGAAGGTCAGCCGGGTGTAAAGGAATGTGATTGGCTGTGGATGAAAGAGATTACTACGCAATCTTGCAGATAGCCTCAAACGCTTCTACCGAGGACGTCAAGGCTGCCTACCGGCGGTTAGCGCTCGAGCACCATCCTGATCGCGTCGATGACCCGCTGGCGACGGAGCAAATGCAGCGCATCAATGAAGCTTACGGGGTCTTGATTGACCCATTGAAAAGAGAGGAATATGATCTGGAGAGGGCCAGCCAGTTTCGATCGGCTCCCATTGAAGGTCAATTTTGGTCAGAAGATCCAGACCAGACTCAAGAGATACAAGTTCGCAAGGATCAGGTGGAAAACCAGCAGAGCTGGGTCAGAAGCCAGCTGAAGATCTTTTTTCGCATCTTTCTCATCACCGCCGCCCTGTTTTTATGGACCCTTGTCACGGGCCAAATCAACATCGCGGTGCTTATCCTCCTGCTGGTGATCTCGCTTCAGGTTATCGTCTCGATCGTGATGAGGATCAGAAACCTCTCCGTTCCAGGTGCAGCAAAGAATGAATAGGTGCCACTTTCTCCCCTCGTGAGAACAGATGGAGAATGCTGACGACCAGGTGAGTGCTTCTTTGGGAGGATAATCAGGGGGTGTCTCCCTGGAACGGGATCAATGTGATCCGTGGGAGAAGCTCCAGGTAATCCTCGACCCGGAAGTCCGCCGTTGCCAGCGTCTGCAGGACGGCGCCCGCCAGGGCAAATCCGTATCTGAGACCATTTTCCAGAGGTTCTAGGTGGGAGAAAGCGAGCGCCATCCCGGCCAGAACGCCGTCTCCTGCCCCGGCCACGCTGGAGATCGGGAGAGGAAGCGCTGGGATCTGATATGAGCGCTCCCCAAGAACGGCCACGGCGTCCTGGCTGCTTTGCGTCACGATCACATCTGTCCCGTAATCCTGCTGCAGGCGCCGAGCTGCCCGATAGATTTCAGTCAAAGACGGGGGCACGAACCCTAACAACTGGCCGAGTTCATCCAGGTTCGGCTTGATGATGGACGGCCGCGCTTCCAACCCCGCTTGCAGCGCCGGGCCGCTGGCATCAAAAATTACCGGAATGCCCCGGTCGCGAGCCTGCGTAATCATTTGTGGATAGAGATCGAGCGGCACGCCGTCTGGAAGTGTCCCCCCGAGGATCACACAGGTTGCCTGGTGCAAAGCAGCCTGGTAGCGCGCCAGCAGTTCTTCCCGGTGTTCGTCTGAGACCATCAAACTGGAGGACGTGAAGGTTGACTGGCCGCTGCCCTCGGTACTGACGAGAATTATATTCAGCCGCGACTCCCCCCCCACCCACACAAAATCCGTCGTGACACCGCGCTCTCGCAGCATGAGCTGCATTTTTTCACCGGTCATCCCGGCGGCGAAACCAAGCGCCAGGACGGGAGTCTGCAGCGTGCCCAGGATCCAGGCAGCATCACTGGCTTTGCCGCCCATCCCCCAGGCGTTCGCGCTGGAACGGATCGTCTTGTTGAGCTGCAGGCCAGGTACCGCCAGAGTGTAATCGATCCCGGTGTTTGGCGTGACGGTGACGATCATTTATACTGCTGGATGGCATCTTCCAGGCCGGCCCGCAGGGCTTCGGGATTGGCGGATTCAATCCCGGGCAGGAGCCGGCTGTACAAAATGCAGCGGGCATTGACGTCGATGCGTTCCACTGCGTCGAAGGCAGAATCCAGGTCTTTGCCTATAACGAACAGCCCATGCCAGGGAGCGAGGACCCCTGCGGCCTGCTTGCGGATGCGCGCCTCCTGGCCATGGAGGCACTCGGATACGAACGCCGCTAACTCGTGCGAATGAGCGGGAGCGTAGTGAGCCACCTGAATGGTTCCAAATTTCAAGGTGGCCTCCAGGATGGGTTCGATCGGCTGGCAGGCAGCTGCGAAGACCAGCGCATTGCGCGCATGGGCGTGCACGATCGCCTGTCCATCGGGAAAATCCTGGTAAAGCCGGAAATGGACTTTCGCTTCGCGCGAAATCTCGCCCTCGCCTTCCAGCAGGTTTCCTTGCAGGTCACTGACCAGCACCTGTTCGGGCCGCAGCCGCCACTGGAATTTACTGCCGCTGTAACGTGGCGTCATGCAAATCAAATCCTCGACCCGGGCGCTGATGTTCCCGCCAGCTGCGTCCGTCAGGTGGCGATCGAACAGCAGCCTGCCAATCTCTGCAACCTTCTTCCGCATGTCATGTACGGCTTCATTCATCCAGGTACTTCTCCTGTTTCTCTGTTTCGATTTGCGTGATCATTTCCACTCTTCGAGAATGGCGCCCGCCTTCATACGCTGCCTTCAACCAGGCTTCCACAATCATGCGGGCCAGGCCTGTTCCGACCACCCGGGCTCCAAATGCCAGGATGTTGGTATCGTTGTGCTGTCGAGAAAGGGCCGCGCTGTATGGCTCGCTGCACGAGACCGCCCGGATCCCGCGGATTTTATTGGCGGCGATCGCCATGCCAACTCCGGTGCCGCAGATCAGGATCCCCAGATCTGCCTCTCCAGAGGCCACGTACCGTGCGACCTGCCTGGCAAAAAGCGGGTAATCCGTACGTTCCTTCGAGAAGGCTCCGAAGTCCTGGCATTCGATCTCGAGTTCAGCCAGGTAGGCGCGGACGTCTTCTTTGAGATCGTAACCAACGTGATCGCTTCCGATCGCGATTTTTTTCGGAAAGTTGTTATCGTTATTCATATACCTCGTTTATCTCTTTTTCGTAAAATCATATCAGGTTTTCAGCTGTGGCTGCCGGCGCCGGGCCCAGAGCGCCGCGCCGATCAAACCCGCTTCGTCTCCCAGAGCAGCGGTCGTAAACTCGATCGTATCCACGGGGATCACGTGGACCCGCTCTTGAACCGTCCGGCGCACGTACGAGAGCAGCAGGTCCCCGGCCCGAGCCACACCTCCACCAAAGACGATCCTTTTCGGGCTGAGGATGCTCACCACGTTGCTGACCGCGATTCCCAGGTAAATCCCTGCTCTGCCGAGAATCTCTCCTGCAATTGCATCCCCCTCCTGGGCAGCCCGGACGATGACATCGGCCGTAATGCGGTTCAGGTCATAATCGACCAATTCGCCGATGCGGGTCGTGTGCCCGTGAAGCACCTCCTTCACACCCATCGCGGCGATCGCAGGCCCGGAGGCATAAAGCTCCAGGCAGCCGCGGCCGCCGCACCCACAGGCCGGTCCGTCCATCTCGACGATCTGGTGGCCGAACTCCCCGGCAGCCCCACCGTTGCCGAGGTGAAACTGGCCGTTCACCACTACACCGCCGCCGATCCCCGTGCCGATGGCAAAACACGCCAGGTTATCCACCCCACGGCCAGCGCCGAATACCCACTCGCTCAAAGTCATCGCGCGCACGTCGTTGATGAGCGCGACCGGGTATCCGCTCCGCTCCTGCACGATCTGTTGGAGAGGCACTTCACGCCACTGGCCAGGGAGATTTGTTAGAAAGAGGATCAGGCCTTGATCGATATTTAGAGTACCGGGGACGCCAATTCCAACCCCCTTGATCTTGGATGCCGCCAGGTCCCATTCTGCAGGCAGTTCCTCGATGAGCTGGAGCATCCGGGCAATAACGGCCTCCTGGCCTTGCCGGGCAAGGGTAGGGCACTTCTTCTGGCAGAGAATTTCCCCACTTTCGGTATCAATGATTGCAGCACGTAAGTTCGTGCCTCCGAGATCGACGCCAATGTAGTATTCCACTGCTGTCATCTCCAGATAATAAGGGTCTTTGGGAATCGCCGTGGAAAAAGGGATATGTGGGGGTCGTTTGCGGGCTTCGCCCGCAAACAACCCCCACATATGGCCCCTACCACGGCAGATCCCAGAGAGACGATAATAATCGATGCGGCTAAAAAACAGAAAACTCTCCTCGCAAGAGAAGTTGTTGGATTTCTGGATTATCCGGGACGGAAGTCCCCTGCATCAGCCGCATCCAAAGCCTCTACAATATCCTCGGAAAGCGAAACAACCTCGGCCAGTTTTTCTGGGCTGATCCAATCAACCGTGTCCCAGGGAGTGTGATAGATGTCTCGAACGCCAACAGAGCTGAGCGCGATGCTCGGAACCCCATTTGAATAGAAGATGTAATGGTCACTTGCAGGCCAGGGTTCGACCTCGACAACGCCCGGGTAAGCCCAGCTCAGGCTTTTCACCAGGCTTTCAAAGTCCTGGGAGGCGGAGAAGACCGCGATGCTGTTGGCAGCCAGGCGTGGGCCAATACCATCGAAATTGATCGCAGCTGCGATCTGATGGAACCCGCCCTCCAACCGGCGGGCATATTCCATATCGCCCAGGCCGTAGATCTCCTCGCCGCTAAATGCGACGAATTCCAGGGTATAGCGGTGATCGGTCTGTGCCAGGCGTTGGACGAGAGTCAGGAGGACGGCAACCCCGGCGGCATTGTCGTAGGCTCCTGGAGTATCGACCTTGGTGTCATAATGGGCGCACAACACGATCTTCTCCGGGTGTGCCCCCGGCAGGTGGCCGACGACGTTTGTGGAATGGCTGGGGATCCGCCGGGCAACGATGCGTAGATGCACGTTTTCGCCAACCCGCTCAAGCAGCCTCAGCCCTGAACTGGCCGTAACCGTGACGGATGGGATCTCCAAGTCAAAATCCTCGATTAGCCGCCACCTCCCGTGCAGGGTTGGATTGACCGTGATCACCCCTGCCGGGCGCCTCTCCTCAAGCACTTGGATAATTCTCCGGTGTTTATTGGATACGTAAATAGCCCCTTTGGCCGCCAGCTCGTGCTGTGCCAACGCCCCATAAAAAACTGGAATCCGGCCGTGAATCTCTGCCGATTCCAGTTCATCGAGTGTGCCGACCGCAAGCGTTATTGCAGATATATCACAAGCCGGGGAGAAGGTGTTCGCAGCTACTTCCAGTACCTCCCCTCGCAATTTTAGAGAAGTGAACTCCTCCATCCAATCCGGGCAGGGAAAATCCTGGAATTCAACTTCCAGGCCGGCACCCTGGAAGAGCTCTGCGATATAGTCTGCTGCGGCGTGATTTCCAGGCGAGCCAATGGTGCGGCTGCCGATCTCACTGGCGAAGCGTTCTAAATGGCGCATCGCTTGCTGTGCCGTAGAAAGCATGGGCGCTCCATCCAAACTTGAATTCACCGGATGAGGAATCGTTGTTTGGAAAAACCGATTGACTCGCAGCGAAGCATGTGATAAAATCATGTAAACGTTTACGTAAACGTTTACGTATCAATTCATAGTATACACCACTTTTCTTTCTAGTGCCAGAGATGACCACAATCCGAGAAGTCGCTCAAAGAGCCGGTGTTTCTTATGCGACGGTTTCACACGTCATCAACAAAACCCGTTTCGTCTCCGATGAGACGCGCACCCGGGTTTTGTCCGCCATGAGCGAATTGAACTACCGCCCAAACGCCCTGGCCCGCTCCCTGCGAATCGGCGAAACCCATACCATCGGCTTGATCCTCCCCGACAGCGCGAACCCATTCTTTGCAGAGATCGCTCGCAGTATCGAAGACAGAGCTTTCAAACTGGGTTACAGCGTCATCCTATGCAACACCGAACGGGACACCCATCGAGAACAGCTGTATGTCGACGTGTTGAGCAAGCGGCAGGTCGATGGAATCATCTTCGTGGCTACCGGCGACCAGGCCGACTCACTTAATTTTCTCATCGACCAGGATATGCCGGTCGTACTGATCGACCGCGACCTGCCGAATATCGAGGTGGACGCCGTCCTTACCGACAACCAGCAAGGCGGTTATCTTGCCACACGGCATTTGATTCAACGCGGTCACCGGCGCATCGCCTGCATTGCCGGGCCTTCCCACATCACGCCCAGCGCCGAGCGGGTAACCGGCTATCTCCAGGCCCTGGCCGAAGCAGGCATTCCCTACGACGAATCACTCATCCTGGGTGGCGACTACCACCCCGCTTCAGGACAGCAAGTAGCGGCCACCCTGCTGGCCCTTGACTTTCCCCCCACGGCATTCTTTGCCTTGAACGACCTCATGGCGATGGGGGCGCTGCGGGCAGCCGCCGAAGCGGGGTTGCGTGTCCCGCAGGACCTGGGGATCATCGGCTATGACGATATTGAATTCGCCAGCTTCACGAATCCTCCACTTTCGACCATCGCCCAGCCCAAAGACGAAGTGGGTTCACAGGCAACGGAAATCCTCGTCAACCGCATCACCGAGAAGACCAATGCGAAACGCCGCCTGGTGCTACCCCCAACATTAATCATCCGCGGGAGTACTTGAGATTAAGAGAGTTTACCGCCCCCCCATTCATTTACGCGATCTTGGATGGATCGCGTTGGTGAGCCTGGACTTAACTCGGCGGTCCAGGCTGCTGCCGGTACGCCACTGGCATTTCCCCCCTCACATTCTGAAAACTTATGGCGTCAATTGAAGCCGAGCAAGCCCCGTTCATTCCGAGGAGGACGAACAAATGAACCCTTACAACCGAAGAACGTCTTTGCTGTGGGCAGTCTTCTCGCTGGTTGTCGTCTTGGCCCTGGTAGCGTCCTGCGCTCAACCGCCTGCGGCTGAACCCACGAGCCCACCAGCGACGGAGGCGCCGGAAGTAGAGGCCCCGACCGAACCATCCGCGGTCGAGCCAACCGAGGTGCTCGAGGTCGTTGAGACCGAGGCGCCTGAAGTCGAGCCACCGGCAGAAGACCTGGACTTCAGCCCCGATATCCCTGATCCAGAAGAGCCGGTGACGGTGTCTTTTGCCTTCTGGGGAGACCCAGAGACACCTTATTGGCAGAAGATGGTCGAGGAATTCCAGGCCGTCCATCCGAATATCTCCATCGAGTTCCAGGTCGTGCCTTCCGAGGAAATGTTCGACAAGCTGCTGACCCAAATCGCCGGCAACAACCCGCCGGATACGGCTTACGTCTCCGACTGGATGACTGGCGCGTTGGCCCAGAATGAAGGGCTGGTAGCCATCGACGATTACGTCACCAGGAGCACCGTGATCGATCTGAGCGACTACGTTGAAGCATTCCTCCAGCCTGCCTCGGTAGATGGCGTTCAATTCGGCCTGCCCTTTGCGAGCGAGACAACCGGGCTGTTCTACCGCACCGACCGCTTCGCGGAAGTTGGGCTCGACCCGAACCATCCACCGGAGACCTGGGAGGAGTTCCTGGAGTATGCCGAGAAGCTGACCAACACAGCCGAAAGCAAGTATGGCTACGCCGTTTTCGCGCCTCCATCCGAAGCCGCCTACTACTTCTACCCGTGGTTGTGGCAGGCCGGTGGAGACCAAGTTGACCCGGACAACCCGGACGATGTAATTTGGGACAGCCCAGAAGGCCAAAAAGCCGCCGAGTTCTATACGAACCTGGCCCAATATTCGCCTCAAGACCTGCTGAATGCGACCTCCTGGGACGGACGGGTTCCCTTCGCCAATGGCGACATCGGCATGTACATGGCAGGCGCCTGGTTTGCCGGGGTCTTGCTGACGGAATTCCCGGACGCCACCGGAAAATGGGCCGCCGCTCCACTGCCCCAGGATGAGCGCTGTGCAACCACCATCGCCGGCGACCACCTTGTGATCTTCCGGGGCACCAAGAACCCGGAAGCCGCGTTCAAATGGATTGAGTTCCTTTCCGCTCCTGAGAACATGGTGGAGTACAACCTGGGCACGCCCGACTATCCAGGGACATTGCTGCCACCAAGAACCTCACTCCTTGAGGATCCCACGCTCTACGAATCTCGGCCCTATATGGCCGGCTTCAAGGACAATATGGAGTGTGCTTACGTCCCTGCTGCTGACCAGCCCCAGTACTTTGAGATCGAACAGATCCTGGGTGAATACCTCGGACAGGCTTTCTACGGTGAAATCGACGGCGCAACCGCTGTCATCGAATCGGCCAAAGAAGCCGAAGCCTTGTTAGCCGAAGAATAACCCATCACCACCCCTCCCCAACCCTCCCTCCCCAGCAAGTGCTGGGGAGGGAGGGCTCAAGCAGACAGGGTATTAGCATCAAACAAGTTTAAAATCAGGAGAACCGGAATAGAAAAATCGAATAATTAAGGAGACTCATGGCTGTCACAGAGTTAGTAAAACCCAGTCCTTCCTCGCGCAGGTTGCGAGACACCCTCCGCCAGATCCGTAAAAACTGGATCGCTTACCTTTTTCTCACCCCCGGCCTGATCCACTTCGCCATCTTTACCCTGTTCGCCGTCGGGTTTGCCTTCTACATCAGCTTCCACGATTGGAATATCATCCAACCGGATAAACCCTTCGTTGGCCTGGACAATTACGTGCGCCTCTTTAAGGATGCACGCTTTCACCGGGCGGTCGGTAACACACTCATTTTCTTGGTGGGTGTGCCTCTGAACCTGGCCTCCGGGTTGGCCGTGGCTCTACTGCTGAACACCAAGGTGCGCGGGCAAGGAATTTTCCGCACGATGTACTACCTCCCGGTGGTCACCCCGCTGGTGGTATCGTCGATCATCTGGAAGTGGGTCTATCAGGGGGACTACGGCCTGCTCAACTACTACCTGCTGAAGTTAGGCATCATCCAAGAGAAAATTGTCTGGCTCGCCGATCCGGACCTTGCACTTCCGGCGTTGATCATTATGGGCATATGGGGGGGCACTGGCAGCACCATGGTGATTTTCTTGGCGGGACTGCAGTCTATCCCGGAAGAGATGTACGACGCGGCCAAGGTAGACGGAGCCAACAGCATGCAGCGCCTGCTCCACGTCACGATCCCCCTGCTTGCGCCGACGACCTTCTTTCTTTTCATCACTTCCGTGATCGGGACATTCCAGATCTTCACCCAGGTCTATATTATGACCAACGGCGGGCCGTTGAACCGGACCACAACAATCGGCTACTATCTGTATGAAAAAGGTTTCCGCCAGTTAGAGATGGGTTATGCCACCGCCATGGCCTTTGGTCTCTTCGCCATGATCTTCGTTTTCACGTTGTTTCAGATGAAGTTCACGCGGGGCGACATTCAATATTAGATAGGAGCCGTGAGTTGGAAGTCACTCGAGCCGAGAAACGTATCTCTGAGTCGATCCCTGTCCCAAGAGCCAGCACAAAGAAGTTAACAGGCTTCCTTGGCAGACTGGTCGTTTATGCGCTCCTGACATCCGGGGCCATCCTCTTCATGGCGCCCTGGGTCTGGATGCTCTCCGCCTCTTTCCAGCCGATCGGAGACATCTTCGATTGGCCCCCGAACTGGATTCCAGAAACCATTACTTTGAGCAGCTACACGAGATTTCTCGCTGCGGAAGGTTTTTTTCGCTGGACTTTAAACAGCACCTTCTTATCGCTCACGGTTTTGGTCCTCCAGGTTTTCTTCAATTCTTTGGCTGCCTATGCTTTTGCCAAGCGCAAGTTCCCCGGAAGCAACCTTATCTTCCTGGCAATGCTCGGCACCCTGATGATCCCAGGCCAGCTCTTCCTGATCCCCAATTACCTGATCCTGCTGCGAACGCCATTTTTCGGAGGGAACAACCTGCTCGGGATGGGCGGTTATGGCATGCTGGATTCATTCTGGGGGATCATCGTGCCTTATTCCTTCAGCGTGTGGAGTGTATTCTTCATACGCCAATATATGAAGACGATCCCCGACGAGCTGCTGGACGCTGCCCGCATCGATGGCGCCTCCGAATTCCGCATTTACTGGCAGGTCGTCATGCCGCTGTGCGGCCCGGTCCTGGCGGCTACGGCCATCTTCACCTTCACCTTTGTCTGGAACGATTTCTTCTGGCCTTTGATCGTCATCAGCGATCCTGACCTGCGAACCCTGCAGCTGGGCCTGGCGCTGTTTGTCATTAAAAATCGCACCGTGTGGGATATCGTCTTCGCAGGTTCGGTGATCTCAACCCTGCCCGTCTTGATTGTATTCCTGGTCTTCCAGAAGTACTTCGTCCGAGGCATTGCGCTCACCGGGATGAAGTAGCCGGGAAATTTCTCAGGCCACTTCCTTGCCTGCATCTCCGTGCTGAATTCTTATGGACGAAGAAAAACTTAATCGCAAAGGGTTCCTGAGCCTGTGTGCAGCCGCAGCTGCCGGGAGCGCTTTAGCTGCCTGCCAGCGATTTGTGCCAGTTGAGGAACCGCCTACTCCAGGCGCTCCGACTCCTCCACCCACACCGGCCGCGACCACAGCGCCTACCCCATCCCCGCAAGTAAGCGGGGAAATTACCTTGAACGTTGACCAGGCAGATGCCTGGACATGGGTCAAGAAGATCGAAGGGAAGATAACGGGTCCGGGAGACTGCCAGGAGTTGATTTTAAATGCCAACGGCCTGGAGTTCGAGGCCGCCTTGGAAGACGGCGCATTTTCGGCCAGCGTGCCTCTCGCCGAAGGCGAGAACCGGATCGTCGCGATCTGCCGTTCGTCGAGCCCGGATAATGGTGAACCCAGCGAGGTAAGTTCGAACATGATCCATTTTCACGAACGCTTGCGAAAGGTCCCGACCGCTCGGATCAATATTGCAGTGGATGGCGAGCGGGTCATCTTGCACGGCGCTGAGAGTCTGCCTTCGGGCGAAAGCGGGCCAGCCATCGTCGACCACCTCTGGTCGGCGCGCCCAGGCAACCCGGCCCCGCTGCACCTGGAGGGTGTATCTGGCCTGGAAGGCCAGGAGCTGAGCGGTGAGGTCAGTAGCGAGACGATTGCCGTAATTCCCCCTGCCGTCGATGGGGAGTACTACCTCCAGCTGCGGGTGAAAGACCAGTCCGGCCGGGAGGATAGCAGCGCCAAATATTTTGTCGTCGAGGAAGGCCAGCCGCGCATTCCCGGTTACGACAGGGAGAACCCGGCCTGGGTGGAGAGTGCCATCGTCTACGGTGTGATCCCGCGCCTGTTTGGCAGCCCCGCATTTCATGCGATCACCAGGCGACTGGACGATTTAGCCGACCTGGGGATCAATGCTCTGTGGCTGGCGCCGGTCAACGTTTCGCCTCCAGGCGATTACGGCTACGCCGTCGCCGATTACTTCGAGCTGAACCCCAGCTATGGAACCAAGGAAGACTTTCATCGCCTGGTGCAGGCTGCCCACGCCCGCGGCATCCGGGTGTTGATGGACTTCGTGCCCAACCACTCCTCCGACCAGCATCCCTACTTCCAGGATACGCTCGAACGCGGCCGCGACTCGAACTACTGGGACTTTTACCACCGGGATGAGAACGGGGAGCCAACCCATTACTTCGACTGGACCAACCTGCCCAACCTCAACTATGACAACCCGGAAGTCTGGCGCTGGATGATCGAGGCCTTTTCATACTGGGTGCGCGAATTCGACGTGGATGGGTTCCGGGTGGACGTGGCCTGGGGGATCCGAGACCGCCGGCCGGCCTTCTGGCCCGAATGGCGCCGCGAGCTCAAGCGCATCAAGCCGGACCTGCTGCTGCTGGCCGAAGCCAGCGCCCGCGACCCCTATTACTTCGACAGCGGCTTCGACGCCGCTTACGATTGGACCTACGAGCTCGGTAAGTGGTCCTGGGAGCTGATCTGGGAGACCTATAAGCACAGGATGCTGGCCTACAACCTGAACGACGCGCTCACCAACCGTCCGGAGGGTCTGCATCCGGATGTGCTCGTCTTTCGCTTCCTTAATAATAACGACACCGGTGAGCGCTTCATCACCAAAGAAGGTGAAGGCATGAACCGGGTCGCCACTGCCCTGCTGCTCACTCTGCCCGGCATCCCTTGTATCTACACCGGCGACGAGATGGGGGATGAGTACCGGCCTTATTATGACGTGGCGCCGCTCAGCTGGATTGAGAAGGTGCCCGGGCTGCGCGCCTACCACCAGAAGCTGATCGCCCTGCGTAAATCGATCCCCAGCCTCCACTCACGAAATTGGAGGCCTCTGACAT
Source organism: Anaerolineales bacterium (assembly GCA_036393315.1). Taxonomy (GTDB): domain Bacteria; phylum Chloroflexota; class Anaerolineae; order Anaerolineales; family UBA4823; genus DASWHG01. The sequence goes on along the minus strand of DASWHG010000197.1, from coordinate 7,815 downwards.
TTGAGGCGATCCCACAAGAGGTGTACGGCTACGTTCGCCACATGGATGAGGGCGAACAGCCGGTCGTGGTGCTGTTGAACTTCTTCGAAGAGCCGGCCGAGATGGCGTTCGATCTGCCGGAAGAGTTCCGGACGCTCACCCGGCGCGGCGTCGTGTACGATCTCCTGGCCGGGGAGACCATTCTGGCAGCCGGACCGGTCCGCCTCCAGGTTACGGTTCCCGGACTGACGGCCAGGATCCTGGCAGGAGAGCCGGTTGGTTGAACCATGAAAGAAGAGCCGCTGCGGCTGTATCTATCCGCATTCCAGGCCTTGATCCTAAAATTATCTTCGTAGGCGACTTGAACGGAGGAACGACCATGAACATCGCCCTGCTGCGAGGGCCGCGCGAATTCGTCCTCAACGAGGAGCCAGTGCCCGAGATCAAGCCGGACGAAGTCCTGGTTCGGGTGGCTTCCTGCGGCGTGTGCACCTCCGAGCTGGATATGTGGGAGGGCAAAGCCGGGAATGAAATCTACCCGCGCTATCCCGGACACGAAGTGAGTGGGGTCATCGAAAAGGCCGGTGAGCGGGTTAAGGCACTGAAAACGGGCGACCGGGTCGGCGTGTGGGTCACGGAGCGGGGCTACGCTGAGTACGTGGCCGTCAAGGCGGAATACTGCTTCCCCGCCGGGGATATCCCACTCGACCAGGTGCTTGCCGAACCGCTGGCCTGCGCCGTCAACACCGTCGAACTGGCCAACCTGTCCCTGGGCGACGACGTAGTCATCATCGGCGCGGGGTTCATGGGCAACCTGGTCCAGATGCTGGCAGCGCTGCAAGGACCCCGCCACCTGATCGTCGCCGACGTCCGCCAGGATGCCCTGGACCGGGCAATGCGCCTGGGCGCTACCCACGTGGTGGACGCGTCCAGAGAGTCGCTCCCGGAAAGGGTCAAGAAGCTGACCGGCGGGCGGGGCGCGGACGCGAGCTTCGAAGTCACCGGCGCGCAAGGCCCGCTCCAGATGCTGGGCGAGGTGACTCGCATGAGCGGCAAGGTTGTGATCGTCGGCTTCCACCAGGGCGGCCTGCGCCAAATCCCGCTGGCTTATTGGAACTGGATGGCATTCCAGATCCTCAACGCCCATTTCAGGGAAGTCGCCGTGATCCAGCGAGGCATGCAGATCGGCATGCGCCTGCTGACCTCAGGCCGGATCTCTTTAGAAGGGCTGGTAAGCCACCGCTTTCCACTGGCAGAGATCAACAAGGCATTCCAGACCGCCCACGAAAAACCGGAAGGGTTTGTCAAGTCGACCGTACTGTTCGAAGGCGCTTGATTTCCAGACAAGGAGTAAAACGAATGCGACCGAAACCCTGGCCTGAATATCCGGCTTCCCTCGACCATTTCCGCCATCCACCGCGCGAATACGGGATTCTGCCCTTCTGGTTCCTGAACGGCGAACTGGATCCGGATGAGATGCGCTTCCAACTCCGCGAGCTGTGCGAGAAGGGCTTGCCCGGGATCATTCTACACGGGCGCTTCGGCCTCGAACTCACTTACCTCGGCCCCACCTATTTAGATCGCATCCAGCTGGCCGTTGAAGAGGCCGAGAAGCTCGGGCTAAAAACCTGGATCTACGACGAGATGAACTGGCCGAGCGGCACCGCGGATAAACGGGTATTAGAGACGCGGCCTGACCTGGCCGAACGCTACATCGAATGCATCAACTTTACGATCCGCGGCCCCTGGTTCACTTACCTGACCGGGGCGGACAGCCGCTACCTGGACTTCGAGCGCTCTACCCCGGTGGCTGCTTTTGCCGTGCGCCTGGACGGTCCCGATAAAGGCCAGGTGATCGACCTGACCCCTAACCTGTCCTTCGAAGACGTCATTCCCTGGGAGGCGCCTCCTGGCAGCTGGCGGCTGATTTACATCGTCGAAAAGAAAGCCGACTACTACATCGATGCGCTTGACCCGGAGGCGACCGGCGAGTTCCTCCGCCAGGGGTACGACCCGTATGCGCGATCGCTCGCCGGAAAGATGTCGACCCAGATGCTCGGCTTCTATACCGACGAACCGGCGATGCATTACTACCTTAGCGGTGCGGATAACCCGGTCGTCCCGTGGACAAAGGATATGTTCCGCCGCTTCCAGGAGCGGAATGGATACAACCTCCGCCCGCGCCTGCCGGACCTGTTTTTCGACATCAGCCCTGAAAGCCCTCGGGTGCGATACGATTTCTATGCCTCGCTGACTGAGTTCTACAGCCAGGCGTTCTACCAGCAAATCCACGAATGGTGCCAGCAGCATGAAGTCTTGTTCACCGGGCACCTGCTCTACGAGGAGTGGTTGCGCCGCCTGGTGCGAGTGGAAGGGAACATCTTCAAGCATTACGAACACATGGACGTGATCGGCGTCGATCACCTCTACCCAATCATCGGCACCCGTGACCGCCCTGACGAACACGTGGCCATGAAAGTCGGCAGCTCCGCTGCCCACCAGCTGGGCAGCCCGCGCCTGCTGTGTGAATCCTTCGGCGGTATCTTTATGGATGCGACCATGCAGCGGATGAAGTGGATCGCCGATTGGGAGTACGTGCTCGGCGTCAACCTGCTGAACCCGCACGGCTTCCACTACACACTGGAAGGGCCGCGCAAGCGCGATTGGCCGCCCTCCCAGTTCTACCAGTACCCCTGGTGGCACTACTACGCCGAATTCAATAACTACATAGGACGTTTGAGCCACATGCTCAGCGGAGGCCGGCACGTCGCCAGGGTAGCCGTCATCTGGCCGGTTAACGCCATGTTCGGCGCCTATATCCCGCAGACCCATACGGCCCTCGCAGACCGCACCGAAGGTGATCTCAACGCCTTGACGGACTTGCTGTTGCGCGTCCATTACGATTTCGATTACCTGGACGAGGATTACCTGGCCGACCGGGGAGAGATCGCCTCTGGGAGCGTGCGCATCCGGGATGAGGCCTACCCGTTGATCATCTTGCCGCCCATGGCCTTCATCAAGCTCAGCACGGTCGAGAAGCTGGAGCAGTTCGTGAGCCAGGGTGGCCGGGTGCTCGGCGCAATTTTCCTGCCTGACCGCGCTTTCAGCCCCGGTGGGCTGGAGAATATCGCCGGCCGTATCGAGGCGCTGTTCGGCGTCGATCCCACGGAGAGCCAGCAAAACTTCGCAGAGGTCGCCGGTATCGAGCTCACCGAGAAGGAACACCCGGGAGGAGGCAAAACCGGCTTCCTTCGCAGCCACGGCATTGTCCGGCAGCTGCCCCAGAAACTACAGAGACAGCGGAGCGCTTACGGAGGCACGGACAGCCCCTCCCTGGTCATCGAATCCGAGTATGAAGACCCTCGTTATTTCGTTGCATTCGAGAGCGGAGAGCGCCAGGATATCACGGCCGATGTGAACGCCGAACGCCAGGAACTGGCCCAGGCCTTTGAAGCCGCCCTCAACCAGCTGGTTGCCCCCGATGTGGTCATCGACAACCCGGAAGTCTTTTACCTGCACCGGGTGAAAGATGGCAGGGATATCTACTTCCTGGTCAATCCCACCTACCGCGCTCAACCTGCCCGGGTGACGATCACTTGCGACGTCCAGCCGGTCCGCTGGGACCCCTCCACCGGGGAAGAGCAGGTGATCGCCCCCTCGCAGGTGGAAGATGGGCGCACCTCTTTCAGCCTGGAGCTGCCGGCTGTGGGTTCCACCATCGTACTGGCCGGCCCCGAGCCTCAAAACCGGGTCATAGGAACAAACTTGCAGCTGGACAACCTGGGCGAAAGCCGGGCAAGCGGTTATGCACGGGCTTCTCATGGCTACCTGGTCGTTGAGCGAGGTGGAAATCAGGTCAGGATGGAGGCGCAGGCCGGCGAGCCCGGCGAGGTCTTGCTCCTGGAAGGCGAGTGGGAGTTCGCGGCCGAGAATGACAACGCGCTGGTGATTGGCCAGTGGCTTGTGACCGCCGAGAACCCCAACGAATACCTTGAAACCTATACGCAACCCGGCGCTGGAACTTCCAGGTGGTTGCCGATGGTGCCCGGCGCCTGGTCCTACCAGCTGCCCGCCGAGCCTGAAGGTCCCTACCCGATCCCCGTGTGGTACCGCATCCGCTTCCAGGCCGGTTACCTGCCCCCTCATCTGAACTTAATCGTCGACGGTTTCGCCGGTTCGGATTGGCAGCTGTTCGTCAACGGGGAGGCGCTCAGGGTGGACCCGGTGCGAAGCTCGATCGACAGCCAGATGGGTTCGATCGACATTAAAGAATGGGTGAGATTAGGAGAAAACCTGATTGCCTTGCGCCTGACCGTGACCAAGGCCACAGACGGCCTGGTCGACCTGCTCAAGCTCACCGGTGATTTCTGCCTGGAGGTGCAGGCAGACGGCAGCTACGCCCTGGCTGCTCCCCGGCGTACGCTCCAACCCGCCCCATGGACTTCCCAGGGTTATCCCTTCTATTCCGGCCGGGGAGTTTACCGCCGCCTTATCGAACTGCCGGCCGGGTTATCTGGAAAGCGCATATACCTGGAACCGGAATTGACCGACGACGTGTTGGAGGTAGTGGTCAACGGAAAGCCGGCCGGGATCCGCCTTTGGAAGCCTTATGGGCTGGAGATCACGGACCTGTTGAAGGCCGGTGAGAACAGCCTGGAGCTCAGGGTGGCGAATACCCTGGTGAACCTGCTGGAGGCGCTCGAGCGGCCTTCAGGCCTGGCAGGCGCCCCCCGGCTTGTGCCTTACAACCAATTCAGTTTTGATCTATTACAATGAAGGAGGCAAATGTGAACCTTCCAATCGAAGAGCTTACCTCCGAATATTTTGCCCCTTTTGGCCAGGTCATCCAGACGCCTGCCCGGCCGGTCGACGGCAGCGGGCCCGGCTGGAAATGGTGGGGGAGCGTCGCGCTCATGCCTGGTGAGGAACAACCTTACATGATCGGGTATCTTGACCTGCAACCGGCCGAGCTGCGCTTCGATTGGGCGGAGCGGCACATGCGGTCCGTGGAAGTCCTGGTCCCGGCAGGCGGCGACTGCCTGGTCTACGTCGGGCCGCCGGATAACCCGGAGGCGCCCGGGCGGATGCCTACGTTGGAACGCTTCCGGGTGTTCCGGATCCGGCAAGGCCAAGCCGTCATGCTTGGCAAAGGGGTGTGGCACGGAGCGCCGCTGGCGGTCGACCGGCCGCTCAACGTCGTCGTCATGCTCCTGGAAAAGTCCGGTGAAAACGACCTGCATTTGGTCCGGTTTACGGATAATCCGGTGAAGATTTATTAAGCCGAAAAATAAATTTTCTTTGTGGTGTATACGGTGGCGAAGCCACCGCACACACCACAAAAATACTTTTCGGGAATATACGGAACGTTTGCGAAGGAGGACAACCGATGCCTGTTGTCGATCGAAGAGAATTCGGCGGGCGCTTTTCCGTCCGAGAGAACTCACAGCGCCTGGCAAACTATCGTTATTTGGAAATTCAATTGATGGAGATGATCGGCGGGTGGTCGCACACCACGCCGCAGCTGGCGCTAAAGGCGGCCTTCGGCTACCACGTCTACGATCACGCCCAGGCCGCCGATATGCTCGGCGAGCGCCTGGAGCAGCTGCGATCCACCCGGGACAGCCAGGAACCTGCCACCGACGAATTCGCCCACTTGTGCGAGTACATCTGGAACCTCGAGTCGACGATCGAGCGCCTGGCAGCGGTTTACCGCGTGCTCGAACCGCATCTGGTCAGCACGTACGTTTACCACGCCGACGCAACCGATCCTCTGGCGGACACCCCCACCGTGCGCTCCCTCCGGCATCTGGCTGGTATGGGACAATCCCACGTCGCCTGGGGCCAATCGATGCTCGACTCGCTGGCGCATGCTCCGGAGGACCGGCGGCACGCTCTGGAGGTGCAGGCTGAGATCGAGGCTCGCCTGGTCGCCTGCGGCGGCGTCACCGGGCAAGGCATCGAGTCGCACTGGCTGGCCTTCCACAGCGCCAGGGCAGGCGACAAACCTCCCAGGCGGGTAAAACGCAGCGGCCGCATCTACCGGTTCGCCAAGCGCTGCCCACACCGCGACCACCCGGTCGTCGAGCCGCCTTTCTGGTTCTCGGGTGAAGCGGAGGATTTCAACCGCGCCTATTCTTCGGATGACCAGTGGTCGATCGAAGGATTCCGGCATAAGTTCCACCAGCTGCTCTACGGCGAAGTCGAAACGACCGACCGGATGGGCAAGATGCTGGCGGAGTTCCCCGACCTCCCTTGGGAGCTGCGCATGGAGCTGGCCCACCAGATGTGGGATGAAGCCCGGCATATCGAGATCGTTGCCAAAGCCTGCGAGGACGAGCTGGGCGCGGAGCTCGGCTACGGCCCGTGGCCGCTGGCCTGGTGGTGGATGCAGAACGAAGCGGACCCGCTCCGGCGCATCTCGGTAACCAACAGCTGGGCGGAAGCAAACCTGATGCCGACCTTGCGCGAATGGCGCGAACGCGCCGAAGAGCGCGGCTATCTGCGCATCGCCGACCTGGCCGACTACCTGCAGGCCGACGAATTGACCCACGTCAAGCTGGCGACGAGATGGATCCCTCTGCTCACGACACAACGGCCGGAGTACCTGCAGGAGCTGGTCGACTGGAGCCGGCAGGCAGTGAACCATATCCAGTCTTTCTACGGAAACGCTTATGGTGGCTCGGAGGAACCGGAAGAACCCCGCTTCTCCTTCCTGCGCGGCGGAGATGAAGAGTTCAACGGAACTCCAAGCCGCATCATCGGAGAATAGACACTGGAGGGCTTTGTGGCTGATGAGATGACCGGCCGCCAGCGGATGAAGATGGCTTTTGCACGGAAGGAACCGGACTGCGTGCCGGTCTCGCCCGATATATCGGCCATGGTACCCGTGCGCCTGTCCGGGAGGTCCTTCGAGGAGATGTTCCTCGACGGGCTGCCTCACAACGGGTACGCTTCGGCTAGCGTCGCCCAGGCTTACGTCGACGCAGTGAAGTACTATGGAATGGACGGCTGGTACATTTACGGCTCCTTAAAAGAGATCGCCCCCGCCGGCCGGCCTCGCTGGGAATCCACATTGACACCCTGGCCTGAGGGAGGCAAGCTGCGCCACGAGGTGGCTCACACCCCATACGGCGACCTGACCCGCCAGACCCTTTTCCCTCCCGGCGAACCCCCCTGGGAGCCAGAAAAACCGGTCAAGGACTTGCGGCGCGACTGGCCCAGGCTGCGCGCCTTGATGGGCGAGGAGGAGGACTGGCAGTGGCATGAGCAGTTCGACGACCGGGAGCGCATTGGCGAGCTGGGTGTGTACTCCGTGGCCATCGGCATTCCCCAGGACTGGTGGTTCTTCCAGCGGGAAGGAGGTTACAACGTCGTTTTCTTCGATTACTCGGACGAAGAAGCCTATATGCAGGAAGTCTTCGAGTTCTATACCCGCTACGCCCTGGCACGCCTGCGCGCTGCGATCGCCGCCGGTCCCGACGAGATCATGCTGGGGGGTTCGGCTTCCAGCTTGAGCGCCAGCAGCCCGCGCAACTTCCGCAAGTACGATTTACCCTTCATCCAGGCCGCAGCGGAGATCTGCAAGCAGGCCGGGGTCTTCTCCCACCTGCACGTCTGCGGGCGGTCGCGGAAGGCGGTTGAAATGGTCGCTGAAGAATCCGAGGTGGACGTGATCGAACCCCTGGAGGAGCCGCCCGGTGGGGACGTCGACATCGCCGAATTCAAGAAGCGCTATGGAAGCCGGGTTTGTTTAAAAGGAAACATCAATACCTTTGACTTCATGCTCAATGCCAGCCCCCAGCAGGTCGAAGAAAAAGCCAGGCGGCTGATCGACGA
>DASWHG010000196.1:0-2539 GCA_036393315.1 Anaerolineales bacterium | reverse complement strand
TACACCCCAGGCCTGGGCGATGCAGCCGCGGGGCGAAAGGGGCGGGTCGCCGTCGAAGATTTCGCTGACGCTGCCCAGGCCGTGATCGGCCAGGTGGCGGACCAGGGGCCTTAGAAATGATCTGGCCATCTCGGGATCCTTGTAGACGCGAAAATGGGCATCGACGAACGGGCCAATCAACCAACTCCAGACCGTGCCCTGATGGTATGCGCTATCCCGCTGGCGCACATCGCCCCCGTAGCGACCGGTATAGGCAGGATGGTTGGCGGCCAGGCTGCGCAGACCATGCGAGGTGAGCAAATGCCGGGCGGAGGCGTCCACTACTGCTTTCTGCCGCTCCGGAGGCAGCGGGCTATTGAGCAGCGACACCGCCAGGAGCTGGTTGGGCCGGAGGCTGGAGTCTTCACCGCCGGGACCATCGATCACATCGTAGCAGTAACCGCCAACCGCGTACCAGAATCGGGAGAAGTTGGCCTGCACCGCGGCTGCCATGGTTGCGTATTCGCCGTCAGGCTTACCCAACCGGAGCGCAAAAGCGGCCATCACGCGCAGCGCGTGATACCATAAGGCGTTAATCTCCACCGGCTTGCCGATGCGCGGCGTTACCACCCAATCGCCCACTTTGGCATCCATCCAGGTGAGCTGGACTCCGGGCTCGCCGGCGGACAACAGGTTGTCTTCGGGGTCAACGTGGATATGGTAGCGGGTGCCGCGCCGGTGCCAGCGGATGATATCCTCCAGAACGGGGAAGAGCTGGCGGAGCAACTCATCGTCGCCGGTGACGGCGTGGTAAGCGCGCAAGGCCTCAAAATACCACAGGGTGGCATCGACGGTGTTGTACTCAGGAGTTTCCCCGTCATCGGGGAAACGGTTGGGGAGCATGCCCTGGTCGACGAAGTGGGAAAAAGTGCGCAAAATGCTCCTAGCGATCTCCGGGCGGCAGGTGCTCAAGGTCAGACCTGGCAGGCTGATCATGGTATCGCGACCCCAATCGCCGAACCAGTGATACCCGGCCAGGATGGTATGGCCATCACCGGGCTCGGCGACGCCGGTTCCCCCTGATGTGGCGCGGCGGACGACAAACTGGTCGGCGGCCAATACCAATTGTTGGATGCCGGGAGGCTGCTCGGCGAAGGCATTTAGCAGCAAGCGTTCGTATGCCCGTCGCCCGGCAAAGGCGGCGGCAGCATCCAGGCCTGGCTCAGCTTCCGTCGAAGCGATCAGGGTGAATGTTTCCCCGGGCTGCAGAGAGACGTTGAGTTCGCCTGCGTACAGATGATCTTCCAGACCTTCGAAGCCCCGGTATTGTTCGACGCTCAAAGAAAACCCGCTATACCAGTCGTTTCGGGGCGTGATCTCTCCCCGATCACTCAAGATGTGAAACGGGACCGCGCCATCAAAAGCGGCGACTCGGATGCCTTGCGAGATAGCATCAATCTGCATCTCCCAGCCGCCGCGGGTGGCACCGTGAACATCGCGATAATTGACGAATATTTTTGCTGTCAGCGTGATTGGCGCAATTGCCCGGGGAAGATAATATTGGACATAAGTCGTGTTGGCTCCGGACTGCATCCAGATGCGCTTTTCGATGAGAGCATCGGCGCAGGCGAAAGTCCAAACTGGGGTCGTCCCCTCAAGATGGAAACGCTCAATCTGGAGAAATCCTGCGGGATCGATATTCCCACTGCCCCAGCGGTTGGTGAACAGCGGGTAGCTGCGACCGCTATAATGGACGGTCTCGTCGAGCTTCGTCACCAAAAGGGTGCGCCCCAAGGGAGGTTGAAGGGCGGCGACCAACAGGCCGTGATAGCGGCGAGTGAGCATGCCGGACACCGTCCCGGAAGCGAAGCCACCTATACCGTTGGTCACCAGCCATTCACGCGAAGCAGAATTGGCCAGGTTGCCACAGATGTCTCGTCCGAAATCGATAAAGGGCATTCGGGCCTCAGCCTCGGCAATATGCTTACTCGGAGGACCAGGCGGTGCGGAAATCGGGGTAGAGGGTCAGCCCACCATCGACGAAGAGGGTCTGCCCGGTGATATAGGCGGCTTCGTCGGAAGCCAGGAAGGCGGCCACCGCGGCCATTTCCTCAGAGGTGCCGGCACGCCCCATCGGGATGTGGCTCTCGACCATGGCGCGCTTCTCGGGGTCGTCGATCCAGGCCCGGTTAATGGGCGTGACCGTCGCGCCTGGTCCGATGCCGTTCACCCGGATGCCCCTGCCAGCATATTCAAGCGCCAGGGACCGGGTCAGGTTCTGCATCCCGCCTTTGCTGACGGAATAGCCGATGAAGCGGGGTTTGGGGATCTCCTGGTGAACGCTCGAGATGTTGAGGATCACCCCGGGCTTGTTGGCCTCAAGGAACTGTTTAATCGCCTCACGAGCGCAGATATATGCCCCGCGTAAATTCACGGCTAAGACGCGATCAAAGCTTTCGGTCGGAATTTCGTGAGAGTTCCCGGGGATCTGGAAGCCGGCATTGTTGATCAAGATATCGAGAGGGCCCATGGCCTCGCGAATATCCCTGAACATTGACAA
>DASWHG010000195.1:0-2290 GCA_036393315.1 Anaerolineales bacterium | reverse complement strand
TTCGGCGGTGACCACCCTGCTTGTCCGGAAAGAAAACCTCGGGCGCGCTGGTGGGATGGTGCAGATCGGCGAAGCCGTCTCCCAGCTGATCTCACCCGCGGTGGCGGGGGCCATGTTCGTCACCACGGGGCTGCAGGGTGTGGTGCTGGTCGACTTTGCCACCTTCCTCTTCGCGATCGGGACCCTGCTGGCGATCCGGGTGCCGAAGCCGGAGGTCAGCGCCGAGAGCCAGGCCGGGAAAGGCTCGCTGCTCAAGGAATCGGTCTATGGTTGGAATTACATCGCCGCTCGGTCCGGCCTGCTCGGGCTGCTGATCGTCTTTGCGGCCACCAATTTCCTCTCCGGGCTGTCTAACCCTCTGATCGCCCCACTAATCCTGGACATGACCTCGCCGGACGTGTTCGGCTACCTGGCCTCGATCGTCGGCTTCGGGATGCTGGTCGGAACGCTGGTGATGAGCACCTGGGGGGGTCCCAAGCGCCGCGTCCATGGGGTGCTGGGCTTTCTCATGCTGGGCGGCGTCTTTATGATATTGATGGGCCTGCGCCCGTCGATCCCGCTGATAGCTGTGGCCGGATTCGGTCTGATGTTTACCATGCCCATCATCAACGGCTCCAGCCAGGCCATCTGGCAGAGCAAGGTCCCGCCGGATTTGCAGGGCCGGGTCTTCTCCGTCCGGCGGATGATCGCCTGGTCGACGCTGCCGCTGGCTTACATGATCGCCGGGCCGCTTGCTGATAACGTCTTCAAACCGCTGCTGGCGGAAGGCGGGGCGCTGGCCGGCAGTGTGGGGCTTGTGCTCGGAGTCGGCCCCGGTCGCGGCACCGGCCTGATGTTTGTCGTCATCGGGTTCCTGGCGATCCTGGCAGCCGGGAGCGGCTACCTCAACCCCAGGGTGCGCAAGGTGGAGGATGAGCTGCCCGATGCGATCGAGGAGAAGCCGGTGGAAGAATTGGAAGCGGCTGGCAGCAGTGATGGACCGTTTATTCAGCCAGCTGGCAGCTCAGCAGGTTAAACACTGAACTCCCGGGATTTTTTCCGGGAGTTTTCATTTAACCGGGGATCAGCGCTGGGTTGCTCCAGCCTTCAACACGTGCGACCATCCGGAGCCGTTGCAGACCTTGCAGCGATCCTCGAACTCGCTTCCCGTTATCCGTCCTGTCCCGGCGCACTGCGGGCAGCTGCGGGCAGGCTGGGCCACCAGCAAGCTGCCCTGCCCGCTGCAAACCACGCACAGATCCCCGTAATCCCCATACGTCCCGCTCCCTTCGCACCAGGCGCAGGTCTCCGGGGCGTATTGAATGACTGGCATAACCATAGACGTTTACTCCACCTGGCAGCTTATCTGGCGCGGCTTAGTCTCAGCGCATTATAATACCGCAGTAATGCTTTTGTAAGGATTGCTTAAGAGATTGGCGTTAAAAGGTGGATTGTTAATTCTAATTTTCTTCTGCCAATCACCTACAATCTCTTGGATCGGTTCGCGTGCGGAGACCTGCTCCTTTATGCGTGGCGGTCACAATCCTTTACCGAGGAGGTAGCCAGGCATGACTAAGTGGATTGCTGGGATTATCGCTCTGATCCTGGCAGGCTGCAGCGGGGCGAGTAACGCTGCACGACCTGAACGGGGAACGCAGGAACAGGCGGAAGCGCCAAACCCTCAGCCAGCCGCAACCCAACCACCCGTTTCGCTCGATAATTTGGGCCCAGCGCCTGAACTGGAAAACGAAGTGTGGCTCAACACAGATGTTCCCATTCGACTGGCTGATTTGCGCGGCCAGGTAGTGCTTTTGGATATGTGGACGTTTGGGTGAATAAACTGCCAGAACGTGATCCCCTCGTTGAGGGGATGGTATTCTGATTACGGTTCAAAGGGGCTGGTAATGGTCGGCAACCATTACCCGGAGTTCGATTACGAAGCGGATCTGGAGAACCTGAAACAGGCCATCGAAAGGCTGGAAGTCCCTTACCCGGTTGCCCAGGATAATGATGGTAAGACCTGGCGGGCGTACCGTAACCATTACTGGCCGTCTTTGTACCTCGTCGACAAATGGGGGAATATTCGCTACCATCACATCGGCGAAGGCCGCTACGAGGAGATCGAAGCGGCGATCCAGGCTTTGTTGGCAGAACCTTACCCATGATCAAGTGCCTCCGCTGACCGATGTGTGTCTCAATTGGAATCTCCAGCGAGAAGAGAGACCCGGCCTGGAAAATTCCAAAGAGCCCTCAGTTTTGGGGTCTTTGGGAATCGCCGTAGAAAAAGGGATATGTGGGGGTTGTTTGCGGG
>DASWHG010000194.1:0-24848 GCA_036393315.1 Anaerolineales bacterium | reverse complement strand
AACGATGCGATCCTGGGGCTGTTGGCCGGGTCGGCAGAGGGCTGGGGGATCGCGGTGGTATCGGGTTCCGGCTGCAACTGCCGGGGATGGGACCGCGAGCACCGTCGAGAGGGCCAGGTGACCGGCCACGGGCTGATGATGGGGGAAGCCGCGGGCGCCAGCGAGCTGGTCTCCAAAGCCATCCAGGTCGTCGCGTACGATTGGAGCCGGCGCGGCCCGGCGACACAACTGTCGGCTGCGTTCATGGAGCTCACTCACTCCAACAGCCTGGCAGAGCTGCTGGAAGGCCTGGTTGACGGGACGAAAAGGCTGGATGCTTCGGCTGCCCCGGTCGTGTTCCGGATCGCGGAGGCGGGTGACCCGGTGGCTGTGGATCTGATCCAATGGGCCGGGCGAGAATTGGGAGAGCTGGCGAAGTGCGTGATCCGCCAGTTAGGATTCGAATCCCTGGCGTTCGACGTGATGCTGGTGGGAAGCATGTTCAACGGTGGACCGCTGCTGGTCGAGCCGATGCGGCAGACCATCGAGGCCTTCGCTCCGGGGGCCCGGCTCGTGCGCCTCTCGGCCCCGCCTGTCACCGGCGCAGTCGTGCTGGGGATGGAGGCGGCCGGTTTTCAAATTTCGACCGGTGCCCGAAGGGCGTTGGTGGAGGTGGGGAAAGAGTAATCGAAATACGATCGATTAAACACCAAAACAGTCCGAATTGGTATCGCTTATTAGTACATTAAGCGCCACAAAAACTGGTACAGGTTTAGCCGATCTCGAGCTCCACGATCTCGCCGTTTTTAGGGACCAGCTCCCAAACTTTTCCGATTGGAACCCCCTGGAAATAAGCCCGGATGACGGCCAGGGCGAACCCGTGAGAGACGATGGCAACCGTCTGGCCAGGATGGGCGCTGAGAATGTCCTGGACGGCAGCCAGGACGCGTTCCCGTACCTGGAGGGCAGTCTCGCCGCCGGGCGGCGCCACCTCAAGGGGGTTTTCACGGCGCTGGCGGAACTCGTCGGCGTAGCGGGATTGGATCTCGCTAATCACTAACCCCTGCCACTCCCCCTGGTCGATCTCCCGCAAGCGCTGGTCTACCCGTACTTCCAGCCCCTGGGCCCGGGCCAGGGGTTCGGCGGTCTGCTCAGTTCGCCTGAGATCGCTCACGTAGATGGCGTCAATTTTCTCCCCGGCGAGAGAGCGGGCGATTTCCTCCGCCTGGGCGTGCCCGCGCGAATTCAGCGGGACGTCTGCGTGCCCCTGCCAGCGACCTTCCGCATTCCAATCGGTCTCGCCGTGCCGGATCAGGATGAGGCGGGTCATTGATTCCGAGTCTCGAGGTATTCTGGAATTTCGATGATCGGCGGCCGGTCCCTTTCGGCAATCTCTTCGACCTCCAGGAAGAAGTGGCCCGGTACGTAACGGATCAGCTTCATTGTCTTGTTCACCTCTTCCAGCAGGCTGTCTCCAAACCGGCGTTCCATCCTTTGAATGATGGCCTGGATGATCGCAAACGACATCTTGCTGAGCGATTCGAGCGGCTGGTTGTGATGGATGCGCTCTTCGAGGTCTACCTGGGCGATCGCGCTCAGGCCAAATCTCTCGAAAATATCGATCAGCAGGCCGATTTCGACGCCATATCCGGAGAAGAACGGCATCTGCTCCAGGGCTGAACGCCGGCCGCCATATTCGCCGGAGAGTGGCTGGATGATACCGGAAAGCTCGGGATAGAACAGGTTCAACAGGGGGCGGGCGGTCAACTCGGTCACGCGCCCTCCACCGCCGGCCTGGATTTTATCCCCGACCTTGATCGGCCGGCGGTAGAACCCTTTGACGAACTCGATGCGCGGGTTGATCAGCAGCGGCCCGAGCAGCCCGTAGATAAACCGGGGGTGAATATTGACAATATCCGTGTCGATCCACAGCAGGATGTCGCCGCAGGTTACGTATTGGCTCTTCCATAAGGCCTCGCCTTTTCCGGGCCTGGCCCCGTACAGGGGCAGTGTTTTCTGGTGGATCACAACCGGCACGCCCAGGCTCTCCGCGATTTCTCGAGTCCGGTCGCTGGAATCGGAATCGACCAGGACAAGCTCGTCCACCAGGGGGACTTTCTCCATGAGCTCGCTTTTTAGGGTCTGGATCACCTTTCCGACTGTGGCTTCTTCGTTGAGGGCAGGCAGTGCGATGGAAACCGTCAACTCCTGGCTCTGCTTCAGCGCCAGCAGGTGATGGAGATCGCTAAACTCGTCGGCGGAGAAGGTGTTTTCGGCGAACCACTTATCGACCAGCACGGAGATGGCAGACTGCCCTGCTGCCTCGCTTGCCAGGGCAGGTGTGATTGGCCGGCTGGTCTTGACGGCGATCACTGCAGCCTGGCTTTCCTGCAGGATGCGCTCGACGACCGGCCCAAGGGCGGGTTCGTCCTCTTGCAGCTGGGCCGTCGCTCCGAGCACGACTAAATCATAAGCCCTCGCTTGCTCGAGGATGGTTTCGGTAGGATCGTCCGCCTGCAGCTGTTGTGAAGCGACTTCCGGTAAGTTTGCCAGGATGTTGGCCAGCCCGCGAAAGGAGGCTTCTTGTTGGGAAAGGCCGCCTTCAGCAACGAGATGGAGCGCAGTTACTGCCGTCTGCTCGTAGTTGGCTATGGAAAGGGAAATCCGCAGGGCAAGTTCGGAGTATGGCCCGCCGCGCATCGGGACGAGCAGGCGCGCCGGGCGATACAGCAGCGGGCCGCGCACGATCGCGATGTCGCAGGGTGGGTTCGAGAGGATTTTTGTCGTGGAATCCTGCAGGGCTTCGAAGTGAGCGGGCCATTCCAGGATTAACAGGTCGGCCCGTTCCTCTTTCACGATACCGACCAGCTCCTGCCAGATATTATAGGAAACCTGCACTCGCGGCCGGTTGCGCGTGCGCTCCTCTGAGCTCATCTTACGGAGCATCTCCCGGACATTGCGGGCCGTTCGAGTGGCAACGCTCAGGGATTGGCTTTCGTCGACGCTCACCAGGCCTACCAGCTGGATATTTTCTTTCCCGGCAATGGCGTGCGCGGCGGTGATGGCCGTAACCGATTCATATCCATAGATGACCGGGACGAGTACTTTTCGGAACAGGCTCGTGGAATAAGGCAACTTCTTCATAATATTCTTCCCCCTGACTGCGTGATCAGGGGCTCTATCTGCCAGTGGTACACCTGCTCCCAGGTGAATTGTTTGCGGGTCCGCACGCGCAGGCCGAACGCCTGGTCTGTAGAAAGGCGGGCAGCGATCAGGCTGGCCAATTCCTCGGGACCGGCATCCGGCGAGAAGTAAGTCGCGTTCTCACGTCCCAGGGCGCGCAGCGGCAAGATGTCGGCGCAGAAGACGGGCAGGCCGGCCAGGCCTGCTTCCAGGATAGGGATGCCAAAGCCCTCCTCCCGGCTGGGCATGAGAAGTGCATCCGCCAGCTGGTAGAAATCGAAGATCACTGAATCGGGCAGGAAACCTGGATGCAACTCCGCCAGGAAGTGGGCTGCGCCTTGCAGGTCCAGCTCGGTTCGCAGGGCAGTGAGCTGCGCGAAGTAGTCCACGTTGGCCGGATTATGCGGTCCCAACGGACCGGTAACGACGAGAGCCGCCTCAGGGTACTTCCGCCTTAGAGCGGCAAGCGTCCGGATTGCCAGTTCGATATTCTTGCGGCGGGTGATGCGCACGGGCAGCAGCAGAATCGGTTCTGCGTCCAGCAGATCCAGGCGCTGCAAGAACGATTGGGTTTGCTCCTCGAGCTTGAAGAAGCGGGCCAGGTCAACCCCGTTCGGGATCACGGAAATGTTCTCTGGCGCCAACCCGAACAGTTCCGAGAGCTCGGTGCGGCGAAGCTCGGAGACGGCTACCTGCACGACTCCTGGCCAGGCAGTGCGCAGCAGATCCCAGGGATAGCCGCCGTGCAGTTCCGCTCGATAGCGGGGCGTCGTCCAGGCCAGGTCGTGATGCCAGCAGACCAGGCGCGGGCTGCCCGGCTGGCCTGAAAGCTGCTTTAAAGCCGCCGTCAGGGGCAGGTTCTTGTTCAGCGAGCACACGTTGTGTGCGATCAGGACGTCCACGCCGGCCAGGCCTTCGAACAGGACAGCAGCCAGCTGCTCTGCAAGCACCGCGAATTCAGCCGGTACCTGCCCCTTATCCAGCTGCTCCTTGACTGCCAGGATGTCCGGATGGCGGGAGTCGGCCAGGGGTAGCTGGACGAAGGGCACGCGCGGGTCGACCTGCTCGCCGCGCCCGGCCAGGATACGCACCTGGTAGCCTGCATCAGCCATCAAACGGGCGTGGTGCCCCAGCACACTTTCGACGCCGCCCACGACGGGGGGCGCGGAATAGTGGAGCAGGGCGACTTTCATCCAGGCTTCTCCGAAGGCATTTCAGAAGCCCGGCTGGCTTCGATCGCCAGGTCGATGAAGACGGCCGAGGACCATCCGAAGATGCAGGCGGCTTTCGGCGGGTTGATCCCGTTCTCCGGATGGTAGTACTCGTAAACGTCGTTTTGCTCGCAGATCAGCTCCAACGTCCGGCGGCGGAGTTCGTGGGCCAGATCCTCGTAACCGGTCCTCTGCAGGCCCTGGATCAAGAGGTAGTTGATGTTTACCCAGGTTGGGCCGCGCCACATCTGGTTGGGATCGTACTTGGGATCATTGAGGGCGACGGTCGGTACTGGGAAGCGCGGCCAGAACTGGCGCTCGTCGACCAGGTGGGCCACCAGGCGGCCGGCGATCTCTGGGGGCATGCGGCCGGTGAGCAGCGGAAACAGGTTGAAGGGAGTCCGGACTTTGATGGGCTTTCCTTCCTTGCGGGCCCAGAAGAACCCGGCTTGATCGTCCCACATGAGGCGGATCATCCGCTCAGCCATCGCCGTGGCGCGCTGCTCCCACATCTCGGATTCCTCCGGGAGCCCGATCGCCCGGGCGATCTTGGCCATAGCCTCTTGCTGCAAATATAAATAGGTGTTCAGGTCCGGCGACTCGACCGGCATCCCTTCATCCCACAAGGGGCTGTCGTCTAACCCGGACGAGAATGGATGCAGATATTCACACAGGCCGTTGCCATCCAGGTCGTTCTTCTCGAACCACCAGTTGTTCGAGCGGACGATGGGTTCGTAAATCTCGTCCAGGAACTCACGGTCGCCGCTGGTCTCGAAAAGCTTCCAGGCCGCCCAGGAGATCAAAGGGGGCTTGGTGACGTCCGCATCGACCGGGAAGTTCAAATGGGTTACCGTCCCTTCGTCGTGGACGGCGTCCGGGATCATACCGTCCTCCCGCTGGTGATCCAGGAGGATGCGCAGCTGGTCCTGGGCCAGGCGCGCGTCCAGGTAGCGGTACGCCAGGGCGTGGAAAAACGCGTCCCACTGCCACACGCCGACGTAGTGGAACTTGGAGGGGGTCATCGCCTCGCGAGTGGTGTAAAACCGGGTAGAGATCAAACCGGCACGCATGACCCACCAGGCGTAGTAATACTGTGCTCGGTACTGCTCGATGACCGGAGGCGCGGCATCGAACCACTCGTGCCAGCGCCGGGCGGAGGCCTCGATCACCCCGGCCGGATCCGGGATGTAGCGGTTGAACCCGAGGCGGGGGGTAATGTTGAACAGCAGGGCGCCTCCCTCTGCGGATTCCAGGGTCAGGCTGACCTTCTGCGTATCCACACCTGCCGGCTCAATCTCGTTCTGCAGGATGCGCGCGTTGGTCGTGTAAGCGATGTTGCGGCGGATGTCTCCGGTGAGGCGCAGGGTGCCGCCGCGCCGGTCCACCTGGGCGATATCCAGGTTGGCACGGAAAGTGATTCCAAAACGTCCGACCGGCAGCTGGACCATGATGGTCTCGCTGTCTAAGAATGCCAGGACAAACGTCCCGACCGGAGTCTGGCAGTCGATCCGGTGCGGGTAGGTCGTCAGGCTGAAAGGCAGCGGCTGGCCCTGCTCGTCGGTGAAGTACCAGTCCTCCAGGATGGGGGGCCTTTGGCGGTAAGCCGAGAGCTGCCCAACCCGCTTGAACCAGCGCTCGGCCAGGCGGACCGCCAGGTGGTTGTTGGCATGAAAAACCATCAGGCGTGAGCCGCGCTCGCTAAACGGTATCTCTCTTAAGTTGATCCGGTTCTTTAGTAAGTTTAAATATGAAGAAGTAAATGACACTAATCTTCCTCCCCAAAGCATTCTGCCAATAACGTCAGCAGGTGCCGTTCCAGAACCGTAAAGGAATAGTGACGTTTTGCCAGACGGTAGTTGTTCTCCGCCATATCCTGGGAGATTCCCGGGTCCTCCAGGACCTGGCGGGTAAGGTCGACCGTCTCCTGCGTGATATAGCCATCAAATTCGATCACCTGAAAGCCCTTGGGTTTGATATCGATGGCATAGATTGAATAATCGTTGACGACGATCGGCCGCCGGAAGAAAATGGCTTCAAGGAATGCGTTTCCGAACCCTTCTATACTGGAGGGATAAGTCACCAGGTCGGCGTGACGATACACATCCCCGAGGGCGTAGATCTTCCTGCCATCCGGGGTCGTGCCTCGTTCTTCCTTGATGATGTCTGAGACAAAGTTGATCGGGACTTCGAGCAGTTCGGCGTACTCACGCAGGTGCTGTTCGTAGAGGTAACCCTCATCGCCGGAGGCGTGAGAGATAACCAATCGAGCATCCCTCTCCATGCGCCAGGTCAGTTCGATCGCGTGTTCGATCCCCTTACGGGGGACCACCCGGGTAGGCTGCAAGAAAAGCCATTCGCCCGGTTCCACCCCAAGCGCCGGGCGTACGTCGCGTGCATATTCATCCGGCTCCCCCGGCGGGTTGTCGAAATCCATCACATTCGGGATCAACATGCTGGAGATGCCGGTTCGCAGGCTTAACTGGTTGGCAGCGGACGAGTTGATCACCACGTGATGGATGAACGGCAAATGGGGCGGAAAAGCCATGTTAAGGTAATCCCAAACACAGTTTACCAGAAAACGCTTGCGCTCCCAGAAAAAATCGTGGTGATGGGCGATGGTCGGGAAGCCGGTCTCGGCGATGAATTCAGTCAAGGCCAATCCCAACGGGATGTTGACTGGGATAGCGAGGGCGTTCTCTACGATGAGCACCTCGATGTCGAAACGACGTGAAAAGGCGTAGATCTGCTCCTTGAGATGCTCCTTGAGCAGATCGATCTGACGGGTGATTTCCGGCGCCCGGGTCCGTTGACTGAAGACATGGCTATAGATATCCAAAATTTCATTGTGCAAGAAGTGGGCCTCCGGTACAGCCCAGGTATGGTCATCCGGCTTGCCCACCTCGCCGGCGAAGAAAAAACAATCGTGCCCTAATCGCTCCAGCACGTGGACCCACTTTTCCGCCTCGAGCGAGACCCCATCGGTACCCTGAAAGCGGGTGGAGATGAAACCTATCCGCCGGCTGGATAGCCGGGGTAAGGATTTAGCGAGACTATTCATGGCATGCTCCCAGGATTGGGTGCATCTTCCCGGACCAGCCAGATCACCTGATAAGGATGCATTGGAATTTCTCCCCTCGTGCCAGGCTGAACCCCCTGCCCGGAGATCAGGTCCTTCAGCGGGGGCGAGACGGCCCCGAATATTCCCTGCCAATCCGGGGCAACGTGCTGTTCCTTTCCGGAGACGTTGTGCAAGCATAATGCCACCCTGCTGCCGTCCGGGGAACGGCGAACCACGGAGAAAACGGCCTTTCCCAGATCGAGGATACGCTGTTCTCCGAACGGGTGAAAGGCGGGAGAGGCGGCCCGGGCGCGCAGCAGCCTGGAATAGCGCTTGAACATGTGGTGGCGGAGCGAAGAAGGATCGGCCAGGGCGCGTTCGAGACCGGCGAGTTCCAACTTCTGCCGGTTGATGGTCCGGCTGCGCCCGGTTTCCCGGACTCCCTCCGGCCAGCCGCGTGAGCCGAACAGGCTGTGGAAGTAGATCCCCGGCATCCCCACTATGGCGAGCATGATCGCCTGGGCAGCCATGAAACGATCGACCTGTGGCCCACTCGCTTCCCCGCTCTCCGGGTTGGAAAGGGCATCGAAATAGTTGATGTTGAGTTCGTAGGCGCTTTGGGTGCCATCCGGGTTGTGCTTATACGAGATCAGGCCCCCGCGCGCCTGGGTTTGCGCCACGAGCGCTTCGATCTCGATTTCGGAGAGAATGCCACGGGCCGGGTTTACCCCGATGCCATCGTGAGAAGCCAGGAAGTTGAAGAACGTCACCGGCCCGGCAGGCAGGGTCAATCCGGCGGCCCAATCGGAAAAGATACTTGCCTCCCCGGTCCGGAAGGTGTGCAGAACCAGGGGTGGCAGGGCGAAGTTGTAAACCAGCTGGGCTTCGTTCGCGCCGTCGCCAAAATAGGAGATATTCTCTTCGTGCGGCACGTTCGTTTCCGTGACCAGCAGGGCGTGGGGAGCGGCGACATCCAGGACAGCCCGCAACAGCTGGATGACCCGGTGGGTCTGGGGGAGATGGATGCTGGCGGTGCCAATTTCCTTCCAAAGATACGCGATGGCGTCCAGCCGGATGAACTCGGCTCCTCGCGACGCGTAGAAAAGCAGCGTGTCGACGATCTCCAGCAGGACATCCGGGTTCCGGTAGTTTAGATCGACCTGGTCTTCGCTGAAGGTCGTCCACAGCCTCTTTGGGCCGGAAGGTGTATCGAAGCGGGTCAGCAGCGGCAGCGCTCGCGGGCGCACCACGCCCGACAGGTCCGGATCTCCTTCGACGGAAATAAAGTACTCCTGATACGTTGGGTCGTCCATGAGAAACGACTGGAACCAGGCATGCCGGACGGACACGTGGTTGATCACCCCATCGAACATCAGGCGGAAATTCATCCCCAGGCGGTCGATGTCCTTCCATTCGCCCAGCGCCGGATCGACGGAACGGTAATCGATCACCGAGAAGCCGTCGTCCGAGGACCAGGGGAAAAAGGGGAGGAGGTGGATCCCGCTGACCAGGTTGAGCAGGTGCCGCTGGAGGAAATCTGCCAGGGTGCGCAGGGGCGCCTGCCTGGGCTCCCGGACCTGGTCTGCATAGGTGATGAGGATCGAATCGCGCTCCGACAGCTGGTAGCCTTCACCCCCCCGGTCTCCCGGAGGAGAGATGTGCTGGCGATGCTTTTCGATGAGGTTGAGGAGGCGCTCGAAAGCTGCCTGGCCAACCGCCTGGCCGTACAGGTAAGTAAGATGGTCGAGGATCAGGGAGAATTCAGGCATGTTAAAATTCGTCCCCCAATGGGGAGGGGACGATTTCATTGTACTTTGTTTTCCCCCACAGTCAAGTCACGAAGCGAGGTTTCAGTTCTGGATCCCGGGCAGGAAGGTCTGGTAGATTTCGGTTTCCACGACCTGCAGGGTAACCGCGATCGTGTGGGGAGATCCTGTCACGCCGGTCGGATCGACAACGGTAATCGTTATCGTTCCCTCGTAGGTTCCGGGATTCCCCAGGTCAAAACTTGTCGGCATAATCGTGAGCGGGTCGGGTGTCGTCCCCTGAGGTGGCATCGCGGTGAAGAAATTTCCATCGCTTTGGACGTGCCAGTTGAGTGGGCCCTGGCCGTTGACGAGGCCCGGTGTCAGTTGGTGATAGGCTGGAATGATCTGCTGCTCCGGGATGCTGAAGGTGAATTGGATGGCGTCGGGCAGGTTCCCAAGGGCAGGGGGGGTAGCATTTTGAGTCAAGGTGATCGTATCACTGCTAGTGACGGTCTCGGTCCCGCTGTGCAGCTCTGCTGAGACCGTATGCTCGCCGGCTGCGCTTTCGAGCGTCCACTCAAGTGTGGAGGTAAAAGGCTGCCAGGTGGTCCAATCGCCGTTATTGTTACGCAGGCGCATCACCTCCCAGCTGCCGTACATGTATAATGTTACAGCCGGTATATCTGTGGTAGCGGCTTCTCCATTGATCACGAGAGGGAAAACGCCGCTGCGAGTGCCAAAGTCCTGCACCCAGTACTGGCCAAACGTCCCCGCCCCTTCATAATAACCCACCCCGATCTCCCAGCTGCCAGTGTTCAAGATATTGGCCTTATGCCCCTCGCTGTCCATCCAGCCGTCGACGACGGCTTCGGGCGTGGCATAACCTGCGGCGATGTTCTCTGCTGAAGCCCCCAAAAAGAAAGTGGCGACGCGGCTCCAGGTATCGCAAACCTCGACCAGGTTCTCTCCGACTCGATCATAGGTATCGTGATCGAAATAGTCGTCCACGCCCAGGTCAGCGGCATGATAGCGAGCAGCTTGATCTAAGGAAGGAGTGCGCTTGAGAGGGAATAAACCCTGGCTTTCGCGGATTTCGTTCACCAGCTCGACAACGCGCTGCTCGTAATCGTTGTTGACAACCTGGACGGCCTCGGCCCCGCATCCGACTTGAGCCAGTGAAAACGCCGCGGGGGCGGCCAGGGCGGAGTTTCCGACCGGTGACAGTTGAGCGGGATGCAGCTGGCGGGAAAACCCTGACACAGGTCCAAGAGGCAGAAAAAAAAGGACGAGCAGCAGGCTCAAAGGAGAGTTTATTTTCTTCATTTATTATTTTCAGGATTATCGAAGGAAAAGAGAAGGCCGGGGCGGACGCAACGACTAGAGGCAGGCGCAAAAAGAGGCGGCCGCGAAATGAGGCGGGGGCCTCTTTCCTGGTACAAGTATGCACAATTCCCCCTCTCAATACAATAGGATAAAAGTCACAAATGTGGAGCTCTCGTTCCGTAAGCGGCGCCCGGCCCTACGCTCCCCCCGCTCCTATAATCGCCTGGCGCGCCAGCTGGTCTACTCGCCGGTTGTCCCGGTCGCCTGCGTGGCCGCGCACCCAATGCCACTCGATCTGGTGTTGACGAACCGCCGCATCCAACTCCTGCCAGAGATCGATATTGGCCAGAGCACCCTGCTTGCGCCGCCAGTTGCGCGCCCGCCATTTCGGCAGCCATTCGGTGATCCCGCGCCGCAGGTACTCTGAATCGGTGTAGAAATCAACCCAGCAGAGGCGTTTGAGCGCCTTGAGGGCCTCGATTGCCGCAGTTAATTCCATGCGGTTGTTGGTGGTCTGTGGGGCGGAACCGGTCAGGATCTTTTCGTGATCGCCAAACCGGAGCAAGGCCGCCCATCCTCCCGGTCCCGGGTTGGGATCGCAGGCGCCGTCCGTATAAATTGTCACGTGAGAGAGATCGGCCATCGGGATCAGGGAAACCGGCTGTGCAGCTCGGCAGCCGTCTCGTCCATCAACTCCAGGGTGGCCGGGATGCGATCTGCGCTGAAATAAGAACGGAAAACCTGGGTACCTACGTCGCCGATCACCCAGCGCACCACGCGCCAGGAAGCATAGCGGGGTTCGGTCCGGGCCAGCGGGATCAGTTCGAGGGCAGCGGCCCACTGCGGGTGGCTGTCTGCATAATCATTCAAATGCTCGACCGCCGCGGCCCTGGTAGGAAAGGTGTCGCTGGCGCGGATAAACCTGGCCTGTTCAGCTGGGGAAGCCAGCCAACGAACCAACAGCCAGGCAGCCAGCTGCTTTGCCGGTGAAGACTGGAAGACCGCGAAGGAGGGCCCGTAGATATAGATGGCAGGCTGGTTCTCCGGAGAAGGGAAAGGGATCACGGTCCATTCATCTCTATTCCCGGCGAGTTCCAGGGCGGCCGTTTGATGAGATAAATCCCCCAGGGAACCGGTGATCAATAAAGCCTGGCGGGCAGCGAACTCTGCTTCGACAAATTCACCTTCGGCCAACCCCTCCCCGGCATCGCTTTTCCTTGTTTTCCAGGCACAGCCGTTGTCGAAGAGGTCTTTCAAGAAGTTCAGCGCCGCCGCAGACTGGGGGTCGTCGAACCGGTACCCGCTCCCGTCCGGGAGGCTGACCTCGCTTCCGAAAGCGTAAAGCCAGCTCAGCATCCCCTGCGGCGTCGTGTTGACGATCCAGCCGCCGGTACCGTTGTTTTCCGGATCGTCATCTGCCAGGTTGGCCTGCGTTGCGGCGCAGGCCTGCCCCTTCAACTGCACAGGCGTCTGCGGGGGAGAATCGTAGCCCAGCTCCCTGGACCAGGAGAGGTTGTAGAAGAGCAGCTGGGCAGACCGCTGGGCAGGGAAGCCGACCCGGTTGCCATCCACGATATCCTGGTCCCAAAAAACATCAAAAAAATCAGCCTGTTCCTCGGCAGCCAGGCCCCAGTCCCGGTCGTTGACGTAAGGTTCTAAATCGACCCATCCATCTTTCCAGCTCAAGAGCTGGTCGAGGTAGCCTACCACCAGGTCTGGCGAGCTGCCGGTTGAGATCGCATCCTCGATTTTCTCATACAGGCTGTTGTAGGTACCCTGGTAAACCTCCACGGCCTGGATGCCGTACTCATTCGTCTCGTTGAATGCCTCCACGGAGGCGCGGATGGCTTCTCCGGCCGCGCCCGACCAGGGGTGCCAGAAGGTGACCGTTATCCCCTGTAATTCCTGCGGATCGATGCCGAGCGTGGGCGCCGGTTCTGGCGTGGGGGTTGCCGTGCTTGTGGCCGTGATCGCCGGAAGCGTGCTGGTGATCGTGGGGATTTCGGGGCTGGTCGCCGGGACTGGCGCAGGCGTCTCTCCGCAGGCTGCCAGCAGCAGGAACAACCCCAGCACCAGAAGAAGGCCGCTCACTGGAGGTATCTTCATTATCGCGGTAAGATACTCGAACCAGCCAGAAGGATTGTGGAACAGAGGGCGAGATTTCAACAAGATAGAAGCCTTTCCAGGATGGCTGTCGGCCATTCCACTCGTCTGTACCCCAGCGCCCCCGGGGAGCGCTGCTTACGAGCCTCTTCCTGACGACAGCCTTGCCATTATATCAAAAGCCAGTCGCCTTTATTGTCTGACCGAGTGAGGAGAGCTGATGCCTGATTTGACCCCCGAATTGCTCCCAATTTTGAATGGATACCGCCTTCCTGACCTGAACCTGGGGGATGAATTCATCTACCCGCATTACGAGGGCGGATCGATCTTGAACTTGCCTTCCAGCCTCTGCCGGCTTCTGGGCGCGCCGGAAATCGGTCCTGCTCCACTCCTGCCTCAGTACACCTCGTCTCTTGGTGATGGATTCCAGTGCGTGGTCCTGGTAGTGATGGATGCCTTGAGCTTTCACCGCCTCAAGCGTTGGATCGCAAACGGTAACCTGCCTGCCTGGAGCAAACTGGCCCAGGACGGCGTGCTCTCTCCGCTGACCTCCATCACGCCTAGCACGACCTCCGCGGCCCTGACTACCCTGTGGACCGGGCGCAGCGCGGCCGAGCACGGCATCGTTGGCTACGAGATGTGGCTGAAAGAATACGGGCTGGTCGTCAATTCCATCCTGCATGCCCCGATGAGCTTCCAAGGGGATGCCGGCAGTCTGGGGCGCGCCGGATTCACCCCCGAGAATTTTTTGCCTCTGCCTACGCTGGGCGAGCATCTGGCCGATCATGGCATACAGACTTATGCATTCCAGCACCACAGCATCGTGCGCTCCGGGCTGTCACAGATGTTTTTCAGAAACGTGGCCGTGCACGCCTTTAACACGCCTGCTGACCTTTGGGTGAACGTTCGCGACCTGGTCGAAGGCCGTTCCACAGGAAGGCAGTTCATCTGGGTCTATTGGGGTGAAGTAGACTATCTCTCGCACCTGTATGGTCCCGACGATGAGCGTACAACCGAGGAATTCAGCATCTTCAGCGCGGCCTTCGAGCGAATCTTCCTCAATCGATTGAGCGCCTCTGCCCGCCGGGATACCCTGGTGATCCTGATCGCCGACCATGGCCAGGTCACCACTCGCCCAGACCCGTACTATGATTTACGCAGCCATCCTTCTTTGACCCGCCGCCTGCACATCCTGCCGACCGGTGAGAACCGCCTGGCATTCCTTCACGTGCGTCCAGGCCAGCGAGAGGCCGTCCGGGAGTACGTGGAACGAACCTGGCCGGGCCAGTTCTACTTCCTGGATTCTGCATTCGCGGCCAGCGCCGGCCTGTTCGGGCCGGGTAAACCCCATGCGGATTTGCCAAACCGGATGGGCGACCTGACCCTGCTGGCGCGCGGCGAGGCGTACCTGTGGTGGTCCAACAAGGAGAACCACCTTTTCGGCAGGCATGGAGGCCTTTCACCGGATGAGATGCTGGTGCCTTTCCTGGCGGCGCGGCTGTAAAAAAGGCCGGTTTCCTGTGCGAAACCGGCCTAATGATCTGTTTCAACTTCTTCTGGTCAGGGCAGGAAATCCCAGGGATTGACCTTGCCGTAGTTATCGTGCAGCATCTCGAAGTGGATGTGTGGACCGCTGGATTTCCCGGTGCTGCCGACCGAGCCGATCGGGGTGCCCTGGAAAACGCTTTGCCCGCAGACAGCCGTGATGACGCTCATGTGAGCGTAAAGAGTCTGCCAGCCGTTGCCATGGTCTATGACGACCATGTACCCGTAACCGAAGTTATTCCAACCCGCGTACACCACGACGCCTCCATCCGAAGCCCACAACGGCTCGCCGAGATCTCCCTTGATATCGATCCCGTAGTGGTTCGTCGCCGGCGAATAATCGTAGCCGGAGAGGAAATTCTTTGCGCTCGGCCAGATGAAAGCGCCGCCGCCTACGGCCCCGTCTATCACCACGCCGCACGAACCCGGGCCGATGACTTTGGCGACTCCGGGATTGTCGCGGGTGATCCGCGGCGCGCTCCAGGTAACGAACTGGCGCGTCCCACCGGGGACGACCAGGAAGGTCCCCGGTTCGATGTTCGGATTGGACCAATCCCCGATCGTTTCCGGATCGAGGTGATTGGCCGGGTAATTAATGATGTCTTCTGGGGTGACGTTGTATCCCGCGGCGACGCCGTTTAAGCCCTCACCGGCCGACCATTTATGGTACGTGCCGTTTTCTGGAAGGATGTTCAGCTCTTGCCCGGGGGTCAGGGCGTGCGGGTTATCGGCCAGCGTATAGTAATTCCCCCACAAGATCGTCTCGGGCTTGAGGCCGAACATCTCGGCAATCCCGAAGATGGTATCGCCAGCTTGGACGGTATAGGTGACGATCTCGGTGCGCGGCCGGGTGGGGATGGTGGTATGGACCAGGGCCAGGCGAGGGATTCCGGTTAGGAAATTACCGGTAGGGGGGTTATAGGGGGGCAGTTCGGGCCGGGCCGGGGTAGATGAGGGGGTTGGCAGCGCGGCAGCAAAGGCGGCCTCGCGGGGGGCCTCTTCGAACTGGGCCCGCAGGTAAAATTCACGCATCACCCATACCACGAGCAGTACCAGCGCAATCGAGAGCGCATGCGTGCCGATGCGCAAGGCCGTGTCGGCCAGGCCCAGCTGCGAAAGCTGCTCCCAAAGCAACAAAACACGGCTCTCGCGGGCAGAGTTCGTACTCTCCACGGGCGAAGCCGCCTCCAGAGTGCTTATTCGGTTTGTCCAGAAGCCTTCTTCAAAGAACTCCGAAGGAGGCTCGGGGAGGTGATCTTCCTGCATATTAGGCATCGTCTCCGGCTTTGATGATAACACTGCCGCGGAAATTCGTCAACCGGTCGCGGATGGGTTATTATGGCTTTCTCAAAGTCGAAAGCCCTGCTTTTCCCCACCCCAAACCCCTTTTTTGAGAAAGCCATGGATGGGTTATTAATCACGGATTCGCCAGGCTTTCCCCGGCTTCCTGGGCGGCCGCAGCCGGGTTGGCTTGCTCTTTGAGGACTTCGATCGTGGCTTTATGCAGAATAGGAGAAAGGACTGCCAGCACGTCGGTGGGAGGGATCACCTGCGCGGTCTGCACGATGCTGTCCACCAGGTCCCGCAGGACAGGGTTCGACCAGGCGGCCAGCGCCGAGGCGCGCGGCGGTAGATAGCCGGAAGCCGCGGTCCACTCGGAGAGGAATTCAGCTTGCGTCAGGAACTCGGCCAGCTCGACGATGAGAGGGTGGCGTTCGACCTGCGGGGAGGAAAGCGCCCATACCCAGCCATTCGCCAGAGTGAAAGGATTTCCTTCGGGGACCGGGATGGGCGCCGCGGCGGTATCGCCGGGCAGCTGGCTCAAATAACGCGTGGTCCAGGTGACGACCAGGTTCGCCCGGTTCTCATGGTAAGCCTCCCAGGCCTGCTCATCCGTGGAAAACTGGGTGAGCCAGAAGGGCATGATCTCGGCAGCCTCGGCCGTCTGGTAGAAGGTCAGCACCTCAGCCAGGGCCTGGGTATCCAGCACGGGCCGGCCTTCGTCGTCCTGGATGGGGGCGCCCGTAGCGAGATACTGCGCCAGGGTGAAGAGTGCCTGTTCGTCGGCGGCAGGGAAGACCAGCGGCTGGTCCAATTCCAGGATCGCCTCCCAGTCGTCCAGGGGGGTCTCGATTTCCGCCGGCCGGTAGAGCAGGACTAAACTATCCCCGGCGAAGGGCAGGCCGAAGGTGGTGTTCTGCAGATGAGACAGCTGCTGCGCATAGGGGTACCAATCGCCCTCATCCAGGGTATTGGTGAGACCATCCATTGGGTATAACAGGCCCTTCAACGCGGCGGTCTCCAGCTCGGCACGAGGCAGGAGGATCAAGTCCGGAAGGGCAAGCGTTGCAGCTGCGTTGGCGGCGCTTAACGAATCGAGCAAACCGCCCGGACCGCTGACTGCTTTGGCACGCACTTCGATGCGCACCCCTGAGCGGCGCTGCGTGAACTCATCTAACCGCCCTTGCAGCAAGCGACCTTCCGGGGTATCGTCGCCGGGCAAGAATTGTGGAGGCAACCAGATGCGCAAAGTTGCCGGCCCGGCGGGCGTGGCGGGGGTCGCACCACTCCCGGGGGTGGCACCCGCCTCACTGGTGGGGATAGGCGTAGGCAGGGTCGTCGGTGTGGCCCCAGGGGCAGGCGCGGCTGGAGGGGTGGCAAACCATTCCGGAAGCGGCAATTCGGCGCAACCCGCCAGAACCAGCAAGGACAGCGCCAGCAGGTGGAGTCGTAAATAAATCTTCATATCACATTGAAAAAAGAATGACCAGCCCGGTCACTCCCACTGTGCCGGTTGGCTGAGCAGTGCCAGCAGCAGGCGGACACCGTTCTGAACGTCGTTGGTATCCACCATTTCAGAAGGGGCGTGAATGTAGCGGCAGGGGATGGAAAGGCAGCCGGCCGGGACGCCGGCCCGGGAGAGCTGGATCGCGCGTGCATCGGTGGTGCCGGCTTCGAGCACTTCCATCTGGTAAGGGAGGCCCTCCTGTTCGGCAGCCCGGACCATCCAATCGACCACCCGGGGGTCGGCCAGCATCCCGCTGTCGCGCACCTTGATCGCGGGGCCTTTCCCCAAGGCTGTCTCCATCCGGATTCCTTTCGGGGTATCGCCGGAGCGGGTGACGTCTATGGCGATGCCGATGTCCGGTTCCAGGCCGAAGGCGGCAGTGGTCGCGCCGCGCAGCCCGACCTCCTCCTGGACGCTGAAAACAAAGAAGACCTGGTGTGGGCTCCCCTTTAGCTTCCGCAAGATTTCGATCAGCACGGCGATCCCGACCCGGTCGTCCATGGCTTTCGCGACCAACCGGTCGCCGTATTCCGAGAACGGGCGGTCGAAGACGGCTACATCGCCGACGCGCACCGGGCAGTTCTCCCGGCTGCTTGCGCCGATGTCGATGAACATGTTCTCGAACGCAGGCAGCTTACTTTGGTCCTCCTGGTATTCGATGCCGATCACCCCCCCGCTGCCGTTCAAAAAGCGCACTCGCCCGCCGATGCAGTAAGAGCGGTTCACGCCGCCAAGCGGGATAAAGCGGATGAACCCCTTCTCGTCGACGTGGGTGGCGATGACCCCGATTTCGTCCATGTGGGCGGAAAGCATGATCTTCTTTCCGCCGGTGCTGCCCTGATTTTTGGTTGCGATCAAGTTGCCAAGGGCATCGACGCGGATCTCATCTGCATAAGGTTCGACTTCCGCCCGGATGGCGGCGCGCACCTGGGACTCGTACCCGGATGGTCCGGGAGTCTCGGTCAATTTTTGGATCATCGGTATCATTAAATCTCCTACGTTGGAGGTCTGAGGGTCGAGAGTGGTAGCTGGGTTCACAGCTCCACCTGCAGGATGTCCGCCGGCAGGCGGGCCAGTGCAGCGTGCAGCAGGATAAACGTGTTCTGCCAGTCGGAAAGGCGGGCGAGACCAGCGGCCGTATGTGGATAACGCCCGGGTACAGAAACGGAAATGCTGGGGATGCCGGCTCGGGCCAGATGGATGGCGCCGGCGTCCGTCCCGCCGCCGCCAGGCTGCCGGATCTGGTGGGGGATTTTCAGCGCTTCGGCGGTCTCTACCAGGTGCCGGGCCAGGCGAGGGTCACTCAACGTGGAGCTATCGGCCAGGTAGATCGCCGGTCCCGCGTCCAACCGGGTATTGTAATATTCGCTTTCTCCGCCGTTCGCGTCACCTTCGTCCCAGGGGGGCAGGTCAAGCGCAGGCGTCGAGTCGATGGCGATCGCCAGGTCCGGATCGAAAGCATAAGCCGCGACCCGCGCCCCTCGCAGGCCCACTTCCTCCTGGACGGTAAAGGCAGCCAACAAGTCGATGTTTTCGGGGGCGCGCCTGACCAGTTCGATCAGCGTGGCCACCCCCAGGCGGTCGTCCAGGGCTTTGGCTCGCAAGCTGGGTCCGATCCGGGTGAACTGGGTGGCAAACGTGGCCCGGTCGCCGGCCTTCACCTTCGCCTGCCCACCTGGACCGATGTCGATCCGCAGCGTTTCCAGCGAAATTGCCCGTTTGCGTTCTTCATTTGTGGACAAATGGATGGGCTTGGCCCCGATCACACCCGGGACGTGATCGCGCCCGACCCAGACAGGTTTTCCCACGAGCTGGCGCTCATCCAGCCCCCCGACCGTCTCGAAGCGGAAGAGCCCATCGCCATCGTCGTTGGTCAGCATGAACCCGACTTCGTCCATGTGGGCGGCAAGCATAACGCGCAGGCGCTTGCCATTCTTACTGCCTGCTCCTGGACCAGCCTGGCCCAGGCGGGTCGCCAGCACGTTGCCAAGGGCGTCGACGGTAACTTCGCCGGCGCGGGTGCGGACCTGCTCGAGCACGATGGCGCGCACCTCGCCCTCGTCGCCGGAGATGGCGCAAGCGTTACACAGACGTTCCAGTAGTTTAATCTGCGCCGCACCGATCCGGGGACGGCGCTTCTGGGTTGCGGTTGGAGGATTCATTGTTTCTCGTCCCAGGTCAATTGATCCATGAAGTCGTCCCCGAGCTGGGCGATAAATTCGGCCAGCAAGTGCCCGGTTCGGGTGATGTCTTTCAGGGAGACGACTTCCACGGGTGTGTGCATGTAGCGCAGGGGAATGCCGACGACCATGGTCGGGATGCCCTCCGCGGTGATTTGCAGGGCGAAGGCATCCGTGCCGGAGTGGCGCGGCATGACTTCCACAGCGTAAGGCAGTTCCAGGCGATCGGCCAGCTCTTTCATCGCCTTGTGCAGCCCGGAATGGATATTGGGTCCCCAGCCGAGCGTCGGGCCTTTGCCCAGGGGAAATGTCTTGTAGTCCGGCGTACCCGGGCCTTTGGCCCAGGTCACGTCGATAGCGATCGCCAGCTGCGGACGCAGATGGAAGGAGGAAGTGCGGGCCCCGCCCATCGTTTCCTCCTCCTGGACGGTGGCGACCGCCCAAACGTCCCAGGAATGGCTGCGGCCTTGCAGTTCCTGCAGGCAGTGCGTTACGGCGGCGATCGAGGCGCGGTTGTCCAGGGAATGCCCGCTGAGAGTATCGCCGCGCAGCTCGAGCGGTGGCTGGGAAAATGAAACCAGGTCCCCGACCCGCGCCAGGGCCTGTACCCGGTCCGGCTGCAAGCCGGTATCCACCAGCAGGTATTTAAGCGGGACCGGGCCATTTTGGGCCTCTGCCGGGAGCAGGCGGGCCGGGGGTTGCACGATGACGCCGGGCAGGTCTTCCCGCCCGTGCACGGTCACCAGCTGTCCGGGCAAGACGCGCACGTCCAGCCCGCCCACTTCGGTCACCCGCAGAAAACCCTGGACCACCCCGGTGACCATCAGGCCGATGGCATCCATGTGAGCGGCTAGTAATACGCTCTGGCGCGGTTCGGCACCGCTGCCGCTTTTCAGCCCGTGCAAACTGCCCAATGGGCTGGCGCTCAACTCGTCGGCCAGGGGCTCCCAGGCGGCCTCTATCAGGCTCCGGACGGGAGTCTCGTGGCCGGAGAGACCGGGTGCAGAGATCAAGGATTTGAGAAACGGAAGCAATTCGTTCATGGTGGCGTTTCGCTGGGGGCGAGCGTAGGTGTACTCCGGGTAGATGGAAAAGCAGTTTGAACGGGTGGGGAGGTGGGAGAGGGCGTCTCCGCCGGCGCTTGCAGCTCGGGTGCCTGGTTCTGGGTGGGGGCTGCAGGGAGCGTGGCGGTGGCGGTGAGGGCGGCGACGCGCGTTTCAAGGGCGGGGGAGTCCGGGCCGGACGCGCCCAACCCATCTACGGCCCTGTGGAGCAGGGCTGCAATTTTTACGCGCTCCGGCAAGAAGACCTGTGCGCCGCTCTCCGGCACTTTCCAGGCTTCAACTTCATCCCAACCAATCTGGTATTTTTGCAGGCCCGAATCCGGCAGCTGGATCACCAGCGGGATGAAGGCAAATAAATCGTCCAGGGTCAAATCGGTCCTCACGGCCTCTTGATAGCGTTCGTACCACTCTGGCAGGTAGCGCAGGCTCTCTAGGGCGATCGCCCGGTCCAGGATCACCTGCAACACTTCCAGCTGTCTGCGGCTGCGGTCGATATCGCTGGTGGTCCTGCGTTCGCGCAGGTAGCAGAGGGCCGTCGCGCCGTCCATGTGCACGGTTCCCATTGGAATGCCGCCGCAGTCATCGGGCATGGGGTCACTGACCGGTACGCTGACGCCGTCCAGGTCGTCGATAAAGCGGACGAAGTCACTGAAACGGGCCAATACCCAATGCTGGGGGCGGACTCCTAGATTATATTCTAAAGTGAGGGCCAGCAGGTCGAACCCGCCCTTGTAAAAGGCCGTGTTGATCCGGTTCATTTCCAATCCTGGGAGGTAGACATAGAGATCGCGCGGGACGGAGACCAGGCTGGCCGTCCCGTTCCGGCGGTTGTAGAACACCAGGAGGATGGTATCCGTCCGGCCCACCCCGGGACCTTCTGCATCGGTCCCCAGCAGCGCCAGGACTTCCACTCCGGGCGGCAGTGGGACCGGCTTTGCCGGAGGAGGTACTTCCTCTGTGAAGGATGCGTCAGGGGCAGGATTTCCTGCTCCAGGGGTTGGAATTGCAGATTCCCGGCTGGCTGCCTCAGGTGTCGCCGTAGTGGCGCGCGCCGGGGATTGGGAAACGGGATCCTCGGGTTCGGGCGTGGAAAGCAGTGGGGAGGCTGCTTTGCTGGGTGTGTGCGTTGGCGTAGGGAATCCCCCAGAAGTTGGCGGCTCACTCCTTAAATCGGACGATTGGCGGCAGGCGGCCAGCAGGGCCGGGCCGAGCAAGAGGGCAGCCAGGATGCGAAACCTCGTCATGTTGTTCTTCCGGCTAGGGCCTTTTTCCTTCCCGGGGCGTGGGCGTTGGTCGCCAGGGAGGAAGAACCTGGCTGGGCTGTTCAGGGGGAGGCTCGGTGCCGGCCGGCGGGGGAACTTCTGTCTGCGTCTCGGTCGGTTCGGGAGTGTTCGTTGGCGTCTCGGTCGGTTCGGGAGTGTTCGTTGGCGTTTCGGTTGGCGTTTCGGTTGGCGTCTCCGTCGGGGTGGAGGTAGGCGTTGGCGTATCAGTGGGTGTCAGGGTTTCCGTTGGGGTTGGTTCCCGGGTCTCGGTCGCTGTCGGTGTATAGGTCGGGGTCGCCGTTACAGTCACAGTGGGGGTGGGTGTTGCCGTGGCGGTGGGCGTATGAGTGGCGGTCGGGGTTGGGGTGACTTCAGTAGGGGTGGGGGTAAAGGTCGCCGTGGCGGTCGCGGTGGCAGTCTCGGTTAGCGTTCCTGTGGGCGATTCGGTAAGCGTGGCTGTCGAGGTAGGAGTCGGGATCAAACGGCGATCGGGAGCCGCACCGACGGCGATTAAACCAACACAGTAACAGGGGAGGGTCGCAAGTATAATGGCGAGTAAAATATAGCGCAGGCGGGTCCGGGGATTAACATCAGGAAGCATATTGCGGGTCCTATGGTGATTGGCCAAGAGTATCTTTACAGGGGTCCAGAGTGAACCGGCCAATCACTTAAGCGTCAGCGAGCAAACCGCCGGGAGCATTCCTGATACCCTTTTGATATTTTCAGCGGTTTGCCTGGGGCAGATGATAACACCGGCGTGCGCGAGTGGCAAGTCATCTCCAGGTTTGGAAAGGTGCCTGTCCATCAAAGATGCGGGCAGTAGCGACGGTGGATTGGATCTATCTCTCAGCGCATTTGGATGACGCGGTCTTCTCCTGCGGCGGGTTGATCTGGGAACAGGCCCAGGCCGGTGAGAAGGTCGACATTTGGACGGTCTGCGCGGGTGACCCACCGCCCGGATCCCTCTCTACATTCGCCGAAAGCCTGCACGCTCGCTGGAAAGCGGGCCGGAAGGCCGTTTCACTGCGCCGGGAGGAAGATCTTCTCTCTTGCCGCCAGCTGGGCGCAGTACCACGGCACTTCTCCATACCGGACTGCATCTACCGGCGCTCACCGCTCGATGGGACTCCCCTGTACAGCTCCGATCCGGAGATTTTCGGATCTCTCCATCCGCTGGAGGCAGAATTGGCAGCCGGTTTCAGCCGGGAATTGAAGCAGGCGCTGCCGCGGGAAGCCCACCTGGCCTGCCCCTTGGGTTTGGGCGGGCACGTCGATCACCAGTTCGTGCGAGCCGCAGCCGAGGCTTCCGGGCGTCCATTGTGGTATTACGCCGACTATCCCTACGTCCTCGAGAGGAGCCAGGAGCTCGAAGGTGCGACGGCCGGCATGCAGGCGGTCGACTTTCCCATTTCACGGCGCGGCCTGCAGGCCTGGGAAGAGGCGATCGCGGCCTACGACTCTCAAGTGGGCACTTTCTGGGCAGACCTGGCAGAAATGCGCTCCAGGCTGCACGCCTACCAAAGCCGGGTGGGAGGCGTGCGGCTTTGGCGGCGGTTTGCCTAGCACAAACGTTCGTTTTCAGCTTGCATTTCGCCTGACATTGTGTTAAAATGCGCCCGCGGCGACGGAAAATGCTTGAGCATTTGTTTTAGCATTTTTGGAACGCCGCGATCATTTTTGTACGAGACTATTTTTTACCGAAATCGCTCTCAGGAGTGGTTTTCTTTAATAAAAATAGCAATAGGAAAAGTACCATGCCTCCCTCATTTCTTACCCGTTCTGGTTACCAGAGGTTACACGAGGAGCTCGAACACCTGCGGACCGTCAAACGCCAGGAAGTCGCCAGCCGCTTGCGCGAGGCGATGGAAGGCGGCGGTGATATGGGCGTTGACCTGGATGCCGAGTATGAAGCTGCCAAGAATGAACAGGCTTTCGTAGAAGGGCGGATCCAGGAATTGGAGCTCCTGCTTGCCAATGCTCGCGTCATTCAAGATACCGGAACGCGTGACGTGGTTGAGGTAGGCGCGACCGTCACGATTCAGGAAAGCGATAACGAGGCGGAAGTCTACACGGTCGTTGGACGGGCGGAAGCCAACCCGCGCGAAGGGCGAATCTCCAATGAATCGCCGTTGGGCCGGGCTTTGATGGACCACCGCCAGGGCGATGAGGTCAAAGTCGAGGCTCCAGGCGGTTCTTTCACTGTCCAGATCCTGAAGGTGGAATAGGGCAGGGGCGCTGAGATGAACAGCCCCGCGCGAACCATACTCGCGCGGGGTTTTTAATTAATCAAGGACGAGGAAGCAAGCTTATGTCGACGGAATATTCAAACCTGGAACAGACCCGGCTGGAGAAGCTCCAGCGCCTGCGTGAGCAGGGCATCGAACCTTACCCGCCGCGGTCCGAACGTACCCATACCAGCCAGGAGGCGATCCGTGCCTTTGAAGCGGCCGAAGCGGCGGGGAAAAACTTACCGGCGGGGAAAAACTTACCGGCGGGGGAGAGCCAGCCGGTAACCGCGACATTGGTGGGCCGCCTGCGTTCGATGCGCCCGATGGGAAAGATCACTTTCGCTCACATCGAAGATGGCGAAGGCAGGGTGCAGCTTTTCCTCCGCTCGAACGACATCGGCGCAGAGCAGCTGGAACTCTTCAACGACGAGTTTGACCTGGGCGATTTCGTCCAGGCGAGCGGGGAGATGTTCAGGACGCGCGCCGGGGAGATCACCTTGAAGGTAAGCGAATTCCGCATGCTGGCGAAGGCGATCACGCCCCTGCCGGCTGCGAAAGACGAGACCGTGGATGGAGAGGTGGTGCGCCACGCCACCCTGGCAGACCCCGAGGTGCGTTACCGCCAGCGGTACGCCGACCTGGCCGTCAATCCTGAAGTCCGGCGCATCTTTCGGGTGCGCGCGGCCGTCGTGCGAGCCCTGCGCGATTTCCTGGATTCCCACGGTTTCCTGGAAGTCGAGACCCCCATCCTCCAACCCCTCTACGGCGGGGCTGCCGCCCGCCCTTTCATCACCCACCACAACCAACTCAAGCAGGATCTCTACCTGCGCATCTCGTTCGAGCTGTACCTCAAGCGCCTGCTGGTGGGCGGTTTCGAGCGCGTCTACGAGATCGGCCGGGATTTTCGAAACGAGGGAGTCGACCGCACCCACAACCCTGAGTTCACCATGCTCGAATTCTACATGGCCTACGCCGATTACCGGCAGGTGATGGAGCTGACGGAGCAGATGATCGCCTTCGTCGCGGACCGGGTGTTAGGCCGGCGCGCCCTCACGTACCAGGGCAAGGAGATTGATCTGAACCCTCCCTGGACGCGCATGGAGCTGAGCGAAGCGCTGGTGGAGATGGCAGGCATCGATATCGCCGAACACCCGACGGCCGGTAGCCTGGCTGCGG
>DASWHG010000193.1:0-5918 GCA_036393315.1 Anaerolineales bacterium | reverse complement strand
GGGGCCCACCCGGACATCTCCCGCCCCTGGTAATCAGCTCAAATTTTTGATCAGTCAGGACTTACACAGTTGGTGGGAGGATGTGGGTGTTTGGGCGGGCGACGCCCGCCCAAACACCCACAATTTTCTCCTGAACTGCGTAATTCCAATCAGTTTTACAACAGGATAAACGAATCAGGCAAGGATTTGTTACAGTCTCGATGCAAAGACCCTGGCAGAGCGGTCCCTCCCAACCAAAGAAGGCATTTCAATGACATTCGTCATAACGTAATGGGGATATATGTTTCTTTTTTTGCATAAAAAACCATCTACAATACTCAGGTAAACAATAGGGCCTCATTTTCACAGGTCCCGAGAGCGGAAAAAATTCCGGCAGACATTTAACCCGAAATATTTCTTACCCGTTGATCTCAGTGCCTGTTCACTGAGTATTTTTGTTGCGAGAAGAATGAAACTCAAGATGAAATTCGGACCTTCCCCCAGCCTGGCAGCCTCGATCACGTGGGCAGCCAGCAAACAGACTTACTACACCGTCCGCCTGCTGGTCGACCGCGAGCGCGTCCCTGACGCCTTCCGGGCCTACGCTTACTTCCGCTGGCTGGACGACCGCCTCGATCTAGAGCTGGGAGATGAGGCCGAGAGAATTGCATTCGTCGACCGGCAAAGGCAGCTGTTGAAGGATTGCTACCGGGGGATGCGACCCGCCCGGCCTGGCCCGGAAGAAGGCATGCTGGTGGAGTTGGTCTGCGGGGATTGGGAGGTGGAGAGCGGACTGCAGGCTTACCTGCGCAACATGATGGCCGTCATGGCTTTCGACGCGCAGCGCCGCGGCCGGCTGGTCAGTAAGGACGAGCTGGGCGAGTACACCCGCTGCCTGGCCATTGCGGTGACGGAGGCGCTGCACTATTTCGTCGGCCACGGCTGCCACACGCCGCGCAGTGAAGCACGTTATCTCGCCGCGAGTGGCGCGCACATTACTCATATGCTGCGAGATACCTTGGAGGATACCGCCGCGGGCTACTACAACATCCCCCGCGAGTACCTGGAGGCCCACGCGATCGGTCCAGAAGACGTTTGCAGCCAGGCTTACCGGGCCTGGGTCGAGAGCCGGATCCGGACGGCGCGGACCTGCTTCGCAGCCGGGAAGCGCTACCTGGCCCAGATTCCGAACCTGCGCTGCCGCATCGCCGGCCACGCCTACATCGCCCGGTTCGAGGGGGTGCTGGACGCCATCGAGCGAGAGGGTTGCCAGCTGCGGGCTGATTACTCGGATTGCACCAACCCGCGAGCAGGGATCAAGCTGGGCTGGGAGGTGCTCTGGTCTGCGCTGAGGCACCTGCCTGCCAGCCCCGGGTCCCTGGCCTTACCGGCCAAATGAAGGCTTCATAAATGAAGGCTTCATAAATGAAGGCTTCACGAGTGAAGGACTCAAAGAGAGCCATGTCTCGCCATACTGTGATCGTCGTCGGCGCCGGCATCGGCGGCATCGCCACCGCCGCTCACCTGGCCAGGCAGGGCATGCAGGTGACCGTGCTCGAAAAGAACGCCCGGCCCGGGGGACGCTGCGACCGCTTCAGCCGCGACGGCCACCACTTCGATACCGGCCCGACCCTGCTGATCATGCCCCTGGTGTTCGAGGCGGAGTTCGCCGCGCTGGGCACATCTCTGCGCGAGATGCTGGACCTGCAGCGGGTCGACCCGACCTACCACCTGGTTTTCGACGATGGCAGCCGGCTGGCGCTCACCTCCGATCTCAAGTCCATGAGCGAGCAGCTGGAATCGATCGAGCCAGGCAGCTTCCAGGGCTTCCTACGCTACCTGGAGGAAGGGGACCGCCACTATCACCTGGCCATGGAGCGCCTGGTGAGCAGGGACTTCCGCACCGCTTCACAATTCTTCAACCTCAGTAACCTGTCGCTGATCACCGGATTGAAACCGTTCGCCAATCACTACCGCAACATGTCGGCCTACTTCAACGAACCTCGTTTGAAGGCAGCTTTCACCTTCCAGGACGTTTACATGGGCCTGAGCCCCTTCGAGGCGCCGGCCACGTTTTCGATGATGTCCTACACCGAGCTGGCCCATGGGGTTTGGTACCCGCGCGGGGGCATGTACCGGGTGGTCGAGGCGCTCGTGGAACTCGCGCGGGGAGCAGGCGTGGAATTCGCTTTCGACACGCAGGTCGAGAGGATCGAGACGGACGGGTCGCGGGCCCGCGGTGTGGTCCTGGCGGATGGCCGCCGGCTGAAAGCGGACATCGTCGTAGCCAACGCGGACCTGCCGTACGTCTACCGGCAACTGCTGCCGGAAGATGGCCTCGCCGGGCGGCTGGACCGCAAGCGCTACTCCTGTTCGGTGATCAGCTTCTTCTGGAGCGTCGACCGGACTTACGAGACGCTCAGCCCTCACACGCTCTTCCTGGCGGATGATTACCGCGAGAACTTTGAGAGCATCATCCGCGACCTGGCGCTGCCCAAGAACCCCAGCCTTTACGTTCACGCGCCCTCCCGGCTGGACCCCGCCATGGCCCCGGCGGGCGAGGATACCTTGATCGCCATAGTCCCGGTCGGGCACATGGCTGAGGGCCGGGAGCTGCTTTCGAATGGCAAGCAAGATTGGGGCAAGGTCAAGGACCGGGCTCGGCAGGATGTGTTCCGCCGGCTGGCGACGATCGGAATCACGGACCTGGAGGCGCACCTGAAATCCGAGGTCTGTTACGTCCCGCCATCCTGGCACAAGCGCTACAACCTGGTAAAAGGCTCGACCCACGGCCTGTGCCACAACCTGACACAGCTTGCCTATTTCCGCCCGGCGAACCGGCATCCCCGCTACCATAACCTTTATTTCGTGGGCGCCAGCACGCACCCGGGCACGGGCGTCCCAACGGCCCTGGTCTCGGCCCGCCTGGCGGCTACCCGGATTCTGGATGAATTACAGTAACAGGGCGGGTCTCCAGGGTTGGTTGCGGTCATAGGGCAACCCAAGGTGTGATCTGCCGCTATACCTTCGTAGATCGGGCAGACCCGCCCCTACCTTCCTACCGAAAACTCTATCTGGAGAGATGCTACGATGAAAGTTACCGTTATTTTGTTTGGCGTGATCTCCGCCCTTGCCCTACTGAGCTGGCTGGGCCTGAAGGTCATTCCCGCCCCGTTCCCACCCTTCCCAGGCGGATCTCAGCCCCTGGATAAGGTCCCGCTGCCCGCCGGGCTGCCCGCGCCGGTAGAGCGCTATTACCGTCTCGTTTACGGCGACAGCGTGCCGGTCATCGAGTCGGCGGTGATCAGCGGGAGGGCCCGGCTGCGCCCATTCGGCCCCTTCTACCTCCCCGGCCGGTTCCGCTTCACGCACGTCGCCGGGCAGGATTATCGCCACTACATCGAAATTACCTTATTCGGCCTCCCCGTTTTAAAGGTCAACGAGCGCTACGTAGATGGAAAGAGCCTGTTCGAAGCGCCGATCGGCGTTATCGACAACGATCCGAAGCAGAATCAGGGCGCCAACCTGGGGATGTGGGCCGAATCGGCCTGGTTCCCGGCCATCTTCCTTACCGACCCGCGGGTGCGCTGGGAGGAGATCGACGAAAAAACGGCCGTCCTGGTCGTGCCTTTTGAAGAAAGCGAGGAGCGGTTCGTGGTGCGCTTCGACCCGGATACCGGGCTGATCACCTACCTTGAATCCATGCGCTACCACGGTCCCGAGAGCGAGGCGAAGACCTTGTGGCTGAACGAGTCAGTTTCGTGGAAAGAGATCAACGGCAGGCCCACCCTGGAGACCGGCGCGGCCATCTGGCTCGACCAGCGCACACCCTGGGCGTTCATGACGTTGGAGGACATCGTGTTCAACGCAGACGTGGGGGAATACGTCCGCCGGAAGGGGCCGTGATAAAGAATATATCTAAGCACCAAACCGGCGCTGGAATTCGGCCACCAGCGCGTCGCCGGTCACTTCCACCAGTTTGCCAACGATAGGATGGACGATCACCCCCATCACCGCCCCGGCTAAACCTGGCAAGTGTCTGGTAAACCAGCCCTTCACGTATTCCATCGTGCTCAGGTCCGGCTCCTTGGAATTAATCGCCTCTTCCAGCTCATCCACCCGTTCCAAGGCAGCCGGTATCTTTTCAGGCGGAGCTTCCACCGTGACCCGTTGTCTGAGTTCAGCCAGCGCCTGGCGCAGGCTGGCTAACTCGTCCTGGCTGGCCTGGTAAGACGGCGGTGGGGAAACGATCTGTTGGATGCTTTTTCCCTGTTGGATGCTTTTTCCAACCGCTACCGGTCCGGTCACCGTCCCGGTGATCGTCGCAGAAATCTTGTCGTTCGATTGCTCGTTCGTACCCATCGCGGACTCTCCTTTTTTTGACCGATATTTCATAATGATTAATGTTCATCCTTCAACACATCGCAAAAAGAGTTTTGGATTACTAACGCGAGCAACCTTCAACACATCGCTAAAAAAGTTGAACCTTACTAACCGAATAACCTTCAGAACATCAAAGAAACCAGGCCGAAAAAACCATCTACGGCAAGGTCAATTGCAGATCGGAAAAGCGATGGCCCTGCTGCTTCGGTCGAGCGGTCGAACTCTGGAGACAAGGGGACGACCTCTTCCTTCAGGGAGAAGACATGCTCAGCCAGGCAAGAACGACTTTTGGCATCTGGGGCCTGATCGTAAATCCGCAGGCTGGCGCCATGCTTCGTAAACTGAAGCGTAGCCCAAACACCTTGATCGGGTTTGACTGCGGGCACATCCCAGCGGAGGTTCAAAATCATCACCTGATTGTCCTGATCTACTCGGCGGATAAAGTGTACCTGCCCAGCGGTCAGGGGAAGTCGATCGGATGCGTGAATCTCAGCAGGTAATGGACAGTGCACCACAGCCGGATGCAGCTCCGCCGGGCAATGCCCATTGAGCGCCGAGTGATGTTCACTGTGTCGATAGGCTTCAAAGAAAGCGGGCGAATGTCGTTGAACTGCTTGTAAGTCTGGCAACTCGACCTTGTCCCAGACGTTCTTCGAGTAGTCTTGGTGAAAACGCTCGATATACCCATTGCTTTCTGGATGGCGGAAGGGAGAAAAAACCAATTGCGTTCCGACGGACAAAGCCAGGCGAAGCACTTTGCCGAGCACCCCTGGATGGGTAAACCCTCCGCTAAAGCAGCTTTCGTTATCGACCTGAGTGTATTCAGGGATGCCCAGTTCGCGCCAAACATGCAACAGGAAATTGGCCGCATCTTGCGAGCTTTTGCGGAGAGATTGCTGTCCGGTGGGGTAGCGAGAAACCACATCGATGGCATTGAAGCAGGATACACAAGGACCGCCGGGTAAGTAATGGGGCACGATGTCAACCTGAACGAGCTGTAGCGGTTGAGTGGGATGGAGGTGCGGATAGATCACTTCCTGGTCCTCTTTCGCTTGATAAGGTCGAGTGAGCTTGGCTGCCCGCAGTTCTCGCTCGATACTGCTGATGCTGGGCAGGGAGGTGATCGCTTGCTTTCGCAGACGAGCATAAATCGCTTGCGCATCGATGTAAGAGAGTTTCCCTGGTTCAGCTGCTTCTGCTTCTAACTCGCTACGAGTTTGGCGGATGGCTTGCAGAACTTCTGGCGGTAGTTTCTTCGGCTGGCTCTTCGGCGTATGGGATTGATCCCGTAGCGCTTGCCAAGCTTGCTTTTCGAAAAAACGCTTCTGCCACTTGTACACCCAGAACAGGGATCGCTCCAGCTCTTTAGCCACTTCAGCAGGAGACTTCCCACTGCGCAAAAGATGGATAGCGGTTTTCCGCAGGGCATACTCAGTTTCGCTCATGGTCTTCACCTACTTTGCTTGGTTTCCAAATGTAGGTGAATGTTATCCGCACCTTGTCGATTTAGCGATGTCTTGAAGGTTTGGTTGTTAAGGTACTTTTAGCGATCTGTT
>DASWHG010000192.1:0-4195 GCA_036393315.1 Anaerolineales bacterium | reverse complement strand
GGAGAGAGGTCGTACGGGTGGCGGTCTGCGGCCGCCT
This sequence comes from Anaerolineales bacterium, assembly GCA_036393315.1. Classification (GTDB taxonomy): domain Bacteria; phylum Chloroflexota; class Anaerolineae; order Anaerolineales; family UBA4823; genus DASWHG01. The sequence goes on along the minus strand of DASWHG010000192.1, from coordinate 4,158 downwards.
CCAGCCCGACCTGCTCCAGGGCGGCCCGAACCCGGGCGGCGGCGCGCTCCGCCTCCCAACCCAGGTTCTTCGGTCCAAACATCACCTCGGTCTCGACCCTGGATTGGAAGAGCTGGTCGTCAGGGTTCTGAAAGACGTACCCGACGAGGGCAGCCAGCTGCGCCACCGAACGCTCGCGGGTATCCCACCCGCCCACTGACACAGTCCCGGAGGTCGGTCTTAGCAGGCCGTTCAGGTGCTTGACCAGCGTAGTCTTGCCGGCGCCGTTCTGCCCCACGATCGCTACCTGCTCCCCGGGTGCGATCTGCAGCGAAACGCCGCACAGCGCCTCGACGCCCGAAGGGTAGGTGAAGGCCAGATCCGAGATGCGGATCTCGACTGCCTGGGCTTTGGTTCCAGCCTCACGGCTTCCTTCGACCGGCGGACGAGTACCGTTACCCACCGTTCGCCTCCCCAAACCCGGCTGCCGCCTCTTCCAATGTCACCGGTAGCCGCCGGTCTGCGGGCCAAAAGCCTGCCTGGCGAGCCCGGCGGGCAGCCTGGGTGTAGCGCGTCTGCCCGACTCCTTGCTCCAGGAGACCCTCCCCGGTCAGGATTGCGCCCGGCTCGCCGTCCGCCACCACCGTGCCTTGGGAGAGCACGATCACCCGGTCGGCGAACACCGCCACCCACTCCAGCTTGTGCTCGATCATGACCACCGTCATCTGGCCCTCTGCCACCAGCGCCCGGACCGTGGTAAAGACCTCACGGCTACCGACCGGGTCAAGCTGCGAGGTCGGTTCGTCGAGCACCAGCACCTTGGGCCGCATCGCAAGCACAGAAGCGATCGCCACCCGCTGCATCTGCCCACCGGAGAGCGCCAGCGGCGAGCGGTCGGCCAGCTCCTCGATGCCCACCAGGGCCATGGTCTCTTCGACCCGCGCCAGCATTTCCTCCCGGGCGATCCCGAGGTTCTCCAACCCGAAGGCGATCTCCTCCCGGACCGTGAACTTCGTGCCCGATATCTGGTTGAACGGGTTCTGAAAGATCAGGCCGACCGATAGGACCAGGTCGTGCAGCGGAGCGGCCTGGGTGTCCTTGCCGTCGACGGTCACGTCGCCTTCTAATCTACCGTGATAAAAATGGGGGATGAAACCGGCGATGGCGAAGGCGAGCGTCGATTTGCCCGCCCCATTGGCGCCCACCACCGCGCAGAACTGCCCGGCGGGAATCTCGAGCGAGACATCCTTGAGGGCCGGAGCGGCCATCGCGGGATAAGAATAGGTCACGTTGCGAAGGGAGATCATCTGTACAGGATAAACCGGGCCGCGATCACGCCGATCGCAGCAGCCAGCAGGCCCCAGCGAGCGGCCGGCTCCCAGCGCGCCTCGCCGATCTCGAACAGGCTGGTCTTGGGTCCAGGCCGGTTGAAGGCCCTGGCTTCGATGGCCAGCGCCCGTTCTTCAACGTCGACCAGGCTGCTGAGGATCAATGGAACGACCAGCGGAAAAACGGCCCGCACCCGCTGCAAGAAGCGCCCACCCGTCTCGAGGCCACGCGCTCGCTGGGCGTCCAGGATGGTCGCGGCTCGCGATTGGAAGCGCGGCACGATCTGGATCGTAGACACAATGATGTAAGCCAGGCTGGCGGGGAAACCCCGCTGCGCCAGGGCCGTCATTAGCGTATCTGGGCGAGTGGTGAGGGCGAACCACAAGAAGCTGCTGACCACCATCAAGATCCGCCCGGCGGCGGCCGTGGCAAACAGCAGGCCTTCCTGCTTCAATGAGACGGGCCCGAAACCGATGACCGGCGTCCCTCCCGGCCACAAGAACCCCTGGATCAGAAAGACCGAGATGGCAAACGGCAGGACCACCCGGAAGGACATCCTCAGCAGCTCCCGGGATACCTGCGCGAGCAACGCTAGAGGCAGGACTCCCAGGGCAAACAGCAGGTAAGTCCCCCACAGGCCCGGCGCGGCCAGCCCGGCGACCAGCAGAAAACCGGCCAGCGCCAACTTCGTCAGCGGGTTAAGCCGGTGTACCCCACTCGCGCGGGGAACATACAGGCTGAGCGCTTCAGACATTTAGAGAAGGAAAGCGAAGCAGCGAGCCGGGCGAAATTTGCCTCAGTTCTAGGCTGCCGCCTGCCCTGTCTCCTGCACGTTCTCTGCGCGCGGGAAGCGGGCCAGGAAGCGCATCGGCAGGGCGCGGACGATCAGCCACACGACCAGGAAGGACACAGCCTTGTCCAGCGGGTCGGACGAAACTCCCTGGGCGAACGAAGAGGGCAGGATGCCGAAGCCGATGGTTCGGAAAAAGGCCACGACCACGTCTGTGCCCGCACCGGTGACGCCCCCGAAGACATACGCCGAGATCGGGGCAGAGATGACGGCCGCCACCAGGCCCGTGATCAAACCGGAGAGGACGGATTTCCACAAGCTCCGCATCCAGCCCGATTCAGAGAACAGGCCTGCCAGCAGGCCGATGACCGCCGCAACCGCGGCGAAGGGCGCATACGCGACGTTCAGGCCGGTCAACCCCCAGATCAGGTTGGAGAGCAGGCCGGTCAGGGCGCCCGCCCATGGCCCAGCCAGCACGCCGACCAACACCGTACCGATCGAATCCAGGTAGAGCGGGATCTTGAGCGTATAGATCAGCTGGCCGACGGCGATGTTGATGGCGATCGCTACCGGGATCAACACCAAGGTCAGGGTACTAAAATCACGCTTGAGAGATGGCATTCGCGACCTCCTGTGGATGAATATTTAGGAAACCAGGAAACGTGTTAAGTATAACCCCCTTCGAGCGATTCCGTTAGCAAACAGCGCTCCCTTCCCATGGCTTTCTCAAAGTCGAAAGCCATGGCTCCCTTCCAGTCTCCCGGCAGGTCAAGGAAAACCGGAGTGCCGGACCGTTGGGCGGCCTCCGAGAAGGCAGGCTATAATTCACCTGGCAGGTATAAACGATCGATTTAAATTGCCGAGGAGGAGGGATGAAGAGAAAGGCATCCGAATGGGCCGCGATCGTGGCCCTGGTCCTGGGCGTGGCATGCTGCGGGTGCGCCGTCCTGGCCTGGACGGCGTTCGACGCGTTCGGCTGGGCAGTGACCTCGCCGTTGCGCTGGTTCCAGAGCAGGGAACCCGCCGAGTTGACCCTGCGCCGGGTCCTGGAAGAGGAGCAGGAAGCCATCTTCACGCTTGGGGAAGGCTGTGCCTTTACCTATGCACAGGGCACGGCGATCGGCTCAAACATCGATCCCACCACAGGGAACGGGCTCGCCAGGGAGCTGGCCCGCGAGGAGGTCGTCGCTGCGCTGGGCGCTTCGCTGCAGGAAACCGTATTTACCGCCCGGGATGGGGAGCTGGCGCTCGGGTCTGGCACGCCCGTCCGGTCCGCCCTGCTGCCCGGCGACGAAGTCTCGATCAGCTTCGACGTACAGGAGGCCACGGAAACCACCATCACCACCCGCAGCCTGGACGGGTCCGTTTCCGGAAACACCTTCACCGGGACGCTGCACGCCACCGAAAGCACCTCTGCGGTGGTCGGCGGGGAAGGCCGGGAGGAATCGATCTCGCTCAACGCCGAGGTAACCTGCCCACTGCACTGGCTCTCCAGCGAATAAACCAACAGGAGAACAAGGAGAAAAACCATGAACGCTGAACAGCTGCTTTACCTTTCAAGAGCCGACGTCGAGAGCGTGGCTCTCGATATGCGCACGATCATCGACCTGCTCGAGGCCGCTTTCAAAGAAAAGGGCGCCGGGCGGGTAGAAATGCCCCCGAAGCCCGGCATCCACACACAGCCGGACGCCTTTATCCACGCCATGCCCGCCTTCATCCCCTCCCTGAAGTCGGCGGGATTGAAGTGGGTGAGCGGCTACCCCGGCAACTTCAAGCGCGGCCTTCCCTACATCAGCGGCCTGCTGATCTTGAACGACACGGAGACCGGCATCCCTTACGCCGTCATGGACTGCACCTGGATCACCGCCTACCGCACGGGCGCCGCCTCCGGCCTGTCTGCCAAATACCTGGCGCGGCCGGAAAGCCGGGTCGCCGGCATCCTGGCCTGCGGTGTGCAGGGCCGCACCAACCTGGAGGCCCTGGCCGCGCTGTTCCCGCTCGAGCACGTTTACGCTTACGACATCCTGCCCGAGGTCCAGGCTCGCTTCGTGGAGGAGATG
>DASWHG010000191.1:0-4413 GCA_036393315.1 Anaerolineales bacterium | reverse complement strand
TGTACGAGAGCATGGATTGTGGTGATTAACCTGACTGGATTCCTCTGCTGATGCTGTGAGGAGTAAACGCTCTGCCTGGATGCTGTACCATTGTACCATCGGGTGCAATCTCGAAAGACTGCCATATTAGGTGAGGATTGGGCGTAGTCCCGCCCATAACCAGCCATTCTTAGAACAGAGGAAAACGAAGCGGGGTTGTGCACCAAAAAGCGCACAACCCCGCTTCGTCCTTGCTTCCACCTTCAGGCAGGTGGGATGATCAACCACAGTAAAAGATAGGTCAGGATGCCCGGTACTCCTCCGGGGATCAAAGCGATTAAAAATGCCAGCCGGAACCAGAACGCGCTGACCCCGAAGAATTCGCCCAGGCCTCCGCACACTCCGGCGAGCACGCGGTTGTTCCGTGATCTACGTAAAGCACCTCTTGCAGAGTTCATGGTTTGCCTCCTTTTCTAAAACACCACACTCTTTCCAACAATATCTACGGAATTATTACCCGAAAGTCGCGCAGGTTACGAAATTCTTACCGCCAGCAGCATGCCATCGCCTGCAGGATAGATGGTGCTGATCACGCGCGGTTCCGAAGCGACGCGCCGGTTGAATGAACGCATGATCTCGCTATAAGCGTCATCCGCGCGCTCGCCGATGACGCTGCCGCCGCGAAAGGCGTTGTGAGCGGCGATCACTCCATCCACCCGGGTGTTCTCAAGCGCCCAATCGAAGTAAGCGTCGTAGCCTTCCTTCTCGGCGTCGATGAACACGAAATCAAACGGCCCCTCGGCGACCAGCTCGGCGAGCAGCTGGTGCGCGTTTCCCACCATGACCTCTACGAGATCGTCTACCCTTCCTGCCGCGAAGTGCTCGCGGGCAACTTGGGCATGGTAAGAATCCTTCTCCAGCGTGATCAATTTTCCGCCTGGCGCCAGGCCGCGAGCGATCCAAATCCCGCTGTAGCCTCCCAGGGTGCCAATCTCGAGCGCTTTGCTAACACCACAAGCCCGGACCAGGAACTGTAAGAAGCGCCCTTCTTCAGGATTGACGCTGATCGCAGGAAGACCCTTTCGGGGCGATTCTTCCCTGGCCAGCCGCAGTGCCTCGTCTTCGCCGGCGAACAGGTCGGTGATGTAGCGGCTGAGCTGGTCGTTATAGTTCGTCATTCTTTACTCCTCATCGATCATAAGCCAAACCAGAGTGAAAAATCGGCACACTCCGCTCGCTCAGGGGCAGGCCGGATTCGGACCTACATCTTGCACCAGCGGGAGGAAATTGATGCTCTCCCGGGCGGGTTGCAGAGCGATGTCCTGGATGTTGTCGCCTTCGGGAGAGACTGCAACCAAACCGATTTGCTCAGGCGAATAGCCAAGTGCATCTGCAAAAACAATATAACTGGAGGAGGCGACTTCCCGGCTGTAATCTCCTTTATCATCGCTTGTGGCATGGATCGAAAGATCCCATCCCGGTTGGTAGAACGTGATCGAGGCACCCGGGATGGGGGAACCGGTGGTTTCATCGGCGACCGTGCCGGATATTGTGCCCCAACCCGAATCGACCAGGCAGCCCATATGCGCCAGGGTAGCCAGGCTGGCTTTAACGATACTTGTAAAGTACAAGAGATCTAATTCTTCCAACCGGTCTGTCGTCTTGTGGTAGTTGGGATTGAAGTCTTCTAGGTCTTCGATCGCCAGTATGGCAGGGAAATCATAAGCCCAATAAGAGGCATGGTCGCTTCCTGACACGCCGGAGAAGACAATTTCAGGTTCCAAGTCAAGGCTGTACGTTTCAATCACGTCCTGGTAGAGGAGAGCGATGTCGCCAGAGCCGGGGATATCCTTATTCACGTGCAGCTCCATCTCTGCAGGGCTGCCGGGCGTGTTCCACCCAATCATATCCAGGTTCAACACTGCGCGGATGTTTTCCCGCTCACAATAGGAGTACCTGGCGGAGGCTTTGCTCCCGACCAGCCCCTGCTCCTCGCCCGAAAAGTTCACGAACCGCAGCGTGCAGCCGAAGTCGTACTGGCTCAGGATGCTGGCTGCCAGCATGACCGCCGCCGTGCCGCTGGCGTTGTCATCGGCGCCAGGAGCGAGCGGGCCAGAAGGGGCATCGTCGTAGTGACTGGTGATCAAGAAGATATCGCCTGGTGCGAGGCTACCAGGCATCTCGGCGATAATATTCCGTAGAGGGATGTCACCGATGGAGAAATCCTGGAAGACGACCGGGAGCCCTGAATCCTGGTAATACTCGAATAGGTATTCAGAGGATTTTTGGATGGGTTCGCCGCTGTAGGAGTGGCGGGAAAGGATGGTGTATGGCTCACCAGCGATGCTGACCGGCCATTCCCCGCTCAAGCTGCCTACATACTGGTAAATGGTATCCTCGTCGACCTGGTCGATCATCTCCTGTACGATTGGTTTGGGGGCGGTAATGGGTTGGTACCTGAAGCCGCTTTCTCCAACTGTATGTTCGTTCCATGGAGCCTCAAGTTCTGTCTGTTTGAGAGGAGCGGCGGCGCCGGCTGGTTCACCCAGTAAGTTTCCGACCAGCAAGGCCAGGAGCAGCCGGGCAGCAGAGGGAGCAAGGTGCAGCCTCATCGGTAGGCCTTCACCGCTCCATTGGCAACCTGGACTGCCAGGCGGATGGTCTGCAAGTGGATGTCGACGGTATCCTCCACTTCGCGGGCATAGCCTCCGGCCATCACGACCGCGACCGGCAATCCTGCAGACCGGCACAGGTCGAAGACGACCCTGTCCCGTCCGGCCAGCCCGGCTTTGCTGAGGTCCAGGCGGCCGAGGCGATCCTGGTAGAAAGGGTCTGCTCCGGCGAGATAGATGGCGAGATCAGGATTGGAGCGGTCAAGCGCCTGCCGGGCACCCAGGTGGAGCGCCTCCAGATAAACCTCATCTCCGGTGCCATCCTCAAGGGCAACGTCCAGGTCGCTCTGCTCCTTGTGAAATGGGAAGTTCTTCGCCCCGTGGATGGAGAACGTAAAGACCGTAGGGTCTCCGGCAAAGATGGCTGCCGTGCCGTTGCCCTGGTGGACGTCACAATCCAGGATCACGACCCGCCGGCAGCGACCTTCCGCCTGCATGGCCCGCGCCGCGACGGCGCTGTCATTGAACACGCAGAAGCCTTCGCCGTGGTCCGGGTAGGCATGGTGTGTGCCGCCTGCCAGGTTGGCCGAGATGGAATCACCTAGAGCGGCGCGGCAGGCCTGGATCGTACCGCCCACCGAGCGCCGCGAGCGTTCGACCATTTCAAGGGACCAGGGAAAACCGATCCGGCGGATCTCTCTCTCGCTCAGCGTGCCAGTTTTCACTCGCTCGAGATACGTCTCAGAGTGGACTCGCAGGATCTGTTCGTCGCTGGCAGCTTCAGGGATTACCAGATATTCAGGGGGAATGAGCTGGCAGGCGAGCACCTTCTCGCGCAGCATGGAATACTTCCCCATGGGGAAGCGGTGCCCTTCCGGGAGAGGGAGCACAAAATGATCGCTGTAAAAAGCCTTCATCTCCCTACAGCTTTCAGGGATTGCTTCCCGGCTGACCCTGCCACTTCTCCCAGTGGACCACCTGGTCCAGGGGGTTCCGGCCGCCTGTGCGGGGCGGGTTGGTGATGACCTCTTCCCTTAACGGATAGCCGAATGATATGGCAATCCGCAGGTGGAAGTCTGAGGGGAACGCCAACAGCTCCCGAGCCTTATCGGGGTCGTAAATCGACGCCAGGCAAGAGCCGATGCCGAGTTCCCAGGCCGCCAGCTGCATGTAAGCGGCGGCCTGACCGGCGTCGAACAGGATGCTGAAGCGCTGGGAAGGATCGGGGGTCAAGATTGCCACGCCCAAGGCCGCCCCGGAAAGGTGGCTTGCATAGGTGCCGCACTCGGCGAGCTGCTCGAGCCTCCGCCGGTCACGGATGGCGATGAACTGCCAGGGCTGCGTGTTCTTAGAGGACTGGGCGCGCCGACCTGCGTTTAGGATGGTGAAGACCGCTTCCTCCGGCAGTGGTTTGCCCTGATACTGCCGGACGGCACGTTTCGTTCGAATGGCTTCAGACACGTTCATACCGGTATCCTGTCGAAAATCACATCTCCTCCCGGAACTGCAGGCCGTGGCGCTTGCGCGCAGCCAGCCAGGCTCGTCTCAGGGTTTCGTATACTTCCTCGGGTTTAGATACGTTCCGTAAAACCAGATCTGGCCTGGAAGGATCGTGGCCGCGCAGGTGGATATCGCCAATGTTTAAGAGCCGTTCGCTTAGGCCTTGAGATAGATCGATATCCTGGATCCGGATCAGCTCGTAGTTTTCTATGTCCCGGCCGACAAAGCCTTTCGTGATCCGGATCCGTTCGTTTGTTAAGAGATAGGATTCGGAAACCGAGAGGAAAGGACGGCCTTTCCATAATTCCTGCTCGTCGAATTC
>DASWHG010000190.1:0-6133 GCA_036393315.1 Anaerolineales bacterium | reverse complement strand
ACGATAACCGGCGGTGCCAAGTTTGAGACTTGGCACCGCCCTCTGCAATTTTTTATCTTCCTTAGTCGTTAGCTACAACCGAAGTGCATCAAGGAGAATGCCCATGCCTCCCGTCCTGGAGCTCAAAGGAATCACAAAACGATTTCCCGGTGTACTGGCCAACGATAAAATCGATCTAACGCTTAATAAAGGAGAGATCCTGGCGCTCCTGGGAGAGAACGGTGCTGGCAAGACAACCCTGATGAATATCTTGTACGGCCTGTATACGCAGGACGAGGGGGAAATCCTGATTAATGGATCGAAAGTTGAAATTCACGATCCGCACGACGCGATCAATCAGGGCATCGGTATGGTCCACCAGCACTTTATGTTGGTCCCGGTTTTCACGGTGACCGAAAATGTCATGCTGGGAGTCGAATCGACCAGGGCCGGGGTGCTGCTCGACCGGCAGGCAGCAGCCCAACGTATAAGGGAGATCTCCTCACAATTTGGGTTGAAAGTCGATCCGGATGTGCTCATCGAGGACCTGCCCCTGGGAGTCCAACAACGCGTCGAAATTATCAAGGTTTTATACCGCCAGGCCGAGATCCTCATCCTGGACGAACCGACTGCCGTCCTGACACCCCAGGAGGTCGAGGAATTATTCAAAGTGATCCGGTCTTTGGTTGATCAGGGGAAATCGGTGATCTTCATCACCCATAAGCTGAATGAGGTCCTCTCCATTGCCGATCAGATCGTTGTGTTGCGTGGTGGAAGGGTCGTAGGGAGTACTGTACCTGCGCAGGCCACCGAGAAATCTCTCGCAAACATGATGGTCGGCCGCGAAGTACTCCTCGAGGTGGAAAAACAGCCTGCCCAACCAGGCGAGGTCGTCCTGAATGTGGAAAACCTGCACGTAATGGATGACCGTAAACTGACAGCAGTTGATGAAGTCTCTCTCCAGGTCTGCGCAGGGGAAGTGCTCGGAATTGCAGGCGTACAGGGGAATGGCCAGACGGAATTAGTCGAGGCGCTCACCGGTTTGCGACCCGTGAAAGCCGGCAGGATCACTCTCCTCGGCACCGATATCACCAGCGTCAGTCCACGCCAGGTTACCGAGCTGGGCGCAGCGCACGTACCGGAAGATCGCCAGCTGGACGGTTTGGTGCTCTCCTTCCCAGTGGCAGACAATCTGGTCCTGAATACCTATTACCTGCCGCCCTATGCCCGGGGTGTTGTGCTGCAGGAGAAAGAAATCGAGAGCACTGCTAAAGAGCGGGTCGAACAATTCGATATTCGCACGCCGAGCATCTTCGTGCCTGTATCCAACTTATCCGGTGGGAACCAACAAAAAGTCATCGTGGCTCGTGAGTTCTCACGACCGATCAAGCTCTTGATCGCTTCACAACCCACCCGCGGCTTAGATGTTGGATCGATCGAATATATTCACCGGCGGATCATCGAGAAGCGAGACGTAGGCTGCGCGGTTCTTTTGATCTCGCCAGAACTGGAGGAGATCCTCTCCCTTTCGGATAGGATCGCGGTCATGTTTGAAGGCAAGATCATCACTGTCCTGCCAGCCCAGGAGGCGACTTTAGAACGGCTTGGATTGCTGATGGCAGGCATTCGAGAAGAGATGCCAGCCGAGGTCGCCTAGTACAACCATCCTTCACAAGTAAAATCCTGGATAGGAGGCCATCTTGAGCGAGGAACAAGAAACATCCGCTGAAGTAAAGCCCGCTCCTGAATCTCGACGCACCATCATAGACCGGATGTTTATGCGAAGAGGCTGGCTGGCAGCGGTGGGACTGCCCTTTCTGGCTGTGTTCACCGCTCTGGTAATCGGCGCGATCATCATTGCAGCCTCGTCTCCCCAGGTGCTGGCTGCCTGGAGAAGTTTTTTTCAGGCGCCAGGGACTGCCCTCTCTCTTACCTGGGAGACCATTCGGATATCTTACGTGTCGCTTTTTGAAGGCTCATTTGGAAGTCCCCGCCAAATCCTTGAGGCCATTGATATATACAGCGAGACCGGCGAGAACAGAGCTTTGCTCGAGGCCTTTCGACCGATCAGTGAAAGTCTGGTGATCTCGACCCCATATATATTTGCAGGCTTAGCCGTTGCGCTTGGCTTCCGAGGTGGGCTGTTTAATATCGGCGCAGAAGGGCAGCTGTTCGTCGGTGGGCTTGCTTCGGCCTACGTAGGCTATGCCGTGAAAGGCCTGCCCTGGTTGATCCATCTTCCTCTCGCTCTTCTGGCCGGAATCCTCGCCGGCGCTCTCTGGGGGGCGATACCAGGTTTTCTCAAGGCACGTACAGGCGCACACGAAGTCATTAACACGATAATGATGAACTACATTGCCTTCCGGTTGACGGACCACCTCTTACAGGGCCCCATGGCCCGGCCGGATGGACTGCCCATAACCCCAGAAATATTACCTTCTGCGTATCTCCCCGCCCTGTTCGACCGGCCCATGCGGGTCCATTGGGGCTTCTTCCTGGCCCTGGCCGTAGCAGTCCTGGTTTATTGGTTCCTGTGGAAAACGACGCGTGGAATGGAGATCCGCATGGTGGGTGCCAATCCGAATGCGGCTCGCTATGCCGGGATAGGGATCGCCGCGACGATTGTAATCACCATGGCAATCAGTGGTGGGTTGGCCGGGTTGGCGGGAACAAACCAGGTTTTGGGTCTTGACCACAGGATGGTACGAGCGTTTTCTACCGGCTATGGGTTCGACTCGATTGCCCTGGCGTTGCTGGGCAATAGTCACCCCTTAGGAGTCGTGCTTGCCTCGCTGCTGTTTGGATTCATGCGAGGCGGTGCAGCCCGCATGCAGTCTGTAGCCGGTATACCTGTCGAGATTATCCGCATCATCCAGGCACTGGTGATCATTTTTGTCGCCGCTCCAGAGATTATCCGCGCGATCTACCGGCTGAAAGTTGTCCGGCGTGAAGAGACGGTCGTTACGCGTGGCTGGGGTACATAAGGGTTGGGCGCTTGTGGCTTACTACGCGTAATGACGAGTGGAGATTCATCAAATTAGGAGACATACATGCTAGAGGCTACCATCCCTCAAAGTACCGTTCGAAGCCGCAGGGAGCTGGCAATCGGGATCTTCTTCTTAGCGGTGGCAGCGTTGATCGTCTTCCTGGCGCCGGGCACCTCCGGAATGGAATCTACTTTCGTACTCACCAGCCAGCGTGCCGGCGTTACCATAGCAGCTCCCGACCTGGTTCTCCCAACTGCAGCGTCGATCTATGCTCTCTCTGCCCTGGCGGTCCTGGCGGGAATCTGGCAGCTGACCGTTGGGTTCAAACGCTTAACCATCGTCCTTACGCTTGTGGTTGCCTTCGGTGTCTTCGGGTTCCTGATCTGGGCGACTCGAGACAAATCGCTCAATTTGACCGGTATGCTCGTCAGCAGCGTGGTAAGGGCCACGCCCATCGGTCTTGCTGCGCTGAGCGGTATCTACAGCGAGCGTTCCGGAGTGGTTAATATCGGCATCGAGGGCATGATGCTCGTAGGGGCCTTCGTCTCGGTTGTGTTTGCCAGCATTTCCAAGAACTCGTTGGTTGGCGTTATGGCAGGGATCGCTTCGGGGATGCTTCTGGGGCTTCTGCATGGCGTGCTCTCCATTCGCTACCGGACCAGCCAGATCATCAGCGGCGCAGTGATCATCATCCTGGCCTTAGGACTTACCAGCTACCTGCAAAGAGCATTCTTGAACGTCTATCCGGAACTCAACCAGCCTGGACCGTCTATTCCAGCAGTATCGGTCCCGCTTTTGTGGGAAATTCCTGTGATCGGACCCGTTCTATTCAATCAAAGCCCAATCATCTACCTGATGTTCGCCTTGCTGGTGGTAACGCATATTCTCCTTTACTACACCCGTTGGGGACTGCGCACCCGCGCCGTCGGGGAGCACCCAAAGGCTGCTGATACACTGGGCATCAACGTTTTCAAGACCCGCTACGTCAGCGTTTTGATCAGCGGCGCAATTGCGGGGCTGGCTGGCTCCTATATGAGCATCGGCGCTGCGGGCCGGTTCAACGAGGGGATGACTGCCGGTAAGGGTTTCCTGGGATTAGCCGCGATGATCTTCGGGAACTGGAACCCGGGTGGAGCGTTCATCGGATCGTTGATCTTTGGCTTCTTCGATTCCTGGCAGGAGAAACTGGCCATTCTTCAGGTCGGAATCCCCGTTGACCTGCTCGGGATGGCGCCCTATATCGCGACGATGGCGGTGCTGGCAGGGATCGTTGGCAGAGCCAGGATGCCTGCTGCGGATGGCACGCCCTATACAAAAGAATAGGTCGCAGATCGAATATTTGCAGACCTTGCCTATTCCCTTCTTTTAGAGGCGTTCCATAAGAACGTCTCTTTTTATTTGCGTTGTTCTCAAGGAAGTGATAAAATATCACCACATGCTGATATACTGATATTATTTTTACGATGGAGACATGCTCATGTTAATGACCCCCGGAATAAAAATCGATACTCTGAAAGCCAAGCTCTTCCGCGGCTTCGCCGACCCCTCCCGGCTGGGTATCCTGGAAGCCCTGCGGTACGGGCCGCTCACGGTCGGCGAGATCGTCGCCGCCACCGGCTTGAGCCAGCCGAACGCCTCCAACCACCTGAGCTGCCTGGCTGACTGCGGGCTGGTGCTGCGCGAGCCGCGCGGCCGGTTCGTTTCTTACCGGCTGACCGACGAACGCGTCGCCGCCCTGCTGGCCCTGGCTGAGGAGCTGCTCGGCGAGGTAGCCAAGGGCGTCTACGAGTGCGTCCACTACAACCCAACGGAAGGCGAATGAACGTGCCAGAACCTACTACGATCGAGGTGCCGATCCAGGGCATGGATTGCGCGGACTGCACCCGGCACGTGCAGCGCGCCATTGCCGGGCTGCCCGGGGTCGAATCCGTAGACGTGTTCCTGGCCTCCGAGAAGGCGGTCATCCGCCACCTGCCAGGCCAGGTAGACCTGGCATCGATCCGCCAGGCCGTGGCCGAGGCGGGTTATTCCGTCCCGGATACAGGCGCAGCACCGGCCACGGTCGCCCCGACCACGGTTGCACCAACCGCTTTCTCCCGGCAGGTCTTGAGCCTGTTGGGGATTGTGTTCGGAGCGGTGCTGTTCGTGGTGGTCGCCGGCGAAATGCTCGGCCTGTTCGAGGCCATCACCCGGCGGGTGCCCTGGCCGGCCGGCGTTGGTGTGGTCTTATTGTTCGGCTACCCGGTCTTCCGGAACGTGGCCCGGGCTACGCTGAAAGGTCAGGTGATCGCCCACACCCTGATGAGCGTCGGCGCGCTGGCCGCCCTGGCCGTCGGCGAGTGGGCCACCGCGGCCGTGGTGGTCTTTTTCATGCGCGTGGGGGACTACGCCGAACGCTTCACGACCGAACGCGCCCGCGGCGCCGTGCGAGGGTTGAGCGCCCTGGCCCCCGCCACCGCCCGCCTGCTGAGGGAGGGTGCAGAAGTTGAGGTCCCTATCGACCAGGTCAAGGTTGGGGAGACCGTGATCGTCCGCCCGGGCGAGAAGATCCCGGTCGACGGCGAGGTGGTCGCCGGGCAGGCGACGGTCGACCAATCGACCCTGACGGGCGAATCCATGCCGGTCGAGGTCCGGCCGGGCGCGCAGGTGTTCGCCGCGACCTACGCCAGCCTGGGAAGCCTGCGGGTGCGGGCGAACCGGGTCGGGCCCGACACCACCTTCGGGCGGGTGATCCAGATGGTCGAGGAAGCCGAAGCGCACCGGGGGGACGTGCAGCGCATCGCCGATCGGTTCTCTGGCTACTACCTGCCGGTGGTGGCTGCGATCGCCGCCCTGACCTTTCTCCTACGCCGGGACCCGTTGGCGGTAGCGGCCGTACTGGTGGTGGCTTGTTCCTGCTCCTTCGCCCTGGCAACCCCGATCGCCATCCTGGCCTCCGTCGGGGCCGGTGCGAGGCGCGGCCTGCTGATCAAAGGCGGCAGGTATATCGAGACCCTGGCGAAGGCGGACGTGCTCCTGATCGATAAGACCGGTACGCTGACGTTGGGCAGACCGGCGATCACCGACATCCTGGATTTCAGAACCCTTTCACCCGAATCCGGGGAGCTGCTGCCCGCTTTCACCTCCGATCCCCAACTCGCCATCCTGGCCCTGGCAGCCTCGGCCGA
>DASWHG010000189.1:0-2333 GCA_036393315.1 Anaerolineales bacterium | reverse complement strand
TCTCGGCTCCCCAAACAATTTTTCTTGTCAGATCCATCAGCGTTTCCAGCCTTTCAATATGTCATCTACGGCGTTGTTGATGGCCCGGGTCACGTCCCCATCATCCCCGCCCAGCATCCGCTGCGTCTTCAGCATCCCGGCCAGCCGGGTGGAAGCCAGACTGATCGCCGTCAGGGTCCGGATGGCTTCCTTCAGGTCGTCCTGCCCCTCGGCCAGTTCCACCAGCCGCCGGATCAGGACGCGCAGCAGACTGATCTCGTCTTGCAGCCCATCCTGCAGCCCGGTCTCCAGGTCGCGGTGCTCCAGACTGCGAAACCGGCGAGAGTAGAACCCGTGCTGGAGCGCGTTGGTGTTACCCGGCTGCGCGCCGGGCTTGCGCTTCCGGCCGGAACCCTGGCCGCTTATGCCGCCGGCTACGCTGAGGCCGGGTAAAGATTCTTGTTCGAACTCTGCCATGGTTTTCCGCCTCGTGGAACCGCTGCGCTCAGGAGTGCAACCTCTGGTTCTGGGATCGGTTCTACCGGAGTGGCACCCCCTGGCGCGGAGCCGCTAACTGGATAGGAACAGCCTGGTCTCTCAGGGCTGCACCATCAGGTTATGCGCCGACTCGACCTTGGGGGAGATCAGATAAGTGGCCTGGTTAGATAGGATCGCCAAGATCAGCGCCCGGACCAGGCCGGCCGCGCCAGGCACGTCGCAGGTCAGAGGCGTATCCCTAAGCGTAGCGGGGCTCTCGCCCGCTAGCCCGATGAGTACGCCCCAACCAAGGCAGGCCAGCCCGTAAGCTCCGCCTGCCACCAGCACCAGCAGACCGAGCATCACCAGCCGCTTGGTCGTGGCCGGCAAAGCGTCGTACTTCGGCTGCAGCCCCGGGATGTACGAAAAGGCCAGCGACAGCAAAGCGCCGGCAACCATTACGAGCGTTTCCGCACTCAGCGTACTATCACTCAGCGTCTCAGCAGACATAAGCCCTCCAGTTAAGATTCGTTTGGGAGAACGCCGTCTGGCTCCCGCCTGCCTTCCAGGTACCAGCTCGCTCACTGCCGCCGGTTATAGCACATTAGTTCTAATTCTGTGGGCAAAAATAGACATATCCCCCGAAAAATCCCCCGCTCCGGAGCCCTTCCCGGGATCTACAAGATCTTCCTCCACAGTTCAATTGTGGTCAACGGCTGGTGTCCCGCCTTTACGAAGGCTCACAGCATCCCCAAGTTTGCCGGTCGGTTTCGGAGAGGACCTCCCGGATGCCGGAGGACTGCAAGATCGCCATCCCTTTGGCCAGAAGGTCGTGGATGTAGCCCCTGCTGCGCTGCTCAGGGACCACATGGTAAAATTCTACGGTAAGGTAATGGGGGAAGAGAGGAGGTAACCGTATGGACATGCGAAAATTTGGCGACTATTACGTCAATCTGGACAAGATCACTTACGTGCACCGCTTCCAGGCCCAGCTCGGACCGCCATTGCCCGGGACGACCGGCAGAGGCGGGCTGCGCATCTTCTTCGACAACCAGGAACTGACCATCTACGAGGACGAAGCAGGGTATGCCGAGCTGCTCGAGTGGTTCGACAGCCGCTGACCGGATGAACTGATCTGCGGCTGACCTCGCTCCCAGCCGCTCCGCAAAGTACGATATAATATGCCGGTTGATTCAATTATGTAAACCAACCGCAACGAAAGGCCGCGCATGGACGACAGACTACTTCGCATCCTCCCGCATCTGGAAGTCACCTTCAGCATACCGGAAGACATCCCGCCAGAGATCGCCGCTGCCGCCGAGGTCGTCGTCATCGTCGTTGCTTACGGCTTCCTGCAGGCTGGTATAGCCGTGACCCGCGCCGTCGCCGGGCTCCAGGGAAATGAGATCGCCATCCGCTTTGCGAGCCAATCTGTCGAGTACATCCGCGAGTACCTCTTCCCGGTGCAGGGCTTGCTCGACTCCGTGCAGGCCTGGCAGCGCCATTACCCGGCCGCCGGACAGGGTTTCGAAATGAGGCAGAGGGCGATCGCTGAGATCGCCGCTGCCTTCCGCCAGAGCTGCACCGGCTAGCACCAGGTGCCCGGACCCGAGCCTCGCTTTCCATGGTAAAATTCCTTTGGCGCCCCGCGGTCCCTGGACCAATCCAGGCGGGGTGCGCCGAAGAGAAGCGGTGAGCAGTTTTTTCCTGGATCGCACGGGTGGGGAAGAGCCGGAGGAAGACGATTGGGTCTTGACCCTGTTTATTGCGGGCAGATCCCCCAACTCGCAGCGAGCCCTACAAAATTTGCGGGAAATCATCGCCCAGCACCTGCCGGGACGCTGCAGCGTGCAGGTCGTGGACATCCTCGATGATCC
>DASWHG010000188.1:0-16416 GCA_036393315.1 Anaerolineales bacterium | reverse complement strand
TTCCCCCACCCCAAAACCCATTTTTGAGAAAGCCATGTTTACGATTCCACGGCCTCTACCCACCGGGGTAATTTTGGGGTAAACTGAACACCGGTCAATATTTAGCTTGTCTCCTTATTGGTGTCTAAAGAGGATATCCAGAAAAAATAATCTTGAAGATTAACGGTAATAACACATGTTCAAATTTGGATCCAACTCCGAAAACCCGGTCCGCTGGTGGGATTGGCCCGCTGCAATCCTGCTGATCGCGGCTATACTTACAGCCACAACCCGCCTGATCGCCACGCGCTGGACGGAAGAACTTCCCCTGGTTCAGACGGTCGCATTTCTCGGAGCAGTTGCCGGGCTGGCCTTGGGCCAGAGCCGCTTCTCCCTCACGACATCCAGAGCCTTTGCATTCGCATACGGTCTTTTTATCATCCCGTGGCAGCTGGGACTGACCATTGGGAGCAGCATGCTGTGGCAGGAAAGGATGGTCAACCTGGGCAACCGCCTGCTGCTTACCATCGATCACATTCTGCAGCAAAAGCCTGTCACCGACAACATGTTCTTCCTCTTCCTCATGTCCAGCCTGTTTTGGGCAATGAGCGTTTACGCCGGGTTCAGCCTGACCCGGCATGCTCGTCCCTGGCCAGTGATCCTCCCGGCTGGACTTGCTCTGATCGTCATCCACGCTTACGACTCGTTTTTCCAGATCCGCACCTGGTTCCTGGCCGGATACATCTTCCTCTCTCTCTTGATCCTGGCGCGCATCCATTACTTACATCTGCGCAGTCGCTGGAAAGAGAACGGTACTTACCTGCCCCCCTTTGTGAGCCTCGATTCGATCCGTCTGGGGCTGATCACCACTGCGATCCTGGTAATCATGGCCTGGACAGCGCCAGCGCTGGCCTCGGGCATCTCTCCAGCTGAAAGCGTGTGGCGGCGGGCAACGATGCCGTGGATCTCCGTGCGAGACCGGCTGAGCAATGCCTTCTCCTCCCTACAGGCTTCCGTCGGAGTGGTCACCGACTTTTATGGCGACACACTGCCGCTCGGACGCGGCAACCCGCTTACGGACACCGTGATTATGACAATCCATGCGCCCCCTCGAGTTGCCGCGGGCGTGCGCTATTATTGGCGGCAGCGGGTATACGACTACTACGATAACGGATGGTCCAGTTCACTTACCGGCACAGAGACCGTCTCGCCAACCGAATTCGACCTGGTCCTCCCCGAGTATGCGGGCCGTATGCCCGCCGTCTTCCTCTTCGAGACGAAATACCCGATCCAAAATCTACACACGGCACCGCAGCCCGTATGGGTCAGCCGTCCAGCGGAGGCGACCATTGCGCAAAACTCGGACGGTACGATGGACCTGGGTCTGCTCAAAGCCGTGCCTTACCTGGCGGCAGGTGACACCTATGAGGTAGAGGCCTCGTTGAGCGCTGCGTCGATCGAGCAGCTGCGCTCAGCCGGTACGGATTACCCTGACTGGGTGAGTGCTCGTTACTTACAAATCCCGGACGACATAACTCCCCGGACGCGAGAACTGGCTGCCCAGATCACAGCCGGTTTGAACAACCCATACGATAAGGTAGAGGCAGTTACCAACTTCCTGCGGAATAACCTTACGTATAACGACACGGTCCCAAATCCCCCCAGCGGCCAGGAGCCGATCGACTGGATCCTGTTCGACTACCGCAGGGCATTCTGCAACTACTACGCCACAGCCGAGATCATCATGCTGCGGTCCCTGGGAATCCCCGCCCGTCTGGCTGTCGGCTACGCAGAGGGTGAACGCACCTCCCTGGAAGACTTTGACGAACTGCCGAGCTTAGGTCCAGGCCGTGAAAATATCCCTCAAGAGATCGATACTGCAGGGAACTTGTACACGGTCCGCCACCGGGATGCGCATGCGTGGCCAGAGGTTTTCTTCCCCGGACTCGGCTGGGTAGAATTTGAACCGACCGTGTCTCAGCTGCCCATCTTTCGCCCGGAAGGCGGCTTGACACCCGAATCCCAAGATGACCCCCTGGCCGGGGAAAGTCTCAGTGACCAAGAAGCACTGGCCGAGGCCCGCCTTAATGAATTGCTAGCCGGGGAACGTGATTCACAGATCGGCTCTCTGACACAGGCTGCTCTCCGGCTTCCATGGTACTTTTGGGTTCTGCTCACAGCAGCCGGCCTGGCTTTGGTCCTGGTATATGGTAGCCGCGTCCGGCGGAGACGCGGGCTGCCGCCCGTTCCGGTCCAGCTGGAAGCCAAACTGAAAGAGATTGGTGTAGAACCGCCAACGATCCTGCGTCGCTGGGTGCATTTCTCGACACTGTCTCCGCTGACGCGAGCTTACCTTGAACTCAACCGCGCGCTCTCTCGCCTGGGAAAATCCCCGAAACCGATGGACACCCCGGCCGAACGCGCGGCGGCTTTGGAAGAGCTGCTGCCCGCCGCGACCGCTTCGATTCAGAACTTGCTGTTCGAGTACCAGTCTGCCACCTACAGCCAACATCCTGGAAATGTAGAAGTTGCTCAAAAGGCCGGAAGCGAGATCCGCAAACTCTCCTTCCTGGCCCTCGCCCAGCGCTTTCTCGCTCGCTTCCAGGAACCCATAAAAAACAGACAGCCCGTTTATTGGCGATAACGGGTTACCAGGCTATGGAGCACGAGCATATCATCACGTCCACTCTGCCCCTGGAAAAGCAAATCCAGCGCTTGAGCGAGCTGGCCGACCAGCTTATCCTTCAGCTGCAGGTACTGGATTTCTCCCCTGAAGACGTCTTGGATGAATTGGCGCTCCTGGGGGGCACCCTGAACCGGATCAGCCGCCAGGTCGCCGGGCGTGAGGAGGAGCGTGAGAACCTGCTCGCCCTGGCCGGGATCGGCCAGGTTGTCAACTCGTTCCTCAAATTAGACGACGTGCTCCGCATCGTGATGGACACCATTGTCCGCCTGACGGGAGCGGAACGCGGCTTTCTGATGCTGCGGGACGACCAGGGGAACATGTCTATTCACGTCGCCCGTAATTGGGAGCGAGAAACGCTCGAAGCTTCGGAGTTTGCCATCAGTCGCACCGTCGTAAACCAGGTCATCCAAGAAGGCCGCCCTGTACTGACCACCAACGCCCAGCAGGATCCCCGTTTTGACAACCAGGAGAGTGTTATCACCCAAAGCCTGCGGTCGATCCTGTGCGTGCCCCTCAAAGTAAAAGGTGAATTGATCGGCTTGATCTATGCCGACAACCGCATCCGCACCGGGCTGTTCACCGAGACGGAGCGAAACCTTCTCGCCGCCTTCGCCAATCAGGCGGCAGTGGCAATCGAAAATGCCAGGCTGTTCGAGTCGGTACGTAGAACGCTGGCCGAAGTGACGGAACTTAAGACATTGATGGATAATATCTTCGAGTCCATTGCCAGCGGAGTCATCACCGTCGACCTGGACGATAAGATCACCATCAGCAACCGGGCCGCACAGGAGATCCTCAAACAGGATGGTTCGCAGCTGACCGGCCAGAAGCTGAGCGATATTCCACTGTTGAGCGCTACCAACATCTCCCATCACCTGGCCTACGTGCGGCAGACGAACCGCCAGATCCTGGGCCTCGAGTCCAGCCCGTTTGTACCCGGTAGTGGCCCTCTCACGTTGAGTCTCAACCTCTCTCCCCTCAAAGATATCGACCAGACCACACGCGGCGTCGCCATCGTGGTGGAAAACCTGACAGAACAGAAGCGGTTGGAAGCCCAGCGCCGCCTGTTCGAACGCATGGTCTCCCCGGCGGTCATCGAACAGCTGAACCCGGACGAGCTGCAGCTGGGTGGGAAGCGCACCCAGATCACCACCCTCTTTGCCGATATCCGTGATTTCACCAGCTTCAGCGAGCGCTGCGACCCGGAACAGCTCGTCTCCGTCCTGAACCGCTACCTGGGTGTCGCAACCGAAGCGGTTCTCGCCCAAGAGGGCACCATCGACAAGTTTATGGGGGATGCGGTGATGGCGTTTTTCAATGAACCGATCCCACAAACAGAACACACACTCCGTGCCGTGCGGGCCGCCTTGAGCATGCGCGAAGCCATATTCACACTGCGAGAACAGATGACACCGGAATATCAACTCTCGTTTGGCATCGGGATCCACTGTGGAGAGGCTATCCTCGGTTTGATCGGCACTCAAAAAAGGATGGAGTACACGGCAATCGGAGATAGCGTCAATACTGCCAAACGGATCCAGGAAAACGCCGCTCCCGGCCAGATCCTGATCAGCGCGCAGGCGTACCATCAAGTTTACAACCAGGTGATCGCTTCCCCGGTTGCCGCAGTACTCGCAAAGGGAAAGCGAAATCCCTTGCCGGTCTTCCAGGTAATTGGGTTAAAGTAGCGTATGTGGAAGAAAATGACAAAATCGTAATGATTCCGTATACCAAGCGTAGGTATACTGTCGGTTGGCAAGGTTGACACATCCCTAAAACTTAAACTAAAATGATTGTCGATAAAGGCAAAGTCGGCGAAAGCCGGCGGCGCAAAGCCATGGATCTGCGACCATGTCTTTACATGGTTATGATCGCCAGGTTACCGACCCATAAGCTTCATCTCCAGACGGGTCTGGACCATCCAGACCCGTTGATTTCATCTGGGAGAAACAATGTTGCCTTCAAAAACCCCGACACCTGTCGCGTTCTTTTTTGCTTTCCTGGCGATCTCGTTCATTCAATTCATTCCCCAATACAACCAACCTGATAAATCAATCGATATCCCTGCCGCAGACCCATCCCCGACGCCGCCGATCATCCAGGCTCAGACAGGGCGGGGCGAAGCCCTCGAGGCCATCGTTCCGCTCGAGAGGACCACGCCCACAAAGTTCGGAAGAAACGCCCCTCTCCAACCAAAACAGCCAGATCTGCTTGCAGCTGCTGAAGAGCTAGAAGTCCCTCCTGCCTTACAAAAATTCATCAACCAGGTTACGGATGGGCAATCAGAAGTGGTTCGAGGGGTATTAGTCCCCGGTGTTCTCACGCTGCCCGTCGTGCAGCAACCGCACAAGAACCCCGCGTACGTTTCCGAAGAGTATGACACGGTCACTCAATTCCAGAGCGCAGATAAATATGGGGTTACCGGACTGCTCGCGCACAACTACCTTTCCGGTGAATTGTTTTACAACATCGCTATCAACCAGGAAGTCGTTATCGTGATGGGCGACGGCGCGACTCGGCGTTACCGGGTGACCGGCATTTACCGCTTCAAGAAGCTTTCCCCCGACAACTTACGCAGCAACTTAATCGATCTGAGCGACGGGAAAACTCAGACCACCTCGCAGGTCTTCAGCCGTTTTTACCGGGGAGACCATAAAGTGACCTTCCAGACCTGCCTGGAAGGCGAGGGTAAATTAAACTGGGGGTTGACGTTTATCGTAGCAGTCCCCATCGAAGCGCAAAAGTAAGATCAGGGAAGCATCCCGGCCTATCCCTATGCAAAGGCCTCGCGGTACCGGTCTGCGAAAAGGGCTGGCGTCCCGCCCGTGTGCCAGAAAAGCACTCGCTGGTCCGGGGAAAAGAACCCCTGACGAACCAGGTCGACCAGCCCTCCGGCTGCCCTGCCCGTGTAGACCGGATCGAGCAAGAGCCCTTCCGAACGAGCGAATAACTTCACGGCCTGCCGTTCATTTTCTCCCATCACGCCATATCCCCCACCCAGATAGCCGTCATTCACGAGGATTTCGTCTGGCGAGAGAGCCAGGCTGTGCCCCAGAATGTCGGTCGTTTCCTGCGCCAGGCCGGCTACTCGGGCTTTCAATATCTCAGCCGGTTCGTCCACACTGATTCCCAGGATCTTCCCTTTGTAGCCATGGATGGCCGCTCCAGCCAGCATACCGGCCTGGGTGCCGCCTGAGGAGGTCGGGAAAACGATCCAATCGGGGTTGAACTGTTGCTCCATCAGCTCCTGGATGGCAAGAGCATAAGCAGCCGCGCCGGTTGGGCTGGAACCTCCATAAGGGATCAGGTATGGACGCCGGCCTGCATTCCAGGCATGGTCGAAGGTCTGCTTCAAAACCTGGTCCCGTTCGGAAGAGGCAGACCATACGATCTCAGCCCCGAAGAGCCGGTCCAGCAGCGTATTGGCTGACAGCTGCGGCGGCGGATCTCCGGCCAGTACCAGGATGCATTCCAAACCAAATCGAGCAGCGGCCGCCGCGGTCTGGCGGCAGTGATTGGACTGCACCGCGCCGGCCGTAATCAGGCTGCCGGCTCCCTGGGATTGGGCCTCTGCCAACAAGAACTCCAGCTTGCGGGTTTTATTGCCCCCGAACGCCAGGCCGGTCAGATCGTCGCGTTTCACAAACAGCTCCGGCCCGCCCAATTCAGCCGACAGTCGCGGTAAAAATTCGACCGGCGTTGGTAAATTTGCGAAACGCAGTCTCGGTATCATGGATAAGCCTCCAAGAAAAAGTCGCCCTGGTTGAGCGAGAAATTAAGACAGTGGCTCCAGGGAGCGGCGAGTCCGCCGGACTCCCCGTTTACGCATCCAATCGACGACCTTCGGTAGAATTTCCGTGTAAAGGCGATAGGAATACGGTCGAACAGGCAGGTCCCAGGCACCGATGTGGCGTACGACGATGCCGCCCAGCCCCTCCTTGAACCGGTACACTCCCCACACGCGGTCGGTTTCATCGAAGGTATCGGGAGCGCCCCACAAATCGTAGCATCTGCAGCCGGAGGCCTTCGCCCGCCTCATGGCTTCCCACTGCAGCAGATAGTTAGGCATTTTCTCGCGGTGCACCTCCCGCGACATCCCGTAAAGATACCATGCTTTTCCGGCAAAAAAGAAAATGACCACTGCGGCGACCGGTTCTCCGGATACTTCGGCGATCAACGGCTCGGCCAGACCGGCGCGCAAAAAAGTTCCCCACACTTCCCGGTAATAGGCCTCCTCACGGATGACAAAACCGTCCCGGATGGAGGTTTCTGCATACATCTGGTAGAGCAAGCCAAAGTCTTCCTCGGTACCGGTCCGCACCAGAACCCCCTTCCTGCCGGCCAGGCGGATGTTGTAGCGAGTCTTTGGCTTCATGCGCGCCAACAGCTCATCCTCTGAAGCTGAAAGGTCGACCAGCACCGTGTTGCGGAATTGAACCTGTTCGCCAGAAAAACGCCACCCATTCTCCTTGAGATCGGCGGAAAGCGCCTGACCGATCGGATCCTCCCCGCCATCCTTGGATCGGGGAAAGCCTTCTCCCAGGCGGACATCCGGATCGATCTTGATGAAGATAGCGCCCTGGCGATGTGCCAGAGCCTTCAGGTCCTTAAGCACACGACTGCGAAGTTCCGGGTCGCCCCAGTCGTGCAGCACCGGCCCTTTCGGAACGTACATGACCCTCAGCCGGGCTGCAAAGCCGGCAAGCGGGATGGTGCGAACCAGGACCAAAGCGGCAGCGATGACCTCATCCTGGGAATCCCGCCACACCTGCGTGATCGGTTGCCAACCAAAGCGCGACTTGACCTCTCCCCACTGCCAGGTCTGCAAAATATGGGCACCAGGCAGATCCGCAATCCAACGGTTCCAAGTCAGGCCATCCGGTGGGTGATCCAAGCGCTTTGCCTATCCCTTCACTTCCTTACTTCGGCCCGTCCACCAGAGATAGAGCCGGTAGAAAAAGGGCTGGTAAACGAGGTCCCAAGGATCGGGGGCGCGGCGCAGCTGCCCACCAAAACCACGCTTGAAGCGGTACACCCCCCACAATCCATCCGAACGCCCGGTGAATTGGGACTCGAGGGTTTCTTCGTCGGTGTCTGGCACGCCCCAAAAGTCATAATCTGTACACCCCAGGGCGCGCGCCCAGCGGATCGCCTCCCACTGAAGGAGATAGGTTGGCATGAATTCCCGATAAGTATCTACGGATGCACCGTAAAAATACCAGGCGCGGCGTCCGTGGGCGAACACCATCAAGGCTGCCAGGGGTGTTTGCTCGTATTCGGCCAGCAGGAGTTCGCATTCTCCGCGCGGGTGGAACAAGTCGTATGCTCTTTGGTAATAGGCCAGACTGTGCACGCCGAACCGCTCGCGCTCCCCGGTTTCTCGCATCATCCGGAAAAAAAGGTCGATGTCCGGACTGGGCTGGACGATAACCCCGCGTTTGATCGCCAGACGGACGTTGTAGCGCGTCTTCTGCTTCATGCGGGCCAGCAGCTCCTGCTCCTCACCCCGCAGGTCAACGATCAATGTGCGGCGAGGTTGGATCGTATGGGCGCTGCGCCGGAAACCCGGAAGAGTTGCCTGGTCCGTTGGAGAAGTATCGAGCTTGTCCAGCTCCACCTTCAAGAAAACCGCTCGTCTGCTCCGGCACACCAGGTCAATTTCTGGCCGCAAAGCCCCCCAAGGATGTTCAACCAGACCTGGGGATTCCGCATCCGGATTGGACGGGAGTGGTCCTTTCGGGATGTACGCCAGGCTGAGCCCGAGCGGTAGAGGCCGGAAAAGGATCTGCGCTCCTGCCGCCGGGCTGCCCTTCTCGGAGGCTACCCGGACCACTTCCCAGCCGAAAGCAGATTTCAGCTCGCCCCAAGCTGTGGTTTGCAGAAGATGTGCGTCAGGAAAGTTGCGAAGGAAGGCGCTCCATTCGGAGGCGGAAAGCAGCGGCATGGGTGGTCGCCAATCCCATCCCTACATGTCCACCAGGAGATTTGCCTCGGGAGAGGTCTCGTAAAGCAGCTGGTAGGCCCAGCCGTTCTCTTCACGGGCAAGTCGAAAAATGCCCTGCTCGGTAAGATACTTCACATTGCTGTAGCGGGCGTCCCGGTAATCGACCACCTTACCGCTCCGGATCGCCTCGATGACCTGGTCTATCCCTTCATCGACCGTCCATTTCGGGGAAAAACCCAGGCTCCGGCCAATTTTATTGAAGTTCACCCAATAATTGCGCGGGTCAATATCCTCCCCGTGACTTACAAGAGCTGCTCCGGGCACGTGTTGCTGGATCATCTCGCCGATCTGGTGGATGGTGTAATTCTGCTCGTTCGAGCCAACGTTATATACCTGGTTGCGAACCGTCCCCAATGGCGCGCCCAGCACCTGCATCACCGCCCTGGCAGCGTCGTCCACGTGTAAAAACGGGCGCCACTGCTCACCACCGAAAATTGTGATCTCTTCGTCGACGAACGCTTTGGCTGTCAACAGGTTGATGACGAGGTCGAAGCGCGTCCGCCCCGAAAGACCGTAGATGGTCCCGAACCGGAGTATGACCGGGGAGAAGCGTTCATCAGCCATCTTCAAGAGCACTTTTTCAGAGGCGATCTTGCTGCGAGCGTAAAGAGAGACCGGATTTAGCACAGAACGCTCATCGAGCATGTGATCGCTTGCCCCGTACACGGAGCAGGTGCTGGCGAAGATAAAATGGCCGACGCCGCTGCCCTTGGCCACCTCGGCAATCATGCGGGTCGCCATCAGGTTGATATCTACGGTCAGCGCTTCGTCGAGCGCACAGGCCGGATCGCCGACGATGCCCCCCAGGTGAATGACAGCGTCGATGTCACGCATCGCCTCGACCACTTTGTCGATCTGCCGGAAATCCGCCTGCATGACTTCCAGGTGGGAGTGTTCCAGCCATTTCTCGATCGGCTCCGTTCCGTACAGAAGCAGGTCCAAGACGCGCACCCGGTAACCTTTGTCCAAAAGCTTCGGTAAGAGGGCGGAACCGATGTAGCCGGCGCCGCCGATGACAAGGACGTTGCGAATCTTGCGCTCTTCTGCCCGATAACCCAGGGAGCGTTCCACCCGCATGACGTTCTCCCAAACAGACGCCCAGGCCCTGGCGGCGACCAGGAGCATGATGCTCAGAGCCCACGAAAGAACCAGCGCGCCCCGGGAGAGTGTCGGGAATCCCTTGAGGAAGCCAAAGAACAACCCTTGAGATAAATAGGTCAGCAAGCCAAAAATTAGATAGGCAAGGCTGACGGCCTGGACGACGATGATCACTTTGTAACGCCCGCGGTAGAAGCGGCCGTAGGTATAAAACCCGCTCAAAGAGAAAACAATGAGGCAGATCAGGGTAATCAGCCAGGCACTGTTGCCATAATCCGTCAGATAATCCCAGAAAAGCTGGTTATAGTCTAAGTTCGCTTGTGGGTTTACAAACCCGACGATATAGAGCAGGCGGGCGGCCAACGAGGTGATAATCGCCAGGTTGATAAGAATCGTATCGGCGACAATCCTTAAAATTACCTCGAAGGAGAACCGCTTTTTAACCCATGTCCACATTAGCGCCATATGATTACCCTTGAACAGCTAGTTTATCACGTATTCCCCGGGCGCTCATATGAATCCGCTGGAAAGCCTCACAGATCTGAAGCGACACACTCGAGTCCATATCCGTCCACATGGGTAAGCTGATACTATGAGAAGCCAGCCATTCCGTGTTAGGCAGCGGCGTCCCATCGAAATAGCTCCGGTAAGCCGTTTGGCAGTGAACCGGAGGTTCGTAATATTTCCGCGAATCGATATTCTCGGCCGCAAGTGCCACGACGATTTCATCCCGGGTCAGCCCGAACTCATCGGGGTCGATGGTGACCGAGAACTCCCGGTAGGAATTCCTGTCCCCAGGGCGGACTTCCTGGAAGCCAATCCCCGGGATGCGGCCCAATGCCTCGTGGAACAGAGCCGCGGTTTCGTTGCGGCTCTCCGCGGCGTGCTCTAAGTTCTCCAGACTGTGCAGCCCCAGCAATGCATTGAACTCCGGCATCCGGGCATTCAAGCCGGGGAATACCGTGTCGTAATTCCCATCGTTCCCATATTCCCGCCCCATGCGGATCATCCGGGCCAGCTCATCGTCCATCGTGGCGACGACGCCGCCTTCGCCGGTGATCAACAGCTTGGTCGGGCTCAGGCTGAATACTTGAGCGTCGGCCTGTTTCCCTACCGGCACGCCCTGGTAACGCGCCCCGAATCCGTGAGCAGCGTCGAACACCAGCTTCAGGCTGTGCCTTTCAGCGATCGCCTGGAGAGCCTGGATGTCGGCCGGGTTGCCAAAATTGTGCACGGCGACGATGGCCGTCGTCTGTGGGGTGATCGCTGCCTCGACAACTTGCGGATCGAGGTTGGTCGTCCCGGGATGGACGTCGGCAAAGACCGGCCGCAGTCCGTTCCAGACCAGGGCGCTCACCGTTGCCATGAAAGTAAAGCTCGGCACGATCACGTCGCCCGTCAGCCCGAGAGCCCGGTAAGTCAGCATCAGACCGGATGTGCAGCTCGCCACGGCCACAGCATGCTTCACCCCCAGGTGCCGGGCAAGCGCATCCTCGAACTCAGCCAGGAACCGGCCTTTGGTAA
This sequence comes from Anaerolineales bacterium, assembly GCA_036393315.1. Classification (GTDB taxonomy): domain Bacteria; phylum Chloroflexota; class Anaerolineae; order Anaerolineales; family UBA4823; genus DASWHG01. The sequence goes on along the minus strand of DASWHG010000188.1, from coordinate 5,125 downwards.
CCATGCCTGTCGCCAGAATTTGCTGGACGCCCACCTCCATCTCAGAATAATCTGGCAGTACGGGCCGGACTATCGGAACCTTGTTTGAAAATGCTGGCTTTCCCCCAAGTAGAGCAGGTAGTTGATCCATCGCTATCCTTCCAGGAGCAATCTTTGAAGCCATCGAGCGATTGTGGGGTTAATTCCGCATCCAGGCGACCGTTTCGGCCAACCCCTCAGACAGGCTGACCTCTGCATAAAAACCCAGGGTTTTGGCAGCCAGGGAAGGGTCGCCGAGCGACCGGTAGATGTCCCCTGGGCGCGGGGGTTCAAACTGCGGAGGCGGCGAGCCAGGCAGCACTTCCGACAGAACTTCCAGCAGGTCGATCAGGCTGGTTTCCTTGCCGTTGCACACGTTGAAGGCTTTTCCCGCGGCCTCAGAGGATTCTGCGGCCAATAGATTGGCCCGCACGACATCCTTCACATAGACAAAATCCCGGCGCTGGTATCCATCGCCATACACGGTCGGGGCAATTCCATCTAACATACACCGGATAAAGATCGGGATTGCAGCCGCGTAGTCCGAGTCCGGGGACTGGCGCGGCCCGTAAACGTTGAAATATCGCAGCGCCACCACCGGCAGGCCGTACGCGCGCGTATACATTCCGGCATAGACCTCATCTACCTGCTTGGAAGCAGCGTAAGGGGAAAGCGTTTGGAGTTCGGTCTGCTCGTTCAACGGCAGCTCCTGCGATTCGCCATATACAGCTGCACTGGAGGCCAGCACGACCTGCCTGACATTCGCTTTCCGGGCCGCCTCCAACAGGTTAAGGGTTCCCTGGACGTTGGTCTCGAAGCAAGCCTGCGGCTCCTGCATCGATTTCGGCACCGAGACAAACGCAGCCTGGTGAAAGATCGTATCCATACCGCGGACTGCTTGCCCAACAATGGCCAGGTCGCACAGGTCGCCTTTCAGGATTTCGGGCGGTCCGCTGAGTCCAGATAGGTTCTCCGCCTTGCCGGTAGAGAAGTTGTCCAGCACCCGGACGCGATCGCCGCGCGCCAGCAACCCTCGCACCAAATGGGAGCCAATAAAACCAGCTCCGCCGGTCACTAACACGGACCTCATCTCACTGCCCTCGCAATCCGAACACGGTCGCCGGTGTACGCAGCAGCACCATCAGGTCCATTAACAGGTTGCGGTGTTTGATGTAATAAAGGTCGTACTCCAGTTTCGTCACAGTCTCATCGATGGTGGAAGCATACCCGAAGTTGATTTGCGCCCAACCCGTGATCCCTGGCTTTACCAGCAGGCGCGCCCGGTAAAAGGGCACATGTTTCTGGAACATCTCCACGAGCTCTGGCCGTTCAGCGCGGGGCCCAACCAGGCTCATCTCGCCGCGCAGGACGTTGATGAACTGGGGCAGCTCATCCAGATGTGTCTTGCGGAGGAAGCGACCCACCCGTGTGGCGCGCTCGTCGTCTTCTTTGGCCCACTGCGGTTTTCCATCGGGTTCGGCATCCTTGCGCATCGTACGGTATTTGATAATCTTATACGGCTGAGCCCCTCGACCGGAACGGGTCTGTGAATAAAAGACCGGCCGCCCGCTGTCGATCAAGATACTAAGGCTCAAGAATGGCAGCGTTACCAGGAGGACGATCACACCGATTAAACCTCCAGCGATATCCAGGAGCCGCTTCCCGAACTCGTAGAACCCGCTCACCCGGCTCTGGTCGACGAACGACCGCAGGATCCAATCGGCTTCCAGCAGGCGGATGGGTACCCGGCTGAGCAGCTCCTCGTATGCGACCGGCATGCGTGTGATTTCAACTCCACGCTCCTGGGCATCCAACAAGGTCTGGAAAGTGCTCCCGAGGATCTCCCCGGAGATCGCCACGAAAATGTCGGATACGTTTTCGCGGGCAATGAGCTCTAACAGGCAGTCGCTTCCGGCTAATACGGGCAGGTTCTCGACTGTGGTGCCGATCTTCTCTGAATCGTCGTCGATGATGCCGACCATGTCGAACGGCGCTGGCCGCAGGTTGTTGACAACTTTCAGCAGAGTTTGCCCGGCCTTTCCCGCCCCCACCAGCAGGACCCGGCGCATAAAGGCCGGGGCTGTAAAGATCCGGATATAGAGGTAGCGCCAGGCCAACGTAATCATGGATGCGGCGACCAGGAAACCGGCAACTCCCCGGCGGGGCAACTGCGACCTCGGTGGATTCGTGAAAAAGAAGTATAACAGCAGGTAGAGGCCTAATCCGATCAGCGCAGCGGTGAAAACGCTTCGCAGGGTTGCATTCCAGTTTCCCGCCCGGTGCACATCGTACAACTCGACCAGCAGGATCAACCAGAAGAGCGGCAGCAAAAAGAACCAGGCAGGCGGTCGCTCTCGAAGGAACTCAAAAGAGATCCCATACCATTCGGCCGAGCTGGCCCAGAACAGGAGCGCCACAGCCAGAGCGATCAGCGCCACGATGAAATCCCCAATTATGAGCAAAGTCCGCCGTTCGCGCGGGTGCAGGCGCCAACGTTTTGATTTTACGACTTGCTCTGGAACGACAATGCTAACCGCTTCTTCCACGTTTTCGAGGCTCCGGTTCCGGTTTTGCTCCCGCGCTACTTCGCTAAGAAAGAACTGGCCAAACTCCAAAGAAAGGCGGTCCCCCAGGCAAAATGCATGATCGCAATCGCCAAAGGAACGCTGAATAACAATACCGGATCGCGCCTTTGATAAGCCACCTGCAGGCTGGCAATTACCAATACCAGGAAGTAAAGGCCGGCTTCCATTCCAAGCAGCCACCATGCAAGAGGGTACCAGAACCCCAGCAGGCCAAGGATCAGAAAGCTGAGTACAAATACTCCGGCGATCTGGCGCCAGCGGAACGTGCCCGGATAGCGGCGGAGCATGCGCGCCTTCCAGTAACCGTAGCGCCAATACTGGCGCGCCAGGGCTGAGAATGTCTGGCGGGCAATGTAGGTTGTCTGGATCGCCGGGTCGAGCCAGATCCGGCCGCCTGCCTGGCGCAAGCGCACGTTGAACTCATAATCTTCGTTCGTGAGCAGCGTCTCATCGAAGAGGCCGATCTGGTCGACGAGGGACCGGCGAAACGCGCCGAAAGGCACTGTATCCACTTCCTGCGGATGCCCGCCCAGGCGATACCGCGCGTCACCCACACCTAACGGGTGAGCAGCAGCCACGGCGATGGCCTGAGCCTGCCAGTTTTCCCCTCCGGGGCAGATCTCCCAAACGCCGCCAATGTTATCGCCCAAACCGGAAATCAAGGCCTCCACACAACGAGAAACGTAATCCGGATAAGGCATCGAGTGCGCGTCGAGGCGAAGGATAAATTCCCCCCTGGCCGCCATCACAGCCCGGTTCAAACCGGCCGGGATGATCCTTTTCGGGTTATCGACCACCTGCACCCGCAAGTCCGGATAAGCGCTCTGAAATGCAGCGATTTCCGTATGTGTGCCGTCGGTGGATAGACCATCTGCGATGACGACTTCTAATCGATCGCGCGGATAAGATTGGTTGTATATAGCCTCCAACAGCTTCCGAACGGTTGCCTGCTCATTGTAACATGGCACGATTACAGAGACCAAGGGAGGCATATGTTTAGTTTTACCACAAAAAAGCCGCCCAAAAGATGTCAATCGACGATGGCAACCGCCTCGATCTCAATCGCAGCGTTTTTCGGGAGCGCGGCGACCTGCACCGTCGAACGGGCCGGGAAGCTGCGGGTGAAGAATTCCGCGTAGACCGAGTTCATCCGGGCGAAGTCTCCCATATCGCGCAAGAACACGGTCGTCTTGACCACCCGGTCCAAGGAAGAACCGGCTGCCTCGAGGACACTGCTCAGGTTCTGCAGCACCCGGCGGGTTTCCGCTTCGATGCCTCCCGGAACGATCTCACCTGTCTCCGGGTCCAGGCTGATTTGCCCGGCGGTGAAGACGAAGTTCCCGGTGAGGATCCCCTGGGAATACGGCCCAATCGCCTGGGGAGCTTTTTCTGTTTTGATGGTCATTTTATCTGTCATGGTCCGAGATCCTCCATATTATTCGAATTTAAGCAGCTGCAGTACATCACCCAATGCAGCAGCAAACACTTCATCCATAATGGCTCCATCCGCTTCATAGAGCCCCCCGAAGACGCCATCCCCGTAAACATGCCGGGCTTCCTCGGCGTTCATCAGGCCGGGGACGCGCGGCGGGGTTTTCTCGCCGGGGGGCAGGTCGCAGACCCTGGTGAAGGGGAAAGCCTCCAACCAGCTGGCGTGAGAGGGCCGTAACCCGTGCGCCTGGGCAACGGCTTCCACGCTGTGAGAGGTCCACCAGGCGTACCAGGCAAGGCGCAGTTCGGGCAGCTGGTTGGCGAGTTCGTAAAGGCGGGCGCGGGCCGGGTCGTTACCGCCGTGACCGTTCAGCACGAGTATGCGCCGGAAGCCCTGGTCGTAGGCCGAATGGACATGGCCCGTTCCTATCCAGCTACTAAGCCAGCATTACTGCCGGGACCGTTCCAACAGCATTTCGACGGCTTCCATCTGTTCCCCGGTCAGAGGGCCAAAATCCAGCGCGGCGACATTCTCCTGCACCTGGGCGACAGACTTAAACCCGGGGATCGGGATGGTCGCCTCGCTGCGGGCCCAGATCCAGGCCAGCGCGGCCTGGGCCAGTGTTCGCCCTCCGGCGGTGAGGATATCCCGTAGGTCCTCCACCTGCTTCATGCGCTCGGCGGGCGCGCCCTCTTGCATGTTCCACCTGCTGCGAATATCGTTATCCGGGAAAGTCGATTCCGGGGTAAATTTGCCGGTCAACAAGCCCATCCCGAGCGGGGTGCGGTTGATGCTCGCCAGGTTCGATTCCGCGCAGAGCGCTAATATCTCTGGCGCATCGTGCGCCAGGTTCAAGACGTGCTGGATCGCCGTGCAGTGGCTACCTTCTGCAAATACGCGCGCGCCTACCGGGTTGTCCGTGCTCCAACCATACCAGCGGATCTTGCCTGCACAGACCAGGCGTTCCAGGGCATCTCTCACCTCCCCGGCTCTTTCTGGCTCGTACGCCCCAACATGGAGCTGGTAGAGGTCGATGAAGTCAGTGTTCAGACGGCGCAGGCTGGCCTCGCAATCATTGCGCAGGTTGCCC
>DASWHG010000187.1:0-2756 GCA_036393315.1 Anaerolineales bacterium | reverse complement strand
AGGCTGCTAGGCTGCTTGTATTTACAGCACCCGCCGCTCCATTGGCACTCTCAACACTTACCATTGTGTCGTTTGGGTTCGGTCCGGATTCATCCCTGTTGACCCATGGGATTTCAATTTTCTGACCAAACAGCTCAACTTCGTTTGTTCCCCAGCGAATAGAGTCATAAGAATACAGCTGCTTGTACAGGAATGTAGAGGCCCAGGTTAAGTCCACATCGTTACCCACAAATCAATAAAGCTGGACTTTTGACCTTCAGCTTGCTCCAATAGGCGCCATCAATCGCCCGATGGAGCCTGATCAATGGATGCCGAGCTGAGAGCCACGCTGCCGGAACACGTCTGCGGCGTACGCTTCCACCCCAGAGCCTTACGTATGATCCGCGAGACGATCGCCGCGCACCCACAGAGCAGCCGCCAGGAGATCGCGCGTCAGGTCTGTGACCGCCTGGGATGGACCGACCCACGGGGTAAGCGCAAGGAGATGGGCGCTGTCGTGGCGCTTCGGGATTTTCACCGCAAGGGCTGGATTGAACTGCCTCCGCCGCGCACCCGCCGCAAGCCGGTCGCTCGCCAATGGGAACTGCCGGAGGCGTTCGTGATCCCGCCCACCGCGCTGGCCTGTCCCCTGCATCAGATTCAGGACCTGGCGCTCCAGCCGGTCTGCTCGACGGCGCACTCCCACCTCTGGAATGGCCTGATCTCCCGGTTTCACTATCAAGGCTACGCCGCGGCCTTTGGCGCTCAGCAACGCTATCTGGTGCACGCTGCGCAGGGGGTGCTGGGGGCGATGGGATTTTCCGCCGCCGCACGGCACCTCAAGGATCGCGATCAGTGGATTGGCTGGGATGCGAGACAGCGACGGCATCAGCGCCACCTCATCGTCAACCACAGCCGCTTTCTGATTCTCCCCTGGGTGCGGGTGCCCAACCTCGCCTCCCGCCTGCTCGCCATGGCCGCCAAACGGTTGCCCGGGGACTTTCAACAGCGTTATGGCTACACCCCGGTATTGCTGGAGACCTTTGTCGAACAGCAACGCTTCAGCGGCACCTGCTACCAGGCCGCCAACTGGATTCAGGTGGGGCAGACCACCGGCAGAGGGCGCACCGATCTGCGCCCCTACCCGCAGCAACAACAGGAGGTGCCGCCGCTGCCGATCAAATCCATCTGGCTCTACCCCCTGCGGCCGCTCCCGGCGATGCGTGACACCCTCGTCCGCGGTGCGCCCACAGCTGGGGGGAGCCTCGTATGACGACGTCGGCGCCAGGCATTATCCGCCTCAGTGATGAGTTATCCGATCTGGATCTGGGCGACGCCCGCCTCAACAAACGGGCCTGCCAATTGATCCAGACCCTCGCCCAGCAGCCGGACCGATCAGTACCGGCCGCCTGTGGGGGCTGGGATGAGATCAAGGCCGCCTACCGCTTCTTCGACTCTGACAAGGTCACCAGCCAGAGCCTGCTGGCGCCTCACCACCGCCGTACCCGCGAACGGATGATGGAACACCCCGTCGTGCTCTGCATTCAGGACAGCACCGAAGTCGACTATACCGGCAAGAATGATATCGAGGGGCTGGGCACCCTCAATTACGACACCCGCAAGGGGCTCTACCTGCACCCCACCCTGGCGGTAACACCGGATCGTCTGCCGCTGGGTATTCTCGACAGCTGGACCTGGACCCGCCCCTTCGAGGACGCCGGCAAGGAGTCGATTCGCTGGCTGGAGGGCTATCAACGCCTGTGCGAGGATCAACACCATATCTGGGAGCAGGCCTTCGACACCCGGCTGGTCTACCTGGGGGATCGCGAGGCCGATCTGTTCGACATCTATGCCGCGCACCGGCGCCAGGCCAATGACCATCCGGAACAGACCGCCGACTGGCTGATTCGCGCCCAACATGACCGCAACACCGCGAGTGGAAAAAAGCTGTGGTCGACCGTGGAGGCCGCTCCCGAACGGGGCCGGATCGAGTTCACCATGCCGGCGGCCAAGAAACGCAAAGGGCGCAGGGTGCAGCAGAGCCTGAGGGCCATGCGGGTGTCGATTCTGCCGCCGCAGGGCCACCCGGAAAAACACGCCATCGACGTGACCGCCATCCTGGCGCGAGAGCTCAATCCACCCATCGGGGAGCCCCCTATTGAATGGATGTTACTGACCAATCTTGAGGTGAGGACCCAAGCGCAGCTGGAAGAAAAGCTCTCCTGGTACCTGGCCCGCTGGCAGATTGAAATCTTCTTCCGGATCCTCAAGTCGGGCTGCAAGATAGAAGAGCTGCAGCTGGAGAAGCTCGAACGCCTGGAACCGGCCATCATGCTCTACATGCTGATCGCCTGGCGGGTGCTCTACCTCACCATGATCGGTCGGGAGTGCCCGGAGCTGCCCTGCAGTCTGATTTTTGATGAAGAGGAATGGCAGGCCGTTTACATTGTTTCACGCAATGAACCACCGCCGCAGACGCCTCCGACCATCAACGAGATGGTCCGTATGATTGCGGGTCTTGGCGGTTTCATAAACCGCAAGAGCGACGGCATGCCCGGTCCGCAAACCCTCTGGATTGGATTGCAGCGTAGCCAGGACTTCGCCAGGACTTTGATCTCAATTCGCAAAGCTGGAATGCTTAATTGTTACGTCCTTCCCTCTAACAGGCTCCTGAGCATCCAATATCCCGCAGTGCGCTAGGCCCTTCGCCAGATCTTTCCCCCGATCACCCCGAAATACACCAGGCACAAGAAAGGCCGGTCCTCCTTTGGTATCGT
>DASWHG010000186.1:0-3183 GCA_036393315.1 Anaerolineales bacterium | reverse complement strand
CCCACCCCAATTTCCTCTTTCCCCCCGCCCTGGGGCGGGGGTTAGGGGGTGGGGAAAAGCAGGGCTTTCGACTTTGAGAAAGCCATGCATTTATCCGATCGCGCCCCGCAAACGGCCGGCAAGTTCGCCAAAAGCCGGCGTATAGCGTACCTGCTCCTTTCGGGGACGAGGCAGGTCGATCCGCAAATCCAATCGCAGCTGGCCAGGGCGAGGGCTGAGCACCAGGACGCGGTCGGCCAGGAAGACCGCCTCGGGGATGGCATGGGTGACCATGAGCACCGTCTTGCGGCGCGCCTGCCAGATGCGCATCAGCTCTGCGCCCATCCGTTCGCGGGTCAGCGCATCCAGCGCTCCGAAAGGTTCGTCCAGCAGAAGCACCTGTGGGTCATGCACCAGAGCCCGGGCGATGGCAACCCGCTGCGCCATGCCCCCAGATAGGTCGCGGGGCAGCGAATCCTCGAAGCCCTGCAGTCCGACCAGGTCCACCAGGTCTTGAGCCCGGGCGCGTGCCTCCTCGGCCGCCACCTGCTGCAGTTCAAGGGGCAGGGTGATGTTCTCGAGAACGGTACGCCAGGGCATCAGGTTCGCCTTTTGGAATACGACGCCGATCCCCCGCCGAGGGCCGGTCAAACGCTGCCCAGCGTAAAAGACTTCCCCGTAGGTAGCGGGCAGGAGGCCGGCAAGAACTCGCAGCAACGTGCTCTTCCCGCTGCCCGAGGGACCCAGCACACAAACGAACTCCTCCGCGGCAACGGAGAAAGAGATATCGGAAAGCACGTGCAGGCCGCCGTTCCCATCCGGGAAGACGAACCCCAGTTCACGAGCAGCCAGCACCGGGCCGGCGGGCTGCTCCTGGATCGAATGAGATGCTTGAGTCGTAACCATGGCTACTTCACGAAATCGTTGGTAAAGGCCGCGTTTAAGTCAAGCGGCTGGGCCAGCAGTCCCATTTTCAGCAGTACGTCCTGCATGTTCTCCCAGGCCTGCGGGTCGGATAAACCCAGCTCCTCCGTGCGCCAGAAATCCATGGAAGCAGCCAGGATCTGTTTTTGAACGCTCTCGTCCGCCTGGGCCAGGTTTTCCACATACTTCTTACAGATCTCGTAAGCCTCCTCCGGGTCGGAAAGGGATACAGCCACACCGTGCAGGGTGGCCTGCACCATCCGCCGCACCAGCTCCGGATGTTCGGCAATCGTCTTCTCGTTAGTGATCAGGCCATTCGAGGCCAGTTTCACATAATCGGCGACGCGAATCACGTCTACTTCGTAGCCCTGGGCGCGCAGCTGGATGGGCTCGTTGTTGACGTAGATGACGGCTGCCTGGTCCTGGCCTGCGACGAGCGCTTCGACCTGGTTAAAACCGATCGAGTCGAGGGTCACGTCGCTCTCCTGCAGGCCAGCTTCGTCGAGCAGCGCCCGCAGCCCGATATAGCTGGCCCCGAATGGGCCCGGAAGGCCGATCTGCTTCCCGGCCAGGTCTTCCGGGCTGCGGATGGCCTCTTCTGCCAGGGCCGCAACGCCGACGGGATAGTCCTGCCACCAGGCCGTGACGTACACGACCGGCAGCCCCTGAGCGCGGGCCAGGAGGACCTGCTCGCCGGAGACGACCGCAAACTGGAGCTCATTCGAGCCCACCAGGGCCACCCCGTCCGTCTCGAAGCTGTAATCGAATTCGATCTCGATGCCGGCGTCCCGGTAGTAGCCCTTCTCGATGGCAACGTAAAACGGCGCAAACTGGACGTTCGGAATGTACCCCATCGGCAGGCGGATGCGCGTCAATGCCTGCGGGTCGCCTGTATTTGGAGCCTGCGGCGCGCCGGAACAGGCTGCCACGAAGAGGACGAGCATCAGTAAAATGAATAACCTGCGACTGTGAGAGGTCATGCGTTCCTCCGAAGAACCCTTAGCTCTGTTCTACGTCCTCGGGGCGCTGCTGCCAGGCGAGCAGGCGGGCTTCCAGCCAGACAACCAGGCCATACAAAGCCAGGGCCAGGGCAACCAGGGCAAAGACGGCCACGAATACCAGGGCGGTATCGTACTGGCCGCGGCCGACATTGATGAGAAAGCCCAGCCCGCGGTCTGCGCCGACAAATTCGCCGACCACCGCGCCGATCACCGATAAGGTCGCCCCGATGCGCATCCCACCCAGGAAGACGGGCAGCGAGGCGGGTACCTCGAGATAGGTGAACGTCTGCCAGCGGTTAGCTTTCAACGAGCGCATCAGCTCGTGCAGTTCTTCCGGCACGGAGCGCAAGCCAACGACGGTGTTCACCAGCACCGGGAAGAAAACGATCAGGGCGCAGATCAGCACCTTGGAGACCGGGCCAGGGAACCAGATCACCAGCAGAGGGGCGATTGCCACGACAGGCACCGCCTGGCTGGCGATGATGTAAGGCGACAGCAGGCGCTCGACGGCACGCGATTTCGCCAACAGGTATCCTAAAGAGGTGGCGGTGCTGACACCGATCGCCAACCCGACCAAGACCTCAGACAGGGTTACCGCGCCGTGCCGGAGCAGGCTGCCATCCGCCAGAGCCTGCAGCAGCCGCCTCCAAACCAGGTCGGGCGTTGGCAGGATGAAGGCCGGGTACCGACCGAGGATGGCGATCAGGTACCACAGCAGCAGTGCCACCGCCAGCGAAATGGGTGCAAGATAAACCCAGCCGCGCTGCGCACTACGCAGCGGAGCCAGGGCGATCTTTCGGGTTTGAGTCAAATCCATCGCACACTTCTCTCTAAACAAAACTGCCCCGTAAGATCGGGGCAGGCGGAACAAAGGAGAGCACAGCAGTCTCTGGCTGACAAAAAAACCCGAAAACCTTGTGGTTTTCGGGGCACGCGCCAAAGAAACTGCACTCTTAACAAGCGAGCTTCCGCAACCTTCTTTCATCCGGACTTTACCGTCGGCCCCGGAGTTTCACCGGATCATGCCCGGCAAGCTGTGCTCGCCGCGCTCGTGGGCTGTACCACCGGTGGGGAATTGCCTCTGCCAAGCAGTCCGCATCTGTGGACTGCTTGGCACGCTCACCCCGCCCCGAAGGTTCGTTTATTCCATTTAGCACAATTATACCCCAGGAATGCCTAACGGTCAACGAGGAGTGACAGAATAAGACATGGCTTTCTCAAGAATGGGGTTTGGGGTGGGGAAAAGCAGGGCTTTCGACTTTGAGAAAGCCATACAGAA
>DASWHG010000185.1:0-5729 GCA_036393315.1 Anaerolineales bacterium | reverse complement strand
AGGCCCAGCGGGGCACGACCGGAGGACGCCCGGCGAAGGGATCGGACTGCGCGCCCACCGATGGAGCAGTGAACAAGATCAAGCCCAAGGCGCAGGCGAGCAGGGCGATCGCTGCAGGTTTGGGAGCTTTAAAATCCATCTAACGGCACCACGGTTCTGCGACCGTCCCCCCGAGCGTGCTGCGGACGATGTGCCAGTGCCTCCAGGGATAACCCCGGCCCGCAGTATCCAGAACGATCTCTGCCGAATACGTCTCCCCTCCCTCCCGGCAGGCCACGGACAACTGCGCCGGGAGCCGGGCTCGCTCCCCTTCAGCCGGGTTGGGTTGGCCGATCTCCACCGCGACGATTTCGAAACCGTTCCCCAATACGGTCTGCAGGCAGAGCTCGGAGCAGCCGGCTTCCAGGTCGAAATAGGCCTCTCGCTCCCAACAGGCCTGGGCTGCCTCGGCCTCTCCCTCGCTCACCGAGCTGGCGAAACTTCTCAGCACCGCTTCGGGCGAGCGATCGAAACCGCCGGTGCAGCTGTCATAATACAGGCTCACGATGCCCAGGGCAACGCACGCTACGACCGCCACGGCGCCTCCCGCCAGCCAGAGCTTGCGGGCCCGCCGGGCTGCCTGTTCACGATAATACTGGTCGGACATAGGGATCCGTCAGCCTACCTTGAGCTCCATCATCCCGTTCTCCCCCATAGCGTACTCCAATGGCCCCTGGGGTATGGCGTTCTCGACCTGCAGGTAGCCGGCATCCATAAACTCCCACATGACCTGGAAAGGCGCCTTACCAGGCACCCATTTCTCCACAATTACCACCCCGTGCCCGGGGAGCACGGTGAATACCACCTGGCGGGGATCCTGCGGATCGTTCAAGGCCTGTGAGCGGCCGAACGCAGACTTGATCGCCTGCGCCTGCGCCTCCGTTGAGCAGGAGACCGGGTAATAATAGAACGGCCTGTCCAGGGAGACGTGCTCGGCCTGGGATGGGTCGTACGCCTTCACCCCGCGGTGCCCGTGCAGCTTCGAGCGCGCCACCGGAACTTCGCCAGACACGCTGCCCCCTTCCCCCAGGGCAACCTGGGCCGGGATCGCTGGCAGGTTGCTGTCCATCTCCATCAGTTCGACCGCTTCTGAGGAAGGCGGATCGTTACGCTTACCTTCCACGTGCCGGACCAGGGCTCCCCGGCCATCCGGGCGAACGCCCACGATGACGGCTAATTCGTCATCCGTAAGGTTATCCTTGACGACCGGCCGGGCGCTTCCGGTCACCGTGGTGACCAGGCCTTTAAGATCCGGGTCCCAGGTTGCGAAGCAGCCCTCGCTGTACTGGGATGAGATAGCATCCTGCAAGGAAGGGACGGTCGCCAGGCTGTCGACTCGCACCATCTGGGTGAAGAAGCTGCGCTTCCCCAGCTCGCGACCCGCTTCCCGCATCGCGGCAGGTGTTGTCAGGCTCTGCCACACCTCCTGGGGAACCGGCCCTTCTACAACCTGGTGAGAAGTAATTTCCCCGGTGCTCACCGCAGTCACGATACGGGAGATCAGGTCTTCGTAGAACAGCTCCGGGACGGCCGCGTCGGTCCTGGGATGAGCCCCGACCAGATCGAAGGTGTAGGCCTCGACCGGTTCATCCTCGCCGACGACCAGGATCACGCGGATGCTCAACGCCTGGGTCTGCAGGGTACGCAACAAGGCCAGCATCGGGCCTCCCCGGCGGCCTTGTTCGACAAGCGGCTGGTAAGCGCCCGGCGCAAGCCCCTCGAACGCAAAATCCTGCGGGTCCGGCGGTTCCTTGGCGAGCGCGTTCCGGAAGTGTTCGAAAAGCTGCTTGAACTGGGCCGGCGTGGCCTGCACCAGGGTGAATACGGTGGGCGCGTGGTCCAGCCCGTAGCGCCGCCGTGCGGTGAACAACAGTGCATCACGCCAGCGAACCGGCTGCCCAAATTGGGCGGTGGTCAGGATAACGTCCGTCCCCGGATCAGGGATGGTCTTGATGAAGTGACCATTCTCTCGAGCGCGCCCCAAAAGATTCTCTGCCACTTTTTCAAGGAATGGAGAGGCCGGTCCTGGCACGAACGTGATGCTGATCCTGCGCCACCAATCGTGAGAGGGCCTGGACAAGGTGTGAGAGTGAGTGATGGTCATACTCATAATCCTTTTCAAATGAACGAATGAAGTTTTCAGCTTTCTTCGCGGTCCTCAAAGGAATCGCTACAGATCCTTTCTTAACCTGATTCCCAGCCTCTCAGCTTAAGCATGTATGCCAGCCTATCAGATACACTCACTGGCAACACGAAATTTAAGTAATAGAGCATCTTCGATTGGAATGGAGCGACAATTACTTTATGCTTACGGTGCTTGATTGCCTTCAGTATGGAATTAGCTACCACTTCCGGAGAGATCTTCGCAGCAAGCCAGGGCATCTTTAAATCTTCGATAAATGGTGTGTCAACCCGCCCGGGATAGACCAGAGTGGAATAGACACCCGTTCCAATCAGTTCCTGGCGCAAATTCTCGCCGAAACCTTTAAGAGCACTTTTGGCTGCTGCGTAAGGGGTGTCGGGAGGAAAAGGCCTCAAAGCGATCATCGAATTCATCAGGACGATGTGCCCGCTGCTCTGAGCCAGCATGTGGGGTAAGACAGCCTGGACGGCGTTGACACTCCCGTAGAAATTGACCGCCATCGATTGCTCTAATAATGAAATGGGCATATCTTTAATCGGAGCGCGGACGTACTCCCCAGCATTTGCGAACAGGATGTCTACCCTCCCCAGCCGTTCCACAGTCTCGGCGACCATGGACTGCACCTGTTCAGCCTGAGGGACGTCGCAGGGGATCACCAGCGCCTGCCTGCCGAGGGCCTTTACCTCCCGGGCAGCATCTTTCAGTGCCGAAAGGTTGCGGGAGGCCAGGACTACATTGGCACCCTCTCTGGCCAGAGCCAGCGCGGTCGCCCGGCCGATCCCGCTTGAGGCCCCTGTGATGATGGCGACCTTATCCTGTATCGTCATCCTAGCCATACGTGGTATTCTCCATTTTGTCCTTGATTTTACCTGAAATCGCCTCAACGAGGCATAGAATTCCGCCGAAACCTATCTCTTTCCGTACAAAGAACATGGCTTTCTCAAAAATGGGGTTTGGGGTGGGAGAAGGCGGCAAAGCCGCCTTCTCCCACCCCAAATTCCTCTTTGCCCCCGCCCTGGGGCGGGGGTTAGGGGGTGGGGAAAAGCAGGGCTTTCGACTTTGAGAAAGCCATGGTACAAAGAACCCTGGACTTGCGCCGGAGACATTTTTTCTGTATACTCAGGCTGAGCACCAGACCAACCCGAAGCGCTACTCGGTGACGAATCGAAGGATCGAGCATGACAAGTCTTCTCTACCAGACGAACAGCTATTTGCAATCCTTTGAGGCCGCCGTAACCGGCCTCGACTTTGAAAACCACGCGCTGATCCTCGACCAGACGGCCTTCTATCCAGGAGGGGGCGGTCAGCCCGCGGATTCAGGCCGCTTGATTGCAGCTGGACGCACCTACCGGGTCCGGCGCGCCCGGAAAATTGGCCCGGACGTGCTGCATTTCCTCGAAGCGGAAGACGAGCTCATACCGGTAGGAACCCGCGTCAACGGTCAGATCGATTGGGATCGCAGATACCGGCTGATGCGCACCCATACAGCCATGCACATCCTGTGTGGGGTCATCTTCCGCGATTACGGGGCTTCGGTTACCGGCGGCGACATGGACCCGCTGGCGGGGCGCATGGATTTTGAATTCGAGACCATGCACAAAGACCTGGTACAGGAGATCGAAACGGTAATCAACCGCGAAGTGGCCAACGCCAGTCCGGTACGCATCTCCATCCTGCCACGCGAGGTCGCTTTCCAGATCCCCGACCTGATCCGTACCAAGATCAACCTGCTCCCGGAGGGCATCCAGGAAGTCCGGGTAGTCGAAATCGAAGGGTTGGACCTACAGGCGGATGGCGGAACTCACGTTAAGAATACCGCGGAGGTTGGGCCGATCCACGTCGTGGATTACAAGAGCAAGGGCAAGATCAACAAGCGCATCTACGTGCAACTGGAAGAATAAGCCCACGGCGTCCTGGTCATGCCAAATGAAACCGACATCGTCATCTGTGGGGCCGGCATCGCGGGGGTCAGTGCAGCCTACCACCTGGCCGTAAAGCATGGTCGCACAGACATCTTACTGGTCGACGAACGCCCGCCGCTTAGCCTGACAAGCGACAAATCCACTGAATGCTACCGTAACTGGTGGCCCGGCCCGGGAGATGCAATGGTCTCGCTGATGAACCGCAGCATCGACCTGCTGGAAGCGCTGGCGATCGAGACGGGGAACATCTTTCACCTCAACCGCCGCGGATACCTGTACGTCACTTCCCAGGCAGATAAAATTCCCGAGTTTATCCGGGCAGCGGAAGAACCGCCGCAGCTGGGCGCCGGGCCGCTGCGCATCCACTCCGGAACCGGCTCGGATTACGTCCCACCAGACCCCGAGCGCTTTCTCGACCAGCCGGACGGCGCCGACCTGCTGCTCGACTCGAGGCTGCTGCGGGAGCACTTCCCCTATCTGAGCGAGCGGGCAGCGGCAGCCCTGCACGTCCGCCGGGCCGGGTGGTTCAGCGCACAACAGCTGGGGGCTTACCTGCTTGAAAAAGCTCGCCAGCAAGGTGTGAACCTGATGAAGGCCCGCATTATCGGTGTGAATGTCACCTCAGGCCGCGTCCGGTCCGTGCAGCTGGACGACGGATCATCCGTGGCTATACGCAGCTTTGTTAACGCCGCCGGTCCGATGCTCCCGGAGGTCGGGAACATGCTCGGAGTCGACCTGCCAGTCTATTCCGAACTACACTTGAAAGTCGCCTTCAAGGACCACCTTGGCGTCGTGCCGCGTAATGCCCCACTGCTCATCTGGACCGATCCGCAAACCCTGGCATGGTCCGCGGAAGAACGCGAGCTCCTGGCAGAAGACGAGGCCACCCGCTGGCTGTTGGGAGAGATGCCGCCCGGTGTCCACACCCGGCCCGAAGGCGCCTCCACCAGCCCGATCATCCTCATGCTGTGGGAATACCACCTGGCGGAGGTCGAGCCCGTCTGGCCGCTCCCGCTGGACTCGCTCTACTCGGACGTCGCCCTGCGCGGCCTGGGCACCATGATCCCCGGCCTGCAGGCCTATTATGAAAAATCCCCCCGCCCGAGCCTGGACGGCGGCTATTACACCAAGACCCGCGAGAACCGCCCCCTTATCGGGCCGCTCCCGGTGGAAGGCACCTACGTTATCGGTGCCCTGTCCGGCTTCGGGCAAATGGCCTCCATGGCAGCCGGCGAACTGCTCGCCGCCCACCTGACCGGCTCCCCTCTCCCATCCTATGCCCCGGCTTTCGATTTGTCCCGCTACCAGGACCCTTCTTTCCAGGAACTGCTGGATAGCTGGGGTGACTCGGGGCAGCTGTAATGAAAGCACCTGTATAAATGTCCTCCATCAAAGACTTATTCTTGCTGGATCCCGATATCCACTTCCTCAACCACGGCTCGTTTGGCGCAACCCCTCGAGCCGTTTTTGAAGCCTACCAGGAATGGCAGCGTCTGCTGGAACGGCAGCCGGTCCTGTTCCTGGGGCGCGAGTACGCCCGCCTCCACCAGCCCGATCATCCTCATGCTGTGGGAATACCACCTGGCGGAGGTCGAGCCCGTCTGGCCGCTCCCGCTGGACTCGCT
>DASWHG010000184.1:0-23641 GCA_036393315.1 Anaerolineales bacterium | reverse complement strand
CTTCTGGCGCGTGGGGAGGTGGATGCGGCCGTCCGCGAGCACGTGGGGGTTGCCGATGTCTATTACGACCTGGCCGATTTGGACCAGGCGCTTGAGACGTACAACAATGCTTTCCAGCTGGCGCGGGAGTCGGAATTTTCTCCAACGATCAAGATCCAGATTCTGCACCAGATGGCCGATATCGAATTGCAGCGATTGGACTGGCGGAAAGCGCTCCAGCTGTACGAGCAGATCCGGGACCTGGACTCGGAAGATCAGCGGGCGAGAGCGAACCTGGTCCAACTGAACCTGCGCCTGGGCCAGGCGACCCAGGCAATGGTGGAATTGAAGAACTACCTCTCCTACCTTTTTAAACAGGGCCAGCAAGATCTCGCCATCCCATTCGTCGAAGGGCTGGTGAGTGAAAACCCCGAGCACCAGAGCCTTCAGCGGATCCTGGCAGATCTTTATCGCCAGGCAGGGAGAGGATCGCTCGAAGGAGATGGTAGTTTGAAGCAGGGCGAAAACGGGATGGGTTAAGGGCCTGCCCCTCGGCTACCACCAGATGCGGAAAGAAGTCAGCGTCTGTTCGTTGAATGAGTCAAACTGGGCGGTAACCCGGATCTCGGCGATGCCCGTGGAGCTCGTATCGACCCCGAACTCCGCTTTGCTGATCCCATTCTCATCCGTAGGGGACATCGTGTAGTTTTCCTCTTCTCCGGAAGGCAGCCGGACGGCGAAGCTTAACCGGACGTTGGACACCGGACGCAGGTTCTGATCCTGCACGGTCACGTAAAGAGTCTGCATACCCTGACGAGGGATAACCGCCAGACCGGTGCTGGCTTTCACCCTCAGGTCAAATACCGCCTGTGGTAGATGATCGCGGATGTCCGGGAGCAGCAAGAGGGGGTCTTCCCCGGTGAACTCAAAGTACTCGACCCCCAGGTTGCCGAGCGTTACCCGCTGCCCGGGGGGCAGCGCCGGGTGCCATTCGAAGCGGCTGCGCTGAAAATACTGTACGATCAGGCCGTCGTGGATTTCGAAGTTCGAGATCGGGTAGCCGAACTGGGCGACTTCACCGTTCGTATTGAAGAATTCCAGGAACGCGAAACAGACTTCGAAGCCGGTTTCCGGAAAGGAACGGCAGGCGGGGAAGCTGGGAGAATGGGGCAGTTCGGTCCCCGGTTTGTACAGCAGCTCGCCCAAAGGAGCCTGCTTGACTCGCAGCTGGACAGGGGCCTGGGGATCGAGAACAAAGCGCGCCTTTTCGAAGTACTGGACCAGGCTTCCGGAAACTGGATCGGAGAAGGCATCCGTAATCGGAAAACCATAGAGCTTCGCGGGGTCTCGAACGCTCTCGTAGGCTGCCAGGAACTCGCCGCTCAGGCGATGCCCCGTCTGCGGAAAATAAAGCGTCCTATCGCTCTGGGCGGAAGAAATCCGATATCCCAGGGTCGAGAGGACGATCAAAATCGAGAGCAGTGACCAGCGGGCCGTGCTGTTCATGTCTTACGGATTTTCAACTTGGTCTTGTACAGTATCGGCGATATCCTGGTCTGGCGCCAGGATCCAGGTGGTCGTATCTCCGGCGCTCCGGAATTCGGTCCGGCTGGTGGAATCCTCCCAGGCGGAGAATCCGGTCTGATCGGACGCAGGCGATCCGAAACGCGTCTGGGCGTACTCTTGGAAGGCGGCGCTGAATTCGTTCGCATCGCCGCTCGATTCCCAGACCGTGTGGAGCACCATGACGGTTTGGTTGGTGTCTTCGTTGGAATAAACCACGTAAGAATCACCGCCCCATCCGGCGGCTGCTTCTTGCGCCTGGCTGATTTCCAGCTGGGCGTTGGCGTCCAGGCCATAAGCCAGGATAAGGTAGGCGTACCATTCGCCCATCACGCCGCGGTCGATTTCTCGCCAACCATCGCCGAGGGTCGCTGCCAGGTCAGGCAGCTCGACCGGGATGGGGGCGTCATCCGGATAGCGCTCGGGGTGCAGGATCTGCTCGGTGGACACGGGCGGGTTGCCGTAAGCTTGGTCGACGGCCTGCCAGCCTCCCTGGTTATGGAGGGTTTCGACGAAGGTGAGCCCGGACTGGTAGGGAAAAATAAAATCCTCGCGCATGAACGCGGGCGCGCGATCGTAGACCGGGCTCTCGTAATTCGAGTAGAAATCCTGAATTTCTTCTGCATCCCTTGGCGTGGCATGGTTGGTAAACCATTCGATCTCCATGAAAGAGGCGTCCCCTTCGAGCAAGGCTTGCAGGGCAGCGCAGCGCTCTGAATCTTCTTCACAGGCCTCGTCGTTGTACTCCAGTCCAGATTCCATGTCGTAGTTCAGATCCTGGAGAGCGTGAACGTACTCGTGAGCATAGGTCAGGCGCTGAGGGCCTCGGAAACCCTGGTCCTGAATGACATACATTTTCTTGGTTTCGTTGTCGTAGAAACCGGCAACCTGCTCGCTGAGGAGTTCGATGTAAAAATCGTAAAGATCGAAATCAGGCTCGAGCAGTCCGAACGCGGCCAGGGTGAGGGCGTCGTCTCGCGCCTCTTCAGCGGTATAGTCTTCGAGGAAGTTCTCGATGACATGTTGGCGGAGTTCAGCCGGGGTGAGCAGAGCGCGTTCCACCTCGCCGGTCGGCGGGAGGCCGCGCAGCTCGATAACCTGCTCTTCGATCTCATCCATCTGGCTGGCAATATCCGGAGGCAAATCGGAAGAAGGTGAGGTTGGATTGTCCTGAAGCGTCGGTTCCGTGTTTAGGTCTGAAGTTGCTTCCGGTTCTACCGTTGTTTCGGGGGTCCCGGGTTCAGGTGTTTCCTCGATTTCGAGCGTTGGAAAAACCTGCTCGACGGTAACACCGGGCGCCTCTCCTGTGACCTGGGTGTTCCATAGGAATAAACTGCTGCCCAGCACGGCTACCACACCTACACACAGGCAAACGACCACGGCGAGCACCCCAAGGATAATGAGCAGTCTTCGTCTTGATGGGTCCATGGGGTCATCCTATCGAGAGCGAGAGCATAGAAAGGATAAAGGCTGCCAGGCCAGCCAGGCCGAACACATAGGTGGTCTGGGCACTGCGTTCGAAAATCACCTGCTTTTCCTTCAGCTGCGGGCCGACTTTCTCACCGCCCTTTACGGCTCGCCCGACAATTTTCGCGCTGCTTCCCACCTCGGTTATGATCGGGACTACCGCAATGATGAACAAGACGATGCTGCTCAAGAAGTAAAGATTCGAAATCTGGCGAAGGCTACTCAGGGCAAGCGCTCCAACCAGCACGACCAGCGTATCGATGCCCAATACAATTAAGAAGCCCTGCCACAATGGGCGCTGCCGCGTAGGATGTGGATCTATTTTTAGACTCATACATTCCTCCAATTTCATTTTACTTGGCATTTAAACAGAGGGCAATGGTAAGTGATTGGCGGAAAGTTAATCCCCTTGCCCCTTTTCGGGCTTTGCGTTAGTATAAGGTGCGTGAAGAAATCCTCATTTACTTCTCAACTGCTAATTCTCTTGGTCGGAGACGCGCTGGTCCTGGCATTGATGACTATCGCTGGCTTCGCCAGCCATGACGAGCTGGGCACAGCGGGGGTGCGCATGCTCACCACGTTTCTGCCGTTTCTGGTGGCCTGGCTGCTCGCCGCACCCCATATCGGAGCGTTCAATCGAAACCATGTGACCGACGTGCGCCAGCTTTGGCGGCCTTTCTGGGCAATGATCCTGGCCGCGCCCCTGGCAGCCTGGCTGCGCGGCGCCTGGTTAGGAGCGCCGATCCTGCCTGTGTTTGTCGCCGTCGTTGGGGGATTAAATGCGCTGGCCATGCTGGCCTGGCGAGGCTTGTACCTCCTCGCAGCTTCGAAAATGAGACGAGTTCATGGATGAGCAGGCGTTGATCATAACGGCCCGGCAAGGCGACCTGGATTCGTTCAACCGCCTGGTCCTGGCTTACCAGGACGTCGTTTACAACCAGGCGTACAGGGTCCTGGGAGAGAAACAAGCCGCCGACGATGCAACGCAGGAAGCCTTCATTTCCGCTTACAACAACCTGCGCTCTTACCGGGGCGGTTCTTTTCGGGCCTGGCTGCTGCGCATCGTTACGAATGCCTCGTACGACGAGCTGCGCCGTCGCAAGCGGCGCCCAACGACCCCTCTGGAACCTCTGGATGATGCCGGTGAGGAGCTGGAATCCCCGCACTGGCTGGCTGACCAGGGAGAGCTCCCCGAAGAGAGTGCCGAGCGGGTTGAATTGGCGATAGCGATCCAAAAATGCATCGACCAGCTGCCAGCAGAGTTCCGGGCCGTCGTCGCCCTCGTGGATGTCCAGGGGATGGATTATTCCGAGGTGGCGGAAGTCATCGGAAAGCCGCTCGGAACGGTAAAGAGCCGCCTGGCGCGGGCACGTGGCCGGCTGCGCGATTGTTTACAGGGTTTTTGGGAACTTTTACCGTCTGCATTTCGTCTGGAAAGTGAAGTCGAGCCTTAATGTGGTAGATGAAGAACAAGACGTGGACATGACGATGCGAATCCCCGAACGCGACCTGGAGGCGATCTCCGCTTATCTGGATGGGCAGCTCACTCAAGGTGAGAGGACCCGTCTGGAAGCGCGCCTGCAAACGGATCCAGGTCTGCGAGAGGCTTACGAGCAATTGCACCGCACCCGGGCGGTGCTGCGGAGCCTGCCGGTGATGCGCGCCCCTCGCAATTTCACCTTGACCCCGCAGATGGTCAAGGCGCGAAAATCGCCGCCTCCTGCTTACCCTGTCCTTCGCCTGGCTTCGGTCATGGCAACGCTCTTATTCGTCCTGGTCATGGTCGGTGATCTCATGACTCCTCGTGGGACGGCTCTCGCGCCGGTTTTGGAACCCCAGGCTGAAGAAGGGGCGACTCTCATGCAGGCTCCAGCAGAGACAGAAGCGCCTTTATTAGAGTCTGCCCCTGCCGCGGAACCCGATGAAGAATCGCGAAAAACGATGGCGGAAGACCAGGCTGAAAACCAGACGGCGCCGCCGCCGGGAATGATGGAGATGGCTGCGCCCACTCCGGAGCCCACAGAGGCCACCCTGTTGGCGCCTCCTGCGGCTGCCCCGGACCTTTCTGCTGAGGCGGGTGGTTCGGTATCGGAGCAGCGGGAGCGGGAGGCGGCCCGGCCTCTCCCGGCAACCTGGAACATCTGGCGGATCCTGGAAGTGGTATTTGCACTGGTCGCTTTGGCAACCGGGCTGGCGGCCGCGTTCTTGCGCCGGGGCATGCCGGGTTAGCTTTCAATATTGTTAACCAAGAATCACCCCCGCACACCCCTTTTTCCCCATAAAGCACCCCTCACTTCCTTTACATTTAACTTTAGTTTTGCTATACTCAGCACAATTCTCCAGCCGTTGATCTAATATCCTATCAACGGGTAAGATGCCGATTGTTGGCGGGGACTGGCGATCGAGCCCCTCGAAACCAGCATTATTTCTTTAAATATATCGATTCACGGAGGAAAGCATGAATGCAAAACTGTTAAAACCCTTCCTTTGGTTGGGGACGTTGATCCTGGTCGTCGGGTTGGCCTGCAACTTTACCAGTTCGGGCACACCGCAACCGGAAACAACCCAGGCGCCGCCTCAACCCCAGGAAACGGAAGTCGTCCCCGAACGAACGGAAGCGCCCGCGACGGAAGCGCCCGCGACGGAAGCGCCAGACAGCCTGGCAGTCTCCAGTCTCGATGGAGTTAAAAACGCGGTTATCCAGATCGAGGCTCAGGGGACTTTTGTCAATCCGGATTTCACCGTTTCATTTAACTCGGCCGGCCTTGGATCAGGGTTTATCATCGATCCGTCCGGCATCGCCGTCACCAACAACCACGTGGTCACTGGAGCCGCGCTATTTAAAGTCTGGATTGGCGGCGACACGACCACGACCTACAATGCCAGGGTGCTGGGTGTTTCGGAGTGTTCTGATCTGGCCGTGATTGACATCGAAGGCGAGGGTTTTCCTTACCTCGATTGGCATGAAGGCCCCATCGGCGTTGGGTTAGAAGTCTTCGCGGCCGGATATCCCCTGGGAGAACCTCAGTTCACCCTGACCAAGGGCATCGTCTCGAAGGAGAAGGCCGGAGGTGAGACGTCCTGGGCTTCCGTCGATTATGTGGTCGAGCACGACGCCACCATCAACCCCGGCAACTCTGGCGGCCCGCTGGTGGACGAAGACGGCAGGGTGCTGGGCGTAAACTACCGGGGCCGGGAGACAGGCCAGTATTTCGCCATCGGCCGTGACCTGGCGGTCCGGACGATCGATCAGCTGAAAAGCGGGAAGGACCTGGAGACCTTCGGCGTGAACGGAGAGGCCTTTGCCGGGGAGGGATTCTCCGGAATTTGGGTTTATTCTGTCAAGTCGGGTTCACCGGCAGATAAGGCCGGCCTGACCGGGGGTGACATCATCACCACCCTGGAAGACTTGATCCTTTCGTCCGATGGCACCATGTCGGATTACTGCGATATCTTGCGCAGCCATTCCTCCGAGGATACCCTCGATATCGAGGTGCTCCGCTACTTCACCCAAGAAATCCTGGCGGGCCAGATCAATGGGCGCAACTTGGAGACCGCCGCTACCTTCGAGCAGACGTTTGACGAACAAGGCGACGTTCAGGTCGACAGCACCGGTAATTACACGGGATACCAGATGGTCACCGATGATTACGGGTCCATCCAGATGGAAATCCCGAACGAGTGGACGGATATCAACGGTGGGTACTGGGAAGATAGCGGTGATACGATTGGCGCGGCGATCTCGGCTTCGGCCGATCTCGACGGCTACAACCAGACCTGGGACGAGTCCGGTGTCTTCTTCGGCGCCTCGGATGATCTGGCGAAGCTGGGCGGATACGTGAACTTGCTCGACGTACGCAGGGATGCGTTCTCCGATTCCTGCAAACTGGATGGCCGCTATGACTACGAGGACGCCTATTACCGGGGCAAGTATGACCTCTTTACCAACTGTGCTGACTCCGGGAATGCCTACATCGTCCTGACGGCAGTCCCCATTGACGATTCGCAGGCTTTCTTGATCCTGGTGGAGATCCAGATCACGAAAGAATCCGATTTCGATGCCCTGGACCGGATCCTTGCCACCTTCGAGGTGATCGGCGTGTTGCCGTAGATCCCTCGGATGCCTCCCCGGCCGCCAAAGACCGTATGAACCTACGTGCGGGTGTCATGGCTTTCTCAAAAATGGGGTTAGGGGGTGGGGAAAAGCAGGGCTTTCGACTTTGAGAAAGCCATGGTGCGGGTGTTGCTTGCGGTTTCCGCATGCAGCACCCGCAATATTGTGCTGTACTTACCGTAACAACAGTGCTCCGGATCCGCCCGGGCGTTGAGTTACTTTCGATCGACGACGAATTCGATCGCTGCTTCGCCGGAGTTGCCTGCTTGATCCTGGGCGCGCACCAGCAGGTGATGGGCGCCTAAATTTACCTGCCATGGGTATGCAAATGGGGGAGTCGCGAGCGAGGCGACTAATTTTCCATCCAGGATGAATTCCACCGAGGCCAGCGTTAATTCGTCGCTGGCCTCGGCCTGGAGGGTCACCTGGTTCTCGTTGGGAAAAGTAAACTGCTGCCCGTTGATAGGAAAGCGAATGGATACCTCGGGAGGCTGGTTATCGACCGTGACCTGGATCGTCGCAGTCTTCACCTCCTGTTCCTCCGCCACCACCAGCAGCTGGACGGTGTAAAGGCCGTTCAACCCGGTTGTATCCCACACGCCCAGTTCCCCATCGCTGACCGGTTTCGCAGCGTCCTCCCCAATCTGCAGCCAGGCGAGCGGGTTCAGGCCCTGTCCCACCTGCAGCCGGAAATATTCGAACCCCTCGGCAACGGCGCGGCCGGTAAACGGGACTTGCCCGCTTACGATCGCAAACATAGCGGGGGAACTGATGCGGACATCCCCCTCACTCGTCCTGGGTGATTCGATCACGTCGTACGCCTGGGGTAGAGCCGGCAGCTTGGCTACTTCAGCCCAATCTCCCGCTTCGGGGGGGAGGATCATGTATACGCGTTCTTCGACCAATCCGGGGGGAGTAAACACCGTGGCCAGGCGGCCGGACTCACGATTGACCAGGTAAGCTCGGAACAGCCCATCTGTGTGTGTGGGTTCGCTGCCGTTCAGGAACACCTCTTCGACGACCACCGGGCAGTGTTCCGTCGGCAGCATGCCAGATGGGTCGCAGACGGTCACGCGGCTGATCCCCGGGGGGGCGCTCCAGCCTTCGGGAGACTGGTCACGGGACGCATACTGGAGGATGGCGTGCCACAGGCCCGCTGCCGCATTCGGGGGCACCGGTTCTCCGCCGCTGGCCTGGATTACGCCCAGCCACACGCCGGCGACGAGTTGGGGAGTAAAACCCACCGTCCAGGCATCCTGTCCGTTAAAGGCCCGCCCGATCTTGGCCCCCGCCGGCCGCCCAATCTCTAGCGGGTTGGGATGGCCCAGGCTGGGCCAGCGGGCGGGTTCGTCGCTGAGGATATGGGTGACCAGGTAGGCCAGCTGGGCGCTGATGACCGGGCGAGTTTGGATCTGGCAGCCAGAGGCCTGGTCCGTACAGTCCAGATACACTCGCCCGTTGGTCTCGGCTACCTGCAGCACCGTAATCGCCTGCAGCGGCGGGAGGCCGGTGATCGCCGGTCCCTCCGGCAGCTGCCCCACCAGCAGCCCCTGGTTCGCAAACACGCCGAAAGCCTGGCTGGCCTCCAATAGAGTGATCTCGCCCCCTTCTAAGGAACCTGGCCAGGACCCTTCACCGGTGAGGGTGCCAGCACCCTGTGGCTCTTCACTCCCCAAACGCGCCAGGCCTAGCTGTTGCGCCATACTCCACACCTGTCCGGCGCCGATTTCGGCCAGTAGCTGCGCTGCCGGGACCAGGTAGTCATTTGCCAGGGCCATGCGCAGGCGCTGCGGGCCGTGGAAGGCTCTATCCGGGTTTTGCAGATCTGCCGTTGCTGCTGGCAGGCTGGACGGGATATCCCAGGCCAGAGAGGCGGGGCTCCAGCCGCGGGTAAAGGCAGTCAGGTAGATAAATGGCGTCAGCAAGGTCCCGGGAGGATGCCCGGGAGGCCTGCCGGGGTTAAGTCCTGGCTCATCTTCACCGACCATCGCCAGTACCTGCCCGCTGCCTGGATCCAACACGACGACGTTGGCCGAGATCTCGCCCGGAGTGCGCCGCACGGCGCCGGGCTCGGTTGGCAGCAGGCGCGCGGCCAGGCAGGATGAACCTTCGTTGGATTGCGGAGACTCCGCCTGGAGGCCGGTCTCCAGGCGAGCCGCCTGGGCTTCTGCCGCGCAGGCAGACTGCAGCTGCAAGTCGTAATCCAGGGTTGTAAGCACCTTGAAGCCACCTCTTGCCAGCCTTTCGGAATCGAGCTTGCCGGAAAGCTGCTCCAGAGCCAGAGCCGTAAAGGCCGGAGCCAGACCAGCGGGTTCTTCGTTCGCGGGCCGGATGGTTACTTCTTCTCTGTTGGCCTTCCGGAGCTCCTCCGGGTCGATCGAGCCGAGGCGGGCCATCGTCTCCAAAATCTCGTTCTGGCGTTCGCGGGCGGCCTGGGGAGCGTCCCAGGGGTTGAGCGCCGGTGCCTCGGAGACGGCTGCCAGGAGGGCAGCTTCTGCGAGGGTCAGTTGGCCGGCCGGTTTGCCAAGGTAGGCGCGGGCAGCTGCGTCCGCGCCGAAGGCATAATTACCGTAATCTGCACTGTTCAGGTACCACTCCAGGATTTTTTCGCGCCCGAAGCGGGCCGTAATCTGAGCGGCCAGCAGGCGCTCGCGCAGGTCACGGCGCAGCCCGGGCGGTTCGGCCCAGAGCAGGAAATCCGCGACCAGCCGCTGCGCCAGGGACGGGTTTTGATCCAGTATTCTCCCGCTGAGTGAAAAGCCGGGGTGTTCCCAAAAGGTGGGGTCGGCTGCAACAACCGTGGCCTCAACCAGCGCCTCGGATAGGGCCTCAGGCTGGTCCCTGTCCAGCGGCAGATACTGCTTCCCGGCAGAATCCGGGTTTTCCAGTACCAGGATCTCGTGCTCGCCGCTGCGATCGTAGAAGCGAGTGGGTTCGGACAGCAGGCCGTTGGGAGGCTCTAATAATAGAGGAAGCACTTCCGGGGAAGGCAGGCCGGCCGTCAGGCTGGCGTAGGCCAGGGCCAGGCCGGTGGTGGTGCAGGCGACGAACAGGATGAGCAACGTGCCGGAACCGAGCCCGGCGACCCCCAGCAAGTGAGCGGGGCTGTGCAGGGATTTGATGTCCCGCCTGCGGCGGATCCGGATGATGTGGGGGGTGGTCGGCACGGATTAACCGCGTTCCGGTTCTACCAGCGCGTCCGCATTTTGGAGCATTTCACGGGCCGATTGCAGCGTGCCCTCGCTCAATTCGCCCATCATCTCGGCCAGCTCCCTCAAGCGGGCCTCGCCCATCAGGTCCTCGACGACCGTCAGGGTGCGTTCGGCCTGAGTCTGCTTCTCGACGTGCAGGTGTTGCTCCCCAAAGGCGGCCAGCTGCGGCAGGTGGGTGATGCAGATCACCTGGTGGAATCTCGCCAGCCGCCACAGTTTGCTTCCCACGATGGTGCCGACCCGCCCGCCGATGCCCTGGTCGATCTCATCGAAGATCAGGGTGGGGACGTTATCGGCGCGGGCCAGCACGTTCTTGAGCGCTAACATCAGCCGGGAGGTCTCACCACCGGAGGCGATCTTCACCAGCGGCTTCAGCCCTTCTCCAGGGTTGGGAGCGATCAAGAACTCGACCCGCTCCAGGCCGGTGGCGTGGAATGCCAGGCGGCGATCCTCTCCAACCGGGGCTCCTTCCGGATCAAGATGTTCCTGGAAATCGACGCTGATCTGTGCCCCAGACATGCGCAGATCCACCAGTTCGCGTTCCATCTCTTCCTTCAACCTTTGCGCGGCTGCCCGGCGCTTCTGCGAGAGCGCCAGGCCGCGCCTGCCCAGCTCCTGTAGCAGGTCCTCTTCCTGGGCTTGCAGCTCTGCGATCCGTTCGCTGGCGGTGGCAATGGTCTCCAGTTGCTGCCGGGCGCTGTGCGCAAAGCTCAGGATGGCAGGGATCGATTCGCCGTACTTGCGCTTGAGGCTATGGATCAAATTGAGGCGCTCTTCTACCTGGTCCAACCGCTTCGGGTTGAACTCGATTCCCTCCAGGTAAGATCTCAGGTCGCGGGCCAGGTCGGTGAGTTGATCGAAGAGCAGCTGGCTTTGGTCCGCCATCCCCTCCTGGGAAGAATCGACCCGTGCCAGGCCGCCGAGGGCTGCGACGACTTGCCCGAAAAGATCCGTCGCCGACGGCGATTCTGGCGTTCCTTCGTCCAGGCTGACCAGGGCTTGCTGGGCCAGCGAAGCGAGGCTCTCGGCGTTTGCCAGCCGGGTGCGCTCGGCGCGCAGTTCTTCTTCTTCACCCGGGTTCAGCCGGGCGCCTTCGATCTCGCTGATCTGGTAGTTGAGCAGGTCGGTAAGGCGGGCCGATTCGCTCTCGGCCTGGCGCAGATCGCTTAGCTCCCGGCGCGCGGCCGCCAGCTGGCGGTAAGTCTCTGTATAGCTGTCGAGCAGGTCGCTCGCCCCGGCATACCGGTCGAGCAGGCCCAGGTGTTCTCGCACCCTCAGTAGAGACAGGTGTTCGGATTGTCCGTGGACGTCGACGATCTGTTCCCCGATTTCGCGCAGCAGCGCAACCTGGACGGTGCGCCCATTGATGCGCGCCACGTTCCGCCCGTTGGAGCGGATCTCGCGACCCAGCGTGAGGTGGTTCGGGTCGTCGAGCAGCTCCTCGCGCTTCAGGATCTCAAGCACAGCCGGGCGCGCCTGCGGGTGGACGCGAAAGGTGACCTCGACGCTGGCCCGTTCCGCCCCGCTGCGGATCATGGAAGCATCCGCGCGCCCACCCAGGACGGTCTCGACCGCATCGATAATGATGGACTTACCCGCGCCTGTTTCTCCGGTAAAGGTGATCAAGCCCGGCTTGAACTGCAGTTCCAGCTGGTCGATAATGGCAAAATTCTCGATTCGAAGCTCAACGATCATGGGACAGATACGCAGATCTCTCTATAAACGGATACCCGCCAACCGGTAGTAGACAGTAGATGTAACGACGAACGCGTAAAGGCCTCGCCAGAGCAGGGGGAAAATTGCTCCAAACCCGGCAGAGCCTCCCTGGGAGAAGAAGAACAGCACTCCCAGCAAGATGGCGAGGATCTGGATGGAGCCACCCAGCGCGGTTGCCAGCGTGCCGACCTGGAAAAGCCGCCGGGAACGCCGCCGCCGGATCCCGAACCGGATCGCTTCGGCGATGAGGCCTCCGGCGACTGGCGCTAAGAAAAGTGTAAAGAATCCCAGTGCCGGGACGATCAGGCTGCCGAGGTAGGATAACCCGGCTCCTAAGATGAAAGCAATGGGATAGTCATACCACTCGGCGTTATCAAAGGTCTTCTGCTGGCCGCGCACGCACTCTTTACAGCGATAACCAGTCGGGGTGAGCACGGCGCACCGTGTGCAGATCGGCCTCTCGCAGCGGTTGCAGCGCAGCGTCGTTTCGGTTTGGGGATGGAAAGTGCAGTAGATGGTCTCAATTTCCGTTGTCATCGGAAGTTTCCGGTCGATGGGTTTTGATTCATGTGAGGTGTAAGATTTCGGTAAAAATAGCCTGGGTCCTGGAAGCGCACGAAGCGCACCGAATGATCTGCGACGCGAACGTTGACGCAGTCGCCATCCTCCAGGTCGATTGGTGTTTGTCCGTCCGCGCTCAGGACTGCCTGGTGGGCGGTGTGCACGGTGATGCTCACCGCCGTGCCCTCCGGTAGCACGATGGCGCGGTCGATCGAGAGGTGAGGCGCTACCGGGACGAGCAGAATGGTGCGCAGCTCGGGCGGCAGGATCGGCCCTCCGACTGCCAGGGCATAGGCCGTCGAGCCCGTCGGGGTCGAGGCGATCAACCCATCGGCGACATACGTGGTCAGGAAGCGGCCGTCGACGTGGGTATCCAGGTGGACCGGGCGCACGATTTTCCCGCGGCTTACCACGACTTCATTAAGCACTTCCCAGGTTCCGAGCAGTTCGCCCTTCCGCCACTGCTGGGCTGACAGCATCATGCGATTTTCCAGCCAGTAATCGCCTTCCAGCAGGCGCAGCAAGGCCTCTCGCCAGCGCTGCTGCTGGATTTCCATGAGGAAACCGAAGTGCCCGAGGTTGATTCCCAGAATAGGCACCCCGCTGGGACCGCACAGGTGGCCGGCGCGCAGCATCGTCCCATCACCGCCCAGGGCGATCAAAAGGTCAAACTCGCCTGCCTGGACTCGCTCCCGAAAGCCTGGTTCGTAGAGCGATTCGTGTTCACCCTGGCAGCCATACTTGTCCAGGAAGGCCAGGATCTCCTCCGCCTCCCGGGTCGCCTCCGGGCTTTGGGGTTGAGAGGTGATCGCGATCCGCTGGATTTTACCCTCTTCCTTAGACATGCTTCTTATTATATCAGTCTCAGTTGCCCGGCTCGTCCACTACCGCAAGGCTTGATCGCAAACGGATCGAAAGCCGCAGCGCGCACAACGCTCCGGTGAGTTATGCGATCTCTCGACATCCCGGCGGCGCTCCTGGCTCCGCATCTCCGTTAGCACGTCGAGCAGGGCTCTTTCCAGTTCCGGAGTGTAGTCGATGGCGAAAGTCCGGTTGGCGTATTGCAGGATGCCGTACGGTGGGCGTTTGCCGAATACCCGCTGGACCAGCAGGCAGTATGCAGCCAGCTGGTAGATGTGAGAGTCATAGGGAGCCCGCGAAATGCGCCGGGATTTCACTTCCACAGGGATCAGGGTACCCCCCTGCTCGACCAGGTAGTCCGGTTTTCCGGTGATCTCCAGCGCCGGATCGTAGAGCGGTTTTTCTAACCGGTCCCAGCGGTTCGTGTCGGTGTAGATGATCCGCCCGCCCGGGAGGCCCGCTGAACGGCGCTGGCGGGCAGCTGCCCACAGGAGCAGCAAGGCTCCCAGGATGAGAAGGAAGGCCAGGAGAAGCATACTGGATTAGAACATCCGGCCGGCCGCGTAGAACGCCAGCAGCCCGAGTGCCACTAAGAAGAGAGTGTAGGCGAGCGTCCGGAAGCATCCGCTCAGCATTACCGTCCGCCCGTGGCGAAAGTGAAGTTCGGTCCCGCTGGCAAGTTCAGCCTGGTTCTCGGGCTCGTAGCCTTCCAGGCGCAAGCGCCAGGCCCGCTGGCAGTACAGAAAAGTACCGATCTCGGAGGCGCGGATCGTTCTCATCGATAAAAAGGATCACCGGCTGAGGATACAGGACCCTTCCTGGTGAAGGCCGGGATGGTTCTGGTCATACGCTCAGTCTTTCAGGCGAGACTCCAGGTGGCGCAAGCTCTCCTCCAGGTGCTCCTGGCGCAGGCTTAGGGTCAGGTCGCCGCGGGTGCGTTCGGTCACGCTGCGGACGATATCGGTCTGGCGGCGCAGCCCTCCCGTGACGGCATCCGGGTAATCCATCGTGACCAGGACCGCATAGATGTTGTCCATGTGATCGAGCAGCCGCTCCGCTTCCTGGGAATAGCCGTGGCGCAGGATGTCCAGGCAGCGGCGGCGCAGCTCCCCGGCCGTCTCGGCCAGGCCGTTCATATAGGTTGAGTTTTCCAGGCCAAGTTCTTCCGGGGTCGGAAGGGCATCGTCCCCGACCAGCGCATAGACAATGTTGGCCTCGGCGAATTCCTTGAGGGCATCCTGGGTGTAGCCGGCAAAAAACAGGTCCGGGTACTCGGCCAGATCGGCCTGCAAGCTGCTCACCATCGCTCGGGCGTCGGCCAGGTGCTGTTGGGCCAGGGAGCGCTCGTCGCGGTGGACGGCGCGGATGGCATTGGCGCAGGAGCGGGTGAGCGTACGCGCTTGGGAGAGCGCCCGGTCCCGCGCGGCGGTGCGGGCTTCGAATGCCTGGTGGATCCGTTCGGCAATCTCTTCTAAATGTTCCATGCTGACCTATTTCTCGGGTGATTCTTCGGGTGGGGGACTCTGGCGGAAGAGAAAATCTGCCAGGGATTTGGAGCCGGGAACCTTGATCTCTCCAAAAGCGGCTTCATACCGGCTCAGGTTTTCAGTCAGAGCCCGGTGGAACAGCTTCGCCGCCAGGGGGGACATGACGACGCGAGATCGAACCCGCGAGGGCGTTGTCCCCGGCAGCAGGTGGGCAAAGTCGAAGATCAGCTCGGACGGGGAATGAGCGATCCTCACCAGGTTAATGTAGATCGCCTCCAGATCCGGGGGGACATCCAGGGGAGGAAAAGGTGGAGGCTTTGGCCGTGAGGCGCTATCGGACATAAGTCTTCTCCTGTCGTAGGCGCATCTTCATCCGGATCGATGAAAGGGTAAACGTTCTGGGGGAGGGACCTGCAGAAAACCGCGCAGGCCCCCACCCCAAGAGTAATCCGGTGATATCAGGACCGTAGGGCGGGTCGTCCCCGGTAAATGAAAAGCATCTGGGGCAAATCCACCCTGCGGTCTTGATGTGGAGGAGGTGGATTAGAATGGGATGTCTTCAGGTTCACCGGCCCCGGTCCCCTCGCCGCTCTGGTAGGCGCCTTCGTCCTCACCCCGGCTCGAAAGGAAGCGGACGGTGCTGGCGCTCACCTCGAAGCTGGCCGATGACGATCCATCCTGGCGGGTCCAGATTCGGGGCCCGCCGGATCCGGGATCGGGGACCAGCCGGCCTTCGACGAGGACCTTGCTGCCCTTCCGCAGGTACTGGTTGCAGGTCTCGGCCTGCTTGCCCCAGGTGGAGACGCGGAACCAGATCGTCTCTTTGACCTGGGTGCCATCCGAGGAGGTGTACTGCCGGTTGGTGGCCACGCTGAAATTGGTAACTGCCTGTCCGGAGGGTGTATACCTCATCTCCGGGTCGCGGCCAAGATTACCCACGATGATGATAGTGTGGTACATGGGAAGCTCCTTTTCGGTGAGCGGTCTGTCTATCAATCCGGGCGAACGCCGTCCGGGGCAGAACGCAAGGGCACTCACCGGTTTATACAGAACAATTGTACACTTTTTTCGGTTTTGGACAAGGGGACTGCGGGTTTTTTAATCCGCTTCCGCTCGCTCCGGCGGCGCCGGCCCGGTTCGTTCGACCGGGGAGTGCAGCGTTCCTAATCATTCTGCACAGGTCAGGGCCTGTGGGCTCGCCTCTGGTCCCAGCGCTGCACCCTTTCAAAAAGTTCGGACAGGGGACGCAGTGAAGAGATAGGAAGCGCCAGGTTTCGGGTGCGGGTGCGGGCGTACTGCAGGACGCGGCTCCCGGCCGGCAGGATCTCTGCCTGGCGGCGGAATTCTCCCCGGCGGAGGTAGCCGGCCAGGACGACTTCCATCCCGTATACCCAGATGTTGCCCCAATCGGCCGGTTGGATCCGGTCAGCTTTTCCGTACCTTGGGCTGTGCACCTCCACCGGTCCATCCGGAACCTGTCCGGCGTGCAGGTATGCCAGCGTGTGGAAATCACGGCTGGCCTGCGCCCGGGCATCAAGGTTCAGGGTCAGCTGCTCGTTATAGAAGCTCCGGTCTGGGCCCTGGCCGCCCAGTTCCAGCTGCAGCAGCTGTGAAGAGGCAGATCTCAAGGAGAGTGGATGGAGGGAGGCCCAGAGGCTTGGTCGGGCCCAGGCAGGCGGCATCGAGTGGATGAGATAGATAGGCTGCCCGGCGGCGATCGCCCGGTCGAGGTCCGAACGCTCGCGGGTGAGCAGGGCCATCACGAAGGCGAAGATGTAAATATCATCGTCCCCAAAATGGTTCGATCCGGCCTGGTCCACCGGCACCAGCGCGGAGGCCTGCAAGAATCGGGCGGGTTCACGCCGCAGTCTGCGGATATCCTTTTTGTTGAAAAGGAGGAAGCTTTTCAGGTCGCAGCGGCGCCCACCCAGGGCGACGTCGTAGCGATCAGGATCGGTAAATGGAGTGGCCCCGAAGGTGTCGTGCGGGATGCCCCGCACGGCGAGCAGCCGGCGGAAGGCCAGCTCGACCGCCACGCCTACCACGATCCGGCGCAGCCGGTCGACCGGCGACCCTCCCATCCGGTCATAGGTGAAGGGCAGCGAGCGGAGAGCATATGCAATGCCGGCCTGGGTCAGGTCCGGTGTATAAGCCAGGTTGACCAGGTCCGCAGCAGTGAGACGTTCGGATTTCACCGGTTAAGGGAAGCTGCGCGCCTCAGAATGAATTGACGGCTTCCTTGAGGTCATGGTGGATCTCCAGGAACATGTCATATCCGGACATGCCCAGCACCCTGGCAACACCCGCATTTGGATTGAGCAGCTTGAGATGGGGAGATTTAAACGTTCCGTCCCTCACGCCCTGCCGGATAGTATCATCGCCCTCTGCGTCCGGGTCGGAGCGCAGCAGGTTGAAAATATAGTGAAAGGCTCGAATCCCGGCGCTGCTGATGTAGGGGACATCACTTAGATCGAGTAAGAGGTGACGGGCGCCTGACTGGAAGGATTCATTCGCCTGCGCCTGGAGCTGCTCGTAAGTATTCCCATCGATATCGCCTTTGATGTGAAAAACGGTGATGGGTACGCGTCCCTGCATGGATTCGACGTTAATGGTCATGCCGGCATTCATCGTTCATTCCTCCTGGAGTTAATTCGAATCGAAAGAAGGTGAACAGGGTGAGTTTCATCTCCTTTGGGAGATCAAATTATATCCGATTTGCCGGTCACTCGTTCCTGAACTGGAGACAGTAATGGTGGAAGGTGTTGCTCACCCAGGCGTTCCCCAACCCGTAAGGGGCCAGCCGGATATCGTCCTGGCACCAGACCCGCTCGTCTTTCAGCGTATACGTCTGCCCCAGGTTTCGGGCCAGGTCCCAGGCGAGCGGGTAGATCTTGCCGCCTTTCTTGACATTCTTAACGATGATCGTCAGGTAAGCGCGCGGGCGTAGGAAAGGCTGCAGGCCCCGGTAGATGGCGCTCAACCGCTCGAGGAATTCACCATAATCGGCGATATTGCCCAGGTCGTCCGGATCGTCCGAGTAAACAACGTCCAGTTCCGGTGAGAACCTGCGTTTCTTCTGGGTTTCGGCCCCGCGGGCGTGCAGCATATCCCAATAGGGCGGGGAGGTGAAAACGTAATCGACCGCCGGGATTGGCAGGCTTGAGACATACTCGCCGATTCGAGCGGCGTTCCCGGTAATGATCTCTGCCGTTAGTTGGGCGCCGGCCTCGCCCAGGGCATCCCGCTCTGCGCCCACCACCTGCCGGGCGATATCGGCGTAGCCTGGGTTGAGTTCGATCCCGTAGCTGTTCCGGCCGGATTGCAGGGCGGCGACCAGCGTGCTGCCTGTACCGGCCATCGGGTCGAGCACCACCTGGCCGCGTTTCGTAAAGAACTCGATGAACTCCCTGGCAAGCGTTTCCGGGAACTTGGCCGGGTGGCGCAGGACGTCCCTGGCGCGTGGCGGCGGGTTGTGCACGAACCACGATTTCTGGAACTTCAGCCACGTCTTTGGCTCGAGGTCGTTCAACCGGTTCTTGAAGAGACGTTTCGGCATCGATGTGCGCTGGGTGACAATTAAGTGCCGCGGTCGCCGATGATCTCCCAGCTGCGTTCGAGAGCGATGGCTTTGAGCCTCTCATCGGGATACACCGCCACCGGTCTATCGGCGTGCTCCAATAAGGGGATGTCGTTCCAGGTATCGCCGTATGCGACGTCTACCCGGTCGACGCCCACC
This sequence comes from Anaerolineales bacterium, assembly GCA_036393315.1. Classification (GTDB taxonomy): domain Bacteria; phylum Chloroflexota; class Anaerolineae; order Anaerolineales; family UBA4823; genus DASWHG01. The sequence continues at coordinate 4,945 of DASWHG010000184.1, read as the reverse complement.
CTGCTGAGCACCTGTTCGACCTTTCGTTCGTTCGTCACCAATTTGTCGGCGAACCGCGCCCGCCCTTTGACGATCTTGATGGGTGTCCCGATCGCCTGCACGCCGAGACGGGCCGCAAATGCTTCGACGGTTGGCTCGTAGACGCTGCTGACGATGTACACCTGGGCGCCATCTGCGACCTGTTGGGTGATGCGAGCCAGCACATCCTCGCGCCGGTCTGGCCACAGCTTGCGCTCGACGGTCCAGTTCGCCATCTGGCGGATCTTCTCTTTGGTGGCTTCCCGGATGAGCGGCAGGGCGTTGATCATCAAGTTCTGGCTCCATTTCTGCCAGTTCATCAGGCCCAACGTCGCCAGGAAAAAGGAAGGCATCACGGAGGCCATGAATAAATTGGCCCGCGTCTCACTCTGGTTGTGCTTGACCCAGCTGACCAGCCCGCGGATGGGCGAGCCTGTCGTCAGCGTACCGATTAAGTCTGTCACTACGATCATCTCTTCAGACCTATCTGCCGTTGGACGGCTTTGAAACGAAGATTTCCTCTTAACTGCTTTCCGCCAATTACCAAGGATCAAGTCGAAGTATACTACGCCTGGCGCGATCCTGCCAAATTAAGGGAACTGTTTTTTTAAAAAAAAAGCCGGCCCAAGGGCAATCGGTAGCACCCAAGTAAACCGTGGTTTCTGTAGGGCAATTTGCCAAATTGCCTACGAAAAAACGCCATCCATGGTTATATGTGGCGCTACCAGGGCCATCATCTTACCCTGGGAATTGGTTTCATTCATCGATCTCTCGGATGATCAATTCCGAGAAGTTGATCGTCACGGCGTTATCGCCGGCGCTGCGGGCGAATACGCCGATGCTGCCGGACGGGAGCATCGGATCGCTGACCGTGAACTGGTATTCTTCGTTCACAAAGAAGCGCATTTCCTTCTCCTTGGCCCAAATCGCCAGTCGAGAAATGCTCGGTGCGCCGGGGGGGAAAGCCCCGCTCAAGGTCCAGGGCTGAGGGGAGGAGGCCGTCCCGTTTACCAGCCGGTCCAGGCGGACCTGTCCATCGCATGAGAGCGAGAAGCGGTAAAAATCACGCAAGGAACTGGCTCGCAAGAGCAGGCCATATTCGTCGGCGCTCCGGCACAGGCTTGGGCTGGCGGTGATCTCCAGGTAGAAATCCCTCAGCACGGGCGCTTCTCGCAGGCTGGCTACGTACGCGCCGGGCTCGGAGAGGGCGATGGTCAGTTCGTTTTTCCCGAGGGCTGCGCCTCCGGCAGAGGTCCGGCCCAGAGACCAGGCCTCGCCGGAAGAAAAATCATCGGTTAAGAGTATCTCTCCGAGGCCGGGCCGGTAATCGGGCGTAGGCGTGACCTGTGGGGTGGGGAAAGGAGTCGGGGTGGCCGTGGGGGGGAACCACACGATTGTGGGAGTCGGGGTGGGCGTGCCTGTCGGCGTGGAGGTGGGTGTATCGGTGGGGAAGGGAAGAGCCGGCCCCAAAGGGGTGCAGGCAGCCGGAAGGGCAGCGCAAAGCAGGACCGCGAGCAGCATGGCGCGCGTCCCAGGCAAATGGATAGATATTCTCCGGACTTTATTGGTAGCGCCTGGCAATGTTCGGTATCAGGTAATCGTGAAAGCAGCGAATGGAGTCGTAAGTGGGTCTCCAGTCCCAGTCGCGCCGTGCATCCGTATCGTTCAGGTCGGCCGGCCAGCTGTCGATGATGTTCTGGCGTTTGGCGTCCTGTTGAAACGTGATCTGTGCCTCCGGGAAGGCCTCCAGGACCAGGTCGCGGATATCCCCCGCCGACATCGAGAAGCTGGTGACGTTGTACACCATGCGGGTCAGGGAGCTCTTTGGCGCCTGGGCCAGGCAGAGCAGCGCGGTTACCGCGTCGGGCATGGCCATGAATGGGATCCTGGCATCCTCGCGGACGAAACTGGCGTATGGCTTGCCTTGAGCGGCAGCGTGGATCATTTCCGGGCCGTAATCGCTCGTCCCGCCGCCCGGCACGGTGAAAGCGCTGATCAGGCCGGGGAACCGCACGCTGCGAAAGTCGAGCATCACCGGGCGGTCGGCAGCCAGCTGGCGATAGTGCCGGCAGAAATAAGTGCCCAACATCTCGGCGTACAGCTTATTGCAGCCGTACATGGTGATCGGATAGTTCCATTCCCATTCGCGCACGCGTGGGAAGCGAGCCTTCGTCTCCAGGTCTGGCATGCCGTAAATGGCGATCGAGCTGGGGAAGACAAAAAGGACCGGTTCGCTGCGCCATTCGGACTGCTCGGCGGCCACCTGAAGCAGGCCGAGAGTCCCTTCGACGTTGACCTGGTGGGCCGCAACCGGGGTAAATTCGCCGCGGGTAGAGAGCAAGGCGGCAAGATGGTAGATGGCGGCAATTTCATATTCGCTCACCAACCGGGAAATCAGGGCTTTATCCAGGATGTCGCCCTGGATGTGGGTGACGAGCCGGGAGAGATCGGCTGGCAGCGGGCGTAAATCCAGGGTAACCAGGTTGTCCGTGCCCTGCTCGGCCAGGCTGGAGATCAGCGCCTGGCCAACTTCCCCCCCGGCCCCGGTGATCAGGGTGATTATTTTGCGCATGCATGCCTCCCAAAGGTTTGACGTGGTTGAATGATTAATCCCCGCCGATCTCGACGACTTGCTCCCTCTCCGGGCCGACCGATACCAGGCGGACGGGCACGCCGGCCAGCTCCTCCAGGCGCAGGATGAAGGCGCGGGCGGCTGCCGGTAAGTCTTCCCACTGGCGGGACTGGCTCACGTCCGCGTCCCACCCGCTGAGCTCTTCGTAGACCGGTTCGAAAGCCTCCAGGCCGCCTGGGCCAAGAGGCAGGTCTTCCCACTGCCTGCCCTCCTGGCGGTAAGCGGTGCAGATGCGGATCGGGTGCATGCCGCTCAGGATGTCCAGCTTGGTTACGGCCAGCTCGGTCAGTCCGTTGACGCGGACGGCGTAGCGCAGCAGGACCAGGTCCAGCCAGCCCACCCGGCGTGGGCGGCCCGTGGTCGTGCCAAATTCGTCCCAAGGGTTCTCGCCGGTGCCGCGCAGGCGGTTTGCCAGCTCGCCGTGCAGCTCGGTGGGGAAGGGTCCGGACCCAACCCGAGTCTGGAACGCCTTCGTAACGCCAATCACCCGCTCGACGAAACTGAAACCTAACCCGAGGCCGACCAGCGCTCCCGGCGCGGTCGGGTTCGAGCTGGTTACAAACGGATAGGTGCCATGGTCCAGGTCCAGCAAGGTGCCCTGGGCTCCCTCGGCCAGCACGCGCCGGCCGCGCGCTAAGGCTTCACTCAGCATGGCGGAGACATCGCCGATGTAAGGCGCAAACAGCTGCGCGTAGCCCAGGAAATCCTCTGCAACGGCCTGAGGCTCGAGCGGTTCCGCCTGGAATAAGCCGGTCAGAGTCCGGTTGATCTCCTCGACGTGAGCCTGGACCGAGCGGGCGAAGGCAGCCCGGTCCAGCATATCGACCAGGCGCAAGCCCTGGCGGGAGACTTTACTGGTGAATGCCGGGCCGATGCCCCGTAGGGTGGTGCCGAGCTTTCCTTTGCCGCGGGCCGCCTCCTGCGCCTGATCCAGGGCGAGGTGCGCTGGCGTGATCAGGTGGGCAGCATAGGAGAGGCGCAGCCTGGTTGGATCGATCGAAATGCCGGCAGCCTGTAAGGTCTCCATTTCACGGACCAGGATCGCCGGGTTGATTACCACGCCATTGCCGATCGCGCCGGTTGTGTGCGGGTGGATCAGGCCCGAGGGGAGCAGGTGCAGCCGGAACGTCTGGTCTCCAACGGTGACCGTGTGGCCGGCGTTGTCTCCGCCATTGTAGCGGGCGACGAAGTCGGCCTGCGCTGACAGCAGGTCGACCACCCGGCCTTTCCCTTCATCCCCCCACTGCGTCCCGACAATTACGTCCAGGGGCATCTTGCGCTCCGTTTCTATTGTAAAATATAGCTCGTGCATGGCGGTTTGCCAGGCACCTTTCACGCCCATTCTAGCATAAACAGCTTTCTCCGTGCAATTGTACCGCCTGAACGGTCACAGAGGCCCCAGATCTCTCCCCCGTTTGTGGCAACCCGATGTCATGGATTGAATAAGGCAGCCAATGGTACCCTCGCTGCGTCCTGAGCGTGCAAGCAATGTCAAGCCTGGCCCGGTCGTCCTGTTTGGTTCCGGCGAGACCCCCGCCGGTTTCGAACTCAATTCTCCCCAGGTCGCCGGGCGGGTCGCTGAATTCCTGGAGCACCACCTCCAGAACTACGATCCACAGGTGAAGGTGATCCCGGCTCGCAAGCGCGGTACGGCCTTCAGTCCGGACAGCTCCGAAGTTGTCGAGCCGATCCTGTCATCCGATCTGGTCTTCATGGGTCCGGGCAGCCCGAGCTATGCGGTGCGGCAGCTGCGCGGCAGCCTGGCCTGGTACGCGCTGGTCGCCAGCCGCTGCTTCATAGGGCAGGTACGCTTCGAACTGCTGGTGGGCGCGCTACCGCCCGGTAAGACGGTCGTCGGGATCAACGAGAAAACAGGCCTGCTGCTGGATCTCAGCGCCGATACCTGCCGGGTAACCGGGAAAGATGGGGTCACGGTCATCAGGGAAGGCAGCCAGAAGCGCTTCCGGGAGGGGTCAGCCTTTTCCCTTCAAGAACTGGGCGATTTCCACCTGCCCGAGCAGGTAGAAGGCGGCCTGCCTGCTCCGCTCTGGCGGCAGGCTCTATCTGTGACAGGGGGAGAGAATCGGCAGGCGCGGCCACCTGAAGAAGTGCTGGTCCTGGTCGAGGAGCGCCAGGCCGCCCGGGAGGGTAGAAAGTGGCGCCAGGCCGATGCACTGCGCCAGCAGATCGCCAGGCTGGGATGGCAGGTATTGGATACGGCCGAGGGGCCGCGGCTGGAAGAAGTGGATTAGTCTGCGAACTCGCGTACAGAAGGAGAACACGATGCTCAAGGTT
>DASWHG010000183.1:0-2414 GCA_036393315.1 Anaerolineales bacterium | reverse complement strand
CAAAGTGTTCTCGTAGCGTCCTTGGGCATCGAGCTGCTCGTAAAGCGAATCGGGCCAGTGCAGGTTCAAGAGCGCCCCCACGAACGAGCGAGTGCGATCGAGTTCGTCTGCCAGGGACGCGTCGATCTGGACGCTCGCATCGATCAGATCGTCCATGAGGCGGTTGAAGCTGCGCTTGTTGCGCGCCTCGGATTGGGATTCGGACTGCTGGAAGAAATCTCGCAACACAGTCCGGAACGGTCCGAGCGGGGTGCGCAGGACTTCGTCCGTACGGCAAGTGACCAGCCGGGAATCGTGCTCTTTCAAGGACGGGGAGACCTGGAACTCTCGCACCAGGCGGCTCTTCCCGATCCCGGCTTCGCCCGAGATGACCAGGACGCCGGCAAACTGCCCCTTCCATAACGGGGAGACGAACTCCGCAATCTGGTGGAGCTCCGCCACCCGGCCGACAAGGGGGCCGGGATCTACGACTTCGGCTTCATCCTTTCGGTCGACCAGGACGAACACGGCTTGCTTCTCTTCGAAGCCTTTGAAAACCATGTCCCCGGCCGGTTCGAGCTCGAATTGAGCCTGGGCCTTGTTGGCTACCTGCGCATCCACCCAGATCTCGCCGCGCGCCGCGCTGCTCATGAAGCGGGCTGCCAGGTTGACCCCGCGCCCGTATGCGGTGTATTCCTCGTGCAGAGGCGAGCCGATGAAACCGGCGTTGGCGATCTGGTAGCTGACGCCAGCGTTGATCGGGATGCTGGTGCGGGCCTGAAGATCCAGGACGAAGTTCAGCGCGCTCTGGATATCGTTTTCGTATGCAACCGGCGCGCCCCAGAACAGCAGCAGGTTGACGCCTTTATCGCCAAAGTCAAGGCGGTTCAGCAGTCCGCCGTAACGGTCCTGGAGTTCGAAGACCGACTGCATGAAAAGATCCAGCTGTTCTTCCGTGCGCACTGCACTCAACCCGATGAACAGGTTGACAACCTGGCGGAATTCGCCACTCAATTCCAGGGTCGCCAGCGATTCTGGGAAGAAGCGCCGCTGGACATTCAGGTCGATGGTGGGAGGTGTCAGGGCTTGGGGCAGCGGGATTTCCCCCTTGAAAGCTTCGACCAGGAAGTAGTCGCCGATGCGGGAAGCGCTCACCTGGCCCTGCAGCCGTTCAAACATCCCGGCGCTCAAAACAATGTCGCCGGGCTGGGCCAGGTGTTCTGCCTCAGCGCTGGCATCGATGGCAGGACCTTGGAAGTAATAAGCCGCCCGGTGCCCGGCGCGCGCCCGGATGATGCCCCATCTGGACTCGCCCAGAGCCAGGCCTACCTTGGCATTCACGAAAAAATCGCCGTATACGGTCGGGTGACGAATGAGCGGCGCCATGGCCTGCTGCATCTGCCAGGCGGCTGCAAAGGCTTTTGTCACCCCGGACTCGTCTTCTCCAAGGGGGAAGAGGGCTGTAAAAGCGTCGCCAGCAAATCCGGTGATCAGGCCGCCTTGTTCGTAAACCGGCCGCACCAGCGCGCCAAAGACAGGCTGCATGATATTCGCCAGCACTTCGGCGCCGTGCTGGCCGTGCGCCATCAAGTCGTCCGTGATGGTCGAGAAGCAGGACATGTCGACGAAGAGGCTGGCCGCGCTAACTTCCCCCCGGCGCTTCTCTTGAGCGAAATTCTCCTGGATGAACTGCGGTACGAGCAGGTGCATGTCTTCTCATCACTCCCAGCAGACCTTGAGCCCGCTCTCCAAGTGCTTGCAGTATATTATATCTTCTTCCCATGTAACTGCTCAGGCATAGGCCTGAATGGACTTTACCATTGTCAAAATTGCAAAAGCCGAGCACAATATAGGCATGGAACCGATCCGTTAGCCGACCGATGAAGAAATCCGCGCTGCCTATGATCAGGGTGTAGATGCTGTGATCAAACTGTTTCACGAAACACTTGGGAGGTTGGCAGAGCGTATCCCGATGATGGCTCGCAAGGCTCTTTCTTTGCGCTGATTGCGTGTCAGGAGGTCTTGCGCCTGCTGGAGGCGGGCCTGCGAAGCTTGCCGTCTGGCAAGCACCAAGTCCACGCGCCGGTGAGGGCGCATGCCCAAGATCTGTTCTAGCTCTCGCACCATGTCTTGCAGGCGCTCGGCCAAATGGGTTCGCCCGGTGTAGCGTTGCAAAGCCAACAACAACCGCTGCCAGCGCTCACACACTAGCGACAGAATAGCGCCTGGTACCCTTTGCGAACCTGATCATCCATCCAACCAAAACTCGCTTCTGCGTAGTCCGTGCTGGTGGGGCTGACTTCCCGCCCGGTCAGATCCACATCCGCCGTCACGTAGCCCTGTTTGTGGATGGTTCCCATAACGGCTTCCTGAATAAAGGGCTGCGATACCCGCCGCAGGATTTCAATGACTGGCGCTAGGAGGGTGCTGAAAAA
>DASWHG010000182.1:0-9399 GCA_036393315.1 Anaerolineales bacterium | reverse complement strand
ACATATATCCCGCGGCGGGAACAGCTTGGCATCGCAATGGGGGCAGACTTCTCCGACCAGCTTATACCGTTGGTTCTTTAGACGCCAGTGGCGTGGAATTTCCATTTTGATACCTCTCCTTGATAAGGTTACAGTGTTTTTGTCACTGTCGATTGCGTTTCATGGTGAATAATTTCATTATTCATTCTACCGTGCTTAGTTTAACGACCCGAAACTATCAAGAGCTATCAGGTTTGGCCATTAAGACAAACATTCAAGAACGTGGGTGGCGGCAATGGAGGCCGGGCCGCCTAAGGACTGCACCAGGGCGCGGCGTACCCCCGCAACCTGGTTCGGGCCAGCCTGGCCGCGCAGCTGCAGGACCGCCTCCACCGCCTGGTAAACGCCGGTCGCCCCACCGGGGTTGCCGCGCGCCTTCAACCCGCCAAAAGTACTGATCGGCAGCGATCCCTGCAATCCAAGCGAAGCTGCTTCGCCCTCGCCGTTCACGGCCAGCTGCCAGCCCTGGCCGCGGCCGGCGAACCCGGCCGCTTCCAAGGACAGGGCTGAGTAGATGGAGTACGCGTCGTACAGCTCGAAAAGGTTCACGTCGTCCGGCAGGATGCCGGCCTGGCGGCAGGCTCGCTCTATCGAAAGCCGGGCCGCCTGGAAGGACAGTGGGTCGGGGCGATCGTGCAGGGCCAGGGTATCGGTGACCACGCTCGAACCGGAGATGCGGACCAGGGGGTGTGGGAAGGCCGGGGGGAGCAGGTCCGCCCGGGTGAGGATCACAACTGCGGCGCCATCGGCGTTCGGAGCGACGTCGAACATATTGAGCGGCTCGCTCACCATGCCAGCTCGCTGGTAAGCCTCGGCGCTGATCGCCTTGCGGAACATCGCATTTGGGTTACTGGCCCCGTTGGCATGTGCGATCACGGGGAAACCGGCAAAGGCGGCCCGCGGGGCGCCGGACTCGTGCAGATAGCGGCGCATGAGCAGCGCGGCCTGGGCGGTCGGCGTCAGCCCCTGGACGGCTTCGAAGTCACTGTCAATCGTCGTCGCGATGGCGGCCTCTACCCCGCTGCCGGTCTGGTCTGTCATCTTCTCGATGCCGGCTACCATTGCCACATTCACCGCGCCAGCGGCCAAAGCCAGGTAAGCCTGCCGCAAGGCGACGCCGCCGGAAGCTCCGGCAGCTTCGATCGTCGAGGCTTCGATGCCGACCAGCCCGGCAAAGTCGGCGATCAGCACGGCGAGATGAGCCTGGTTCGAGATAGAAGGCGCCAGCATATTGGCGACGAACAGCGCCTGGGGTCGCAGCCCGCCCGAATCCTTCAGGGCTGCTTCGATCGCCATGAACCCCAGTTCTCGCAAGGAGAGATCCCAATGTTCTTCTACCGGGGTCTGCCCGACCCCTGCGATAATTACGTCCGTCATTTTCTGCTTTCCAAAATGATCGCCAGGGTGGCTCTTATTTCATCACCAGCTTGCCACGCATCCGGCTGTAAGTGGCGTAATCGATCTCGGTGCGCCGGGCGACATAATCCGCGGTCTTAGGCGCCCGGTCGCGGCGTTCCCGGATGGCATCGGTGACCAGGATGTCAAAGGCATCCGAGCCGGCGCCTGAACCGAAGGAGACCATCAGGATCCGGTCGCCGGGTTCGGCAACGTCCAGGACGGCAGAGAGGCCGATAATGGCTGCGCCAGCGTAGGTGTTCCCGATCATTGGGACGAGCAGTCCGGCCGCGATTTGCTCTTGCTTAAAGCCGAGCATGCCCGCGACCCGCTGAGGGAACTTGGTGTTCGGCTGGTGGAACACGGCGTACTGGTAATCCGCTGCGGTGTGGCCCATTGCTTCCATTAGAGCTTTACCCGCTTCGGTGATATGGGTGAAGTAGGCCGGCTCGCCGGTGAAGCGCTGCCCGTGCTCCGGGTAGCGCTGGTAAGCGCGCCGCCAGAAGTCGGGAGTGTCGGTGACGTAGGAGTAGGTGGCGTTGATGACCGCCAGGGAGTCCTCTGCTGGTCCGAGGAGGTAAGCCGCGCCACCCGCGCCGGCGGTGTATTCGAGCGCGTCGCCCGGGCGTCCCTGGGCGATATCCATGCCGATCGCCAGGGCGTAGGGGGCCATGCCCGAACCGACGAAACCGATCGCGGCGACCATGGCCTCCGTGCCGGCTTTACAGGCAAATTCCCAGTCGGCTGCCTGCACGTTCGGAACCGCGCCAATGGCTTCCGCTACGATGGTGGAGGTCGGCTTCACTGCGTATGGGTGCGATTCTGAACCCACCCAAACGGCCCGGATCTGGGTGGGGGGGACGCCGGCGCGCGCCAGCGCGTTGCGGGCTGCTTCCACCGACATGGTGGCCACATCTTCGTCGATCCCGGCGACGGCTTTTTCTTTGATCGGCAAACCACCCTCGCCGCCCGTCCAGACGCGAGCGACTTCGCTCGCCGGCAGCCGGTACCTGGGGACGTACGCCCCATACCCGGCGATCCCTACCTGGCGGGAGGGTTTGAGCAGTTTTCCTTGATTTGCTTCAGGTTCGTTTGTCATTATCAACACTCACTCTATTAGAAGAAGGCGTGCCCATACAGTGAGGACGGCTCGCGTGCCATTCCCGGAGGATCTCCTCAGCCCGGTCGATCCGCACCAGCTTTTCTGCGACCAGCTGTTGGGCCAGCCGCTCGATTGCTTCCCCTTCTGCGCCTGCGGCAATGGCAACTTGCCGGGCATGCAGGGACATGTGGCCGCGCTGAATGCCTTCGGTGGCAAGAGCGCGCAGGGCTGCCAGGTTCTGTGCCAGGCCGGTCGAGACGACCACCTCCGCCAGTTCAGCTGCTGTGCTTAAACCGCTCGGGAGGCCAAAGCCCATCAACTTGAGGGCCGCGCGCGCCGTTGGATGGACCTTGGTAGCGCCGCCGACGATCCCAACCGCCATCGGCATTTCCAGAGCACCGACTAAGTTGCCATCCTCGTCCGCGCCCCAGGTGCTCAAACTGGTGTAGCGCCCGCCGCGAGCAGCGTAAGCGTGCGCGCCGGCTTCTACCGCTCGCCAATCGTTCCCGGTGGCGACCACTACGGCGTCCACGCCATTCATGATGCCTTTGTTGTGAGTGGCAGCCCGGTACGGATCCGCAGCGGCGAATGCCCAGGCGGCGATGATTCCATCGCGCACCTCCCCAGCGGTGTATTCGCCAAAGGCAAGTTGGGAGAGCGGGATCGTGCAGCGGGCGCGCGCCAGGCGACGGTCGGCGAGGTTGGAAAGAATCCGCAAGTGGACCCGCCCGCCGGCGATCGATTCTACCAGAGGCGCCAGCCGTTCTGTGGCCGTGTTGATGGCATTGGCGCCCATCGCATCGCGAACGTCATAGATGAGGTGCAGGACCAGAAACGGGCCGATGGGGGAATCTTCGATCAGGCGCACTTCCAGGTCGCGCGGGCCGCCTCCCAACCGCTGCAGGACGGGATCGACCCGGGCAGCCTCGGCCAGCAGGCGCTCTTTCTGATCCAGCAAGGCCAGGCGGGCAGCCGAGAGATCGGGGACGTCCAATAGCTGCATCTGGCCAATCATCTCCGGCGAGTCGGCTTGAGCGATGAAGCCTCCTCCTGCCCGGGCCAGTTTCGCCATAAATGAAGCGCCTGCCACGATGGAGGGTTCTTCGACCGCCATGGGTACCAGAACGTCGCGGCCGTTGACGACGAAATTCAGGGCAATCCCGAACGGCAGGGCGTAGGTCCCGACGACATTTTCAATCATATGATCCGCTTGCCCGGCTGAAAGACCGGCTTGCCCGGTTAGAGCCGCCAGATCCTCTTCGGTCAGACGGCCGCTGCTGACCAGGGTTGCGCTGCGTTCTTCCAGGCTGAGGTTATAGAAACCCGGCAGTCGCGATCCAGTTTCATTCATAGCCCGCATCATAGCCAGGGAACGCTGGCAAAAACTATCAGATTCATGGCTTTCTCAAAGTCGAAAGCCCTGCTTTTCCCCACCCCAAAACCCATTTTTGAGAAAGCCATGCTATCAGATCCGCCAGGGATACAACTCGGACGGATTTAGGGTAAAATTAGGATGGTGAGGAACTCCCATGGTTGTATTGACCCGAGAGCAGCTTGAAGAACGGCTAGCAGCCTTACACCAAGCCAGCCTGGAATTGGTGCGCGACCATTCGCTCGAAGCGATCCTTCAGCGGATCGTGCAGCTGGCGCGCGAACAAGCGGGCGCGCGCTATGCTGCTTTGGGAGTCGTGGATGATGCTGGCAACCTGATCCAGTTCATCCCGGATGGCATGACTCCAGAAGAAATCCGCCTGACCGGCCATCGCCCGCACGGGCTCGGTCTGCTTGGCGCTTTGAAGCACGAGCGGCAGACTATCCGGGTCCCGGAGATCGGAGATGACCCGCGCAGTGTTGGCTTTCCTCCGAATCACCCCACCATGCACGCATTCCTGGGCGTCCCGATCATGCTTGGGGACCAACTGCTGGGGCTGATCTACCTTACGGATAAAGAAGACCACTTCGAGTTTACCAAAGCAGAAGAAAGGGTCATCGAGACGCTGGCGGCTTATGCGGCTGTTGCAATCAGTAATGCGCGCTTGATCCAGGGAATGGCCGAGCGAGACAAAACTTTGACGGCGCGCAACGAGGATCTCGGGTTGATCAACGATATTGCAGAAGCCATGACCAGTACGGCAGAGCTGGACCAGATCCTGGAAAAAACCCTGGCCCGCGTGATGGATCGCCTTGAAGTCGAAGCGGGCGAGATTTTCCTTAGCGAGGAGGGCGGGCAGGTTTACCGGTTAGCAATGCACCGGGGTGAGTCAACAGGGGCGTTCTATACGCGCGACTCTTTCCAGGTGGGAGAAGGGTATATAGGAACGGTTGCACAGACCGGCAAACCGCTGATCAGCTCGAATCTTCGCGAGGATCCCCGTTTCCTACGCCGGGCAGTGCTGGAAAGAGGATTCGACTGCATCGCCTGTATCCCTCTGATCTCTCAGGAGAATATCGTCGGCGTGATGTGCGTGGCGAGCCGGAAAGAGCGCCAATTTGACAAGCGCAGTGTTGACCTGCTCACCGCGATCGGCGCCTGGGCCGGCCTGTCGATCGAGAATGCCCGCCTCCACCGGCAGGCACAGCGCCTGGCCGTGTTAGAAGAGCGCGAGCGGATCGGAATGGACCTGCACGATGGGATCATCCAGTCGATCTATGCCGTCGGCCTGGCGTTGGATTATGCCCAGATCGCGGTCGATGAAGATCCAAAGATGGCGCGTGCCAAGATACACCAGTCGATCGAGGGGTTGAACAACACCATCCGCGACATTCGCTCGTACATTTTAGATCTCCGCCCACGGCAGTTCCGGGGCGAGGATTTGATGTCCGGTTTGCAAAAGCTGATCGAGGAGTTCGGCAATAATTCGCGAGTCACCGCGACCCTGGCCGGGCCGCAGAACGGCCTGGTCGAGCTGCCCACCGCCCATGCGACCGCGCTGTTTCACATCTGCCAGGAGGCGCTGGCGAATACGGCCAAGCATTCTCAGGCACAGCAGGTCAACGTGCACCTGTGGACGACCAGCGAGCGAGTGCTGATGGATATTGTCGATGACGGAAGGGGCTTCGACTTGCGGAAGATGAGCGTGACGCTGGGGCACGGCCTCTCGAACATGCACGTGCGAGCCCGAAAAGTGGGGGGAGACGTAGAGATCAACTCTGACCCTGGAGAAGGCACCACGGTCCTGGCCTGGGTGCCGCGATTTGGGTAGCCCAACGATTGGAAATAATCACCAGTTCCCAGAACGCCAAAATTAAGCAGGCGCGCGCCCTGCGGCAGCGGAAGCATCGCCAGGCAAGCGGTTCTTTCCTGGTCGAAGGCATTCGTCACGTGGGCGAAGCGGTAGAAGCGGGAGCGGCTATCGAGGCCGTCTTCTACGCGCCGGACCTGCTCCAGAGCGAATTTGGACTGGGGCTGGTTGAAGAGCTTTCTTCTCAGGGGATGCCGGTCTATGCTGTCACCCCGCAAGCATTCGATTCGCTATCAGAGAAGGAGAATCCCACGGGTCTCCTGGCCATCGTGCGGATGCAGCGAGTCCGGTTAGACGAGCTAAACCCGGTGAATTTCCCCTGGGGCGTGGCGGCCATCTCCCCGCAGGACCCTGGGAATGTGGGTGCGATCCTGCGAACGATCGACGCGGCAGGTTCCAGCGGTCTTCTGCTGCTTGAGAACAGCGTCGATCCCTACCACCCCAGCGCTGTACGGGCCAGCATGGGGGCGCTCTTCTGGCATCCGGTCGTCTCTGCCTCTTTCGAGGATTTTTCCCGCTGGAAGAAAATTCACGGCTACCATGTATACGGAACTTCCGCGCATGGCAGCCGTGACTATCGAGAGATCGAGTTTTATGAACGGCCTGCGATCCTGCTGTTGGGCAGCGAGCGAGAAGGCCTGACCTCCCAGCAGGCCGAAGTCTGCCAGGAAATTGTCCGCCTGCCCATGCATGGGCGGGTGACTTCGCTAAACCTGGCAGTTGCAGCCGGAATCCTGCTGTATGCCATGATAGAGAACCGATCCGTCTCCTTGTTTTAGAGCCTGGAAGTTTATCTCCGCGAGGCTGAGATCAAGCGGTGCATCAGCAGCCAGGCGATGACATAAAGCACCAGCCCGATGAGCGCCAGGCCCCCCAACAGCAGGAAGTTCGGCAATAGCCCTCGCAGGAAAATATCCCTTAGAAAGATAATTCCGTAGGTGGTCGGGAGAGCCCAGGACACGACGCGTACCGATGGAATGAGCAGGTCAAGGCTCATGAGGAACCCGCTGAAAAACACGCTGGCCAAAAGGACGATCATGGTCAGCTGCACTGCCTGACTGTCGGTTTGCGATATCAGCGAGATGATAAAGCCGATGCCAAGGGAAGTGAACAGCAAGACGGCGATCACCAGCGCATAATAAGGCCAGCTCCCCAGCATCGGCACACGCAGCCCATATACCAGGAGAAGCGTCAGGATCGCCGCCAGCAGACCTCCGAAAATCAGGTAGCTTAAGTATTTTCCGACCAGGGTTTCACCCGCAGTCAGTGGAGATACCCGGAATAGCTCCATGGTTCCGACGGTCCGCTCGCGCACGATGGACAGCGCCCCCATAGTGATGGCCAGGTGCTGCAGCAGCAGAGCAATCACGGCCGGCGCGAAGAAATCGGTCGCCGTTGGCTGCACCCTGGCAATGCTCTTGGCCTCGCTGCGAAATGGCCGGACCAGAACACTCGAATCGATGCTGGTGAATTCTGCCAGCTGAGTCTCCAACTCGGCCAGGTTTTGTTCGATCCTGGTGATCTCCTCAGTCGAAGAAGAGGCATCTCCCATCGTCTCACCATCCTCCAACTGGTTGACATCTTGCCGCAGGTTCGCCAGGTTTGCGAGCAATGGATCCGAACCATCCTCGCCGCCCGGCCCAATCGTTTCTTGTACGCCGCTGAGTACGCCCACCGATGCGCCAACGGCCAGCGAGATGAGGTTAACATTTTGGGATAACTCAGCCTGGTTTTGAGCGGCCGTGGCAGCATTTCCCGCCTCCAGAGCCTGGCGCAATTCGGATGCGTTTCTTCGTGCTGAAGCCACCTCCTCCCTGACATCCGCAGCCTCCGTCTGTCCTTCCTGGGTGATCGCGAGCAGGACTCGCCGGTTTACTTCATCAATATAAACCTGTCCGAAATAATTCACGTAATCTACTTGAAAAGGATCGATCTCGTGGTGATACAGGATGAAGGTGGCTTGCTGGCTGGCCTGGATTTGTTCGAAAGCATCGTGAGGTGTGACGGCGACGAGGTCCACTTCGCCATCATAGAGACGCTGCAGGGCCTGGGCTTCGTCTGAAGTAGTACCCATATAAATCAGCTGCGGTCCTAAAGTCGCAGCGTTCTCTTCGATCTGCTGTGCCAACGCGCTGTCCTGGGGGACGACGAAGAGCGTCCGCAATGCCCGAGCTTCGTTCCGATATCCGATCCCAAAGATTAACAAGATAAGAAAAGGGCCGAGCACGAGCGAGGCAAGAAGCCGGGGCTGGCGGAGGATCTCAAACATTTCCTTCCGCAGGAAAGCCGAGGTACGTATGATCATTCTTAACATGTTAGACGCTCACTCCCTTTCTTTTTTCACCAACCTGACGAAAACATCGTCGAAGGGAGGCAGGTATTCTTCCATGGATTCGACCGCGATATTCTCATCCCGGCACAGATCCATGATCTGGGGCATGCTCGTGCTGGCTTCCTCTACGATCAGGCGCACACTGTTCTCTCCGGTCTGGGTAACCCGGTAAACATCTGGCAGGTGGTACAGGCGGTTCTCTAAAAGGTAATCGATCGGCTCTACTGTACGCAGGTCGACGACCTCACCTCCGTAAGCCTTGTATCGCAGCCGGTCCGGCGTATCGACCATGATCAAGGAGCCCTCGTTCATAACCCCGATCAGATCGCAGTAAGCGGCTTCGCCGACGTATTGGGTGGTGACGAAGAGGGTCCGTCCTTGTTCGCGGAGATCTCGAAAGTGTTCCCAGAACCTCTCCCTCAGCACAGGGTCGACGCCGGCGGTGGGTTCGTCGAGGAAGATCAGCTCCGGGTTGTGAACCAGGGTCGCCGCCAGGCTGAGGCGGCGCTGCATTCCGCCGGAGATATTCCGGGCCAGTTTGTGCCTGTGCTCGTAGAGTTCCACGAAATCGAGGACCTCTTTTAGCCGCTTCCCCCGGTTCAACTTCATGCCGTAGATGGAAGAGGAAAAATTTAAGTTCTCCCAAACCGATAGATGAGGGTAAAGTACAAACAGCTGCGGCATGTAACCGATCTTTGCGCGCATCGATTGGCTGAACTTGGTGGGTGGGCGATCAAACACGAAGACCTCGCCTTCCGAAGGGGCATAGAACCCGGTCAGCAGGCGAATGGTGGTCGTCTTCCCGGAACCGCTCGGCCCAATGAAGCCATAGATCTTCCCGGGCGGTACGTTCAGGTTCAGGTCCCGGACGGCATATTCGTTCCGGAAATGCTTGGAGAGACCTTTTGTATAAATAATCGTATCCCCTCCATTAATTGGGGGTCCGCTTTGCCCGACCGGTCTCGCCGGTGTGTCAACGGGCTGAGTCTCCGCAATTGGAACCTGCTCCTCCGGCACTCTCACCGGCTGGGTGTCGTCGGGTTCGAGCGGGGTTGGTTGGGTGATATCTGACATCGTTTCTCCTAAAAATCGATAAGAACTTTTAAAACAATCAGTCCCCAAGTTACCAGAGGGGGACCGGAACCGTGTACATCCTGATCGCCTATAGGAACATTTCTCCTCCTGATTAAGTTGTTTAATGTCGAGACCGGGGCTATCCGGAGCGAACAGGCGTAATTTCCCGATGCCCCGGTCTCTACGAGTTGGATGAATTTACTGGACTAAACGCA
>DASWHG010000181.1:0-5441 GCA_036393315.1 Anaerolineales bacterium | reverse complement strand
GGCGTTTATCCATTACCAATTCGAAGCCATTCACCCGTTTTCCGATGGCAACGGACGCATTGGCCGTCTGCTGCTTTCATTGCTGCTGGTGGGCTGGCAACTTCTCCCGCTGCCGTTACTTCACTTAAGCGCCTACTTTGAAAGTTCTCGCCAACAATATTACAACATTCTATTAGCTATTAGCCAGAAGAATGTCTGGCGAGAATGGCTTGACTATTTTCTTAATGGGGTCATTCACCAGGCCCAAGACACGATAGAGAGAATTAAGCAGTTGCAAGACTTGCAGCACCAATGGCATGACAAAATGTATACAGCCAAAGCCTCCGCTTCGACCATTCGATTAGCTGAATATTTGTTTGAGGTTCCAATTATTACTATACCTCATGCGCAGCGTGTACTCGACATGAGCTATCGCGGGGCACAACGCGTAGTTGAGAAATTGCTAGAACTTGGCATGTTAATGCCTTCAGATGAGCGTGTATATGGAAAGAATTTTGTTGCGCGAGATATTTTACTGGAAATTTTAAAAGATTGAGAAAATTATACTTTTTATTCAAAAAGTATAATTTATATTCTGCGATATATACTTTTGTAAAGATTGATCGGCGGGTTTTTTTTCGAAGAAGATCACCTCATGCCAGATGGCGGCTTCTGGCGCTATTGGTGGGCGCAGCGTGAAGCGATCGAAACCCTGGTATATCTGGTAGAAGTAAAGCAGGCTGCTGATTTCAAGCCTCTGGCGGAAGAATTCGGCGAGAAACCGAAGTTTGGCCTGCTCACCATGGATTTCAACATCCATGCGGATATGACTGGCCAGCGCATGCTCACTCGCTGGGTGCCTGAGAAGGAACAGGACGCCACCGTCGAGCTGCCGGCTGAAAGCCTCACCCGCTACGCTTAGCGGGCGCCGCTACGCTTAGCGGGCGACGCTGCGCTTGGTGGTCTTCACGGAGCAGTCTACCCCTATGCCAAGAGGTGAGACTGCTTCGTCGTCGCCAGGTTCGCTGGCGCCTCCTCGCAGCGACATAGAATGGTTATGCCATTAGAAATGGTCCGCGCCCCCTGAGTCCCTGCGCGAGAAATAGATCGAACCACAGAGACACAGAGTCACTGAGAAGAATAAAAAAACTCCGCCCTCCCTGGGTCTCATCGGGAGAATAAGAAGTCCTCGCGCGGAGCCGTAGGGACGCAGAGAGCGAGGAGAAGATTCTTCAGCGCCGGTGAAATTTCCGGCGCTTCAGAATGACAATTGTAGCAAGCGTCCCTGCGGGAGAATATTAAGAAGTCTCAGATCACCTTCTCGAAGACGATCGCATCCTCCCCATCCGCGTAATAGCGCCGCCAGGCGTCGATGCGGGTGTAGCCCTGCTGCTGGTACAGGCGGATGGCGGGCGTGTTGGAGTAGCGCACACACAGCCGGATGCGCTCCACCTGCAGCTGCTCCTCGCAGGCGTTCAGCAGCGCCGCAGCGATCCCCCGCCCCCGGTACGCCGGCAGCACCCCGATCGTCGCGATCCAGGCTTCCTTTTTCCCCCAACGGATATCCGCGGCGACGAACCCCGCCAGCTCAGCGCCCACCACCGCCTTCAGCCGCAAGACGTTCGGCAGCGCCAGCACCCCGATCACGTCCCACAGCGGCCAGGCGTCCTGCGGAAAGCAGACCTGTTCTATATGCCGCACCGCATTCAGATCGCGCCAGGTAGCCGGTTCGATCGAAACCCGGCTGCCCGGCGCTTCTCTGGCAATCGATTCCATTTCTACCTGTAAAGAGCTTTAACCGCTAAGGGCGCTAAGGAGGCGCGAAAGACGCGAAGGTTATTTCGAATCTAAAATTCTCCGCGTCCTTCGCGATAACTCTTCGCGGTCTTAGCGGTTAATCTCTTACTCCGGACGCTCGACCGCGGGTGTGTTCCGGCTGCCGACGAAATTCTCCAGCATGTTGGTGAACTCCAGCGGGAAGATGTACTTGGTCGAAGGGCTGGCTCCCAGGGCCTTGAGCGTTTCGAAGTACTGCAGCGTCATCGTCTTCGGGTCCACCGTCTGGGCGACGCTGTAAATCTGCTCTAACGCCGCCGAGAACCCCTCCGCCCTCAGCAGCTGGGACAGTTTCTCACCCTCGGCCCGCAGGATGTTGGACTGCTTCTCCCCCTCCGCCCTCAGGATGTTGGACTGCTTCTCACCCTCGGCCACGTTGATGGCCGCCTCCCGGGTCCCCGTCGACTCCGTCACCACCGCTCGCCGGATCCGTTCCGCCGACATCTGCCGGTTCATCGCCTCCTGCACCTCGCGCGGCGGTATGATCTCCCGGATCTCGACGTTCGTCACCTTCACCCCCCACCGCTCCGTGACCTCGTCCAGGCGCGTCCGCAGCATATTATTGATGTGCTCCCGCTCCGAGAGCACGTCGTCCAGCGGGATCCCACCGATCACCGCGCGCAAGGTGGTGGTGGCCATGCCCTGGGCCGCGGCTTCGAAGTTGCCAACCTGCAGCACACTTTCTGTTGGATCGAGCACCTTGTAATACCAGAGAAAATCGATCGAGATCGGCGCGTTGTCCTTCGTGATCGAAGTCTGGTGCGGGATTTCCCGGACTTGTTCGCGCAGGTCGGTCCGCACGGCTCTATCGACGACAGGGATCAGGAACACGATCCCCGGTCCTTTTGCGCCGACCGACCGGCCCAGGCGGAACACGACCAGGCGGTTGTATTCGGGCACGATCCGGATGGCGCCGGCGAGGACGACGAAAATGACGATCGCAACGAACCCGATCAAACAAAGCAGTACTGTTGAATCAACCATGGTATGCCTCCGTGATGAGCTGGTGCTCCCCTTTTTAGCGATTCAGGTAAACGGGCTACCCCGAATCTGGTTTTACGTCCAGGATCAAGCCTTCCCGTCCGATCACCCGTATTCTCGCGCCATCCGGGATGGGCTCTGCGCTGCGCGCCGTCCACAGCTCGCCGGCCACCTGCACGGTACCTTCCATGTGGACTTCGGTCTTGGCCTCGCCAAGGGAACCGACCAGCGCGTCCAGGTCATGGGTAGGGCGAGCCCGCTCCGCTTCGAGCGTCTTCTGCACCACGACCCAGAAGAAACCGGTGACGAGCACGGAGACCAGCAGGGCCAGGATCGGGTCTACGGCCGGCCGCCATCCTTCGCCCCGGAACAGGAACGCCGAACCCACCACCAGGGCCAGGATCGAGATCCCCAGGAAGGTCAGCCGCCCGGACCTGCGGACAGCCAGCAGGAAAGGGAAAACGCCGAGCAGCAAGACCCCCAATGCCCAGAAATTGACCGGAAGATTATAGATACCCCAACCGGCCAGCAGGAGTGCAAACAGCGCGCCAATCTCCAGTAAGCCGGTGCCGGGAGCGAGCAGGGACAGGGTTGCAAATGTAAACCCTGCCACCAGCAATAAGTAAGCGACGTTCGGGTTGAGCAGGATGTCTTCCATTATTCCGGCACTCCGTTTGCCTCATTGGATCACTGGCTCCATTATACATCTTTCCTAATACAAGAACAAAGAGCTCACCGCGAAGGAGTTTAAGAAGGAACGAAAGGATCACCGCGAAGACGCGAAGGAGGAGGCGAAGGGCGCGAAGAGGTTTAAGAAGGAACGAAAGGATCACCGCGAAGAGCGCGAAGGAAAAACTTGAACCGCTAAGGGCACCTAAGGACGCTAAGATTTTTAAGAAAATTCGTAAGTCAAGGTATTGGATGAAAGGCGATGAAATTCTTGAAAACTTCTTTAAACCCTTAGCGCTCTTCGCATTCTTAGCGGTTTAAGATCTTGTGATCTTCGCGTCCTGGCGGTGATATTTTCTTTCATCTTGGCGTCCTTCGCGTCTTGGCGGTGAGATTTTTTTGCAGAGCACACATCAATGATAAAGGCCGCAGACCGCAGGAGATGTGGTGGTATCATTAATCAAACCGACATGAAACTCACGATCGCCCTCGCCCAAATTAACACTCGCCTGGGAGACGTCGAGGCCAACCTGGAGAAACACCTCGCCCTGGCGAAAGAAGCCCGTGCGGCCGGCGCTGACCTGCTGGTCTTCCCCGAGCTCTCCCTGACCGGCTACGTGCTCCAGGACCTGGCCTCAACCGTCGCCCACCACCCCGGCTCGGATGACCCGGTTTTCCGCCCGCTGCTCGAGGCCAGCCAGGATCTCGACTTGATGGTTGGCTTCGTCGACGAAGACCGGCGCCATCGCTTCTTCATTTCGGCAGTTTATTTATCGAAGGGCGAAGTCGTCCACATCCACCACAAGGTGTACCTGCCTACTTACGGCCTGTTCGACGAAGGCCGCTTCTTCGCCTGGGGAGATTCCATCCGGGCCTTCGATACGCGCTTCGGGCGCTTCGGGATGCTGATCTGCGAGGATTTCTGGCACGCCTCACCGCCCTACCTGCTCTGGTTGGATGGGGCCGACCTGTTCCTGTTCGCATCCGCCTCTCCCGGGCGAGGCCTGACCGCAGAACCCCGCTTGGAGTCCGCGGGCTGGGTCGAACACATCAACCGGGCTTACGCCAGTTTGTTCACCGCTTTTGTCGCGCACGCCAACCGGGTCGGGTACGAGGACGGCCTCAACTTTTGGGGCGGTTCCACCCTGTTCGATCCCAATGGAGACTTAGTCGTAAAAGGTCCCTACCAGGAGGAGGCCCTCACCCTGGCGGAGATCGATCTCCAACAGCTGCGCCGCACCCGCACCCGGCTGCCCCTGCTGCGCGACGAGCGGACGGCCCTGGTCATGCGCGAGCTGGGCCGGATCCTGGGCGAGCGGGGAGAGGTGAACCGGTGAAAGGATGGTACGCGTGATCGACCTGACGATAAATACCGACCTCGCCCGAAAGATCCTGACCGGCTTTATCCACACCGAAATTACCCGGGCAGGCTTCTCGCGTGCAGTGGTAGGGGTCTCAGGCGGGCTGGACTCCTCCCTGTCCTGCTACCTGGCTGCGGAGGCGCTCGGGCCGGAGAACGTCCTGGCGGTGCGGATGCCGTACAAGTCCTCCTCACCCGACTCGCTGGCGCACGCTCAAAAGGTGATCGACATCCTGGGCGTCCAATCCCTGACCGTTTCCATCACCGAGATGGTCGACCCGCTCTTCGAGCGCTTCCCGGACGCCGACCCGCTGCGGCGCGGCAATGTCATGGCGCGCGCCCGCATGATTGTCCTCTACGACCAGTCCGAAGCGTTCGACGCCCTGGTGGTGGGCACCGGGAATAAGACGGAGATCCTGCTGGGCTACACGACCATCTACGGCGATGCAGCCAATGCCCTCAACCCGGTCGGCGATCTATATAAGACCCAGGCGCGGCAGCTCGCCCGAGCGCTGGGCATTCCGGAAGAGATCATCCAGAAGGCGCCTACCGCCGATTTATGGGTGGGCCAGACGGATGAGGGGGAATTAGGATTTACGTACGAGGAGGTGGACCG
>DASWHG010000180.1:0-3953 GCA_036393315.1 Anaerolineales bacterium | reverse complement strand
CAGCCGCAGACCCAGCATGTCCTGTGCCTGCAGCGCCAAATCTCTCATGGCTTCAATTATACCTGCTTGCGTTCAGTCGAAGTTTCGGCTAAAATCGGCTCATTGAACGATCTCTCTTACCCTTATCCCATCTATGCCGGGCAGACGCTCCGGCTGCCGGAAGGCTCCGAGGCAGGGCCGCCAGCTCTGGAACCTGAGGGAACAGCAAGTCAACCCCACATCCAGACCCGCCCCACTCTTGGGGCGGGAAGAAGATGCCAAAACGGATTGTTTGCGGGCGCTTGCGCCCGCAAACAATCCGTTTTGGCTATTCCCCCCTTCCAGCCGGGAAGGGGGGTTAGGGGGGATGGGGGAGTCTAAGATGTTTTCAGATTTTAAGAAAACCCTGTAGCCGGAGGCTAACTTTTAATCCGTGGCCGAGGGAGCCGGGGGAGGTGAGACCATCTTTCTCCTGCGCCGGGCACGCCAGGCAAGCAGCAAGCGTACGAAAAGGTAGAGCGGCAGGAGGATCACCACCAGCACCGGGAGGAGGAACAGGACCAACCAGATGGCAGCATAGGCAAGCACCTGCATCGCCTGGATCAAGGATTCGATCGCGTCCTTGGCGACGCCTACCGGTTCCCATCCGCCGATGGTGATTGGCTGAACTGCGGCATTGGCGATCAATTCGACACTGATGGCCGACAGGGCTGCCGAGCGTTCGTAGTAATTGATCTGGCCCTGGATGACTTCAATCTGCTCGCGCACCTGGGTGAGCTGAGAGTAGACGCTGAGCACGTCTTCGGTCCGCCTGGCTTCTTCCATGATCTCCACCAGCTGGGCTTCCGTAGCTTCCAGGTTTCTCAGCCGCGACTGCAAGTCCGTGTACTCGCTGGTCACATCCTGGCTGTCGATCGTTTTGTTGAGTGGCAGGCGGTCGCTCTCTGCCTCGATGCGCTCCAGGGCCTCGTCGAGCCTTTCGACCGGGACTCGCACTGTGATGGAGGCGCGAGGTACTTCTATACCACTGGAAAGTTGGCTCTGGTATAAATTGGCAGAGACGACGTATCCCCCCATCTGTTCGGCCATGCGGCCGATTGACTCCATGGATTGGTCAGGCTGGTTTACGACAATTTCCAACCGGGCATTTTTAATGACGATGCGTTCGGATGAGATTTGAGCCTCGTCAACCGACTCGACGCCTCCTGCCGAGGAATCCATCTCGCCGGCGCTGGGCGCTTCAAAGGCAGGTTCCTCAGGCATAACTTCTCTCGAGACCGGCGATGGCGAGCTGGCCGGCGCGCAGGCTGCCAGCAAGAGCGTCAGGACGGTGATGAAAATAAGAGATCGAGTAATCATTTTGTTGAGCATTTTATGCCCTCCTCCCGAAGATTGGTATCGCTCATTAGACGCTGCCCGTGAAGGAGAAGTTCCTTGCCAGACGCAGATTTTCGAAGATTACCAGCCGGAAGACAGGCGTTGGATGTGGCGCTGAGGAAGTTCCACTTCCAGCATACGAGCCTGGACGCCAGCAACGTCATACGTAACGCGCCGGTAATCCCAGACCTGCGAGCCGGCATCGTAGATGGCGTAAGAGGCGCGTGGATCGCGGTCGCGCGGCTGGCCGACTGAACCCGGGTTGAAGATCGCCCGAGGGACCATATCGATGCAGCCCGGGACTTCGGGGATGATCATCTCCGCATAAACGCGGTCTTCGTGCTTTTGGTAGATCGCCGGTAAGTGGCTGTGCCCTACGAAGCAGAAGGGTGTCTCAAAGTGGTCGAAGTTCTGCGTGGCGGTGCGGGTATCGAGCAAATATTCCCAAACAGGATGCCGAGGGCTACCGTGAGCCAGCGTCACTCCTTCTACCTCGGCGCGCTCCGGTCGTTCTTTCAAGTATTCGACACTTTCAGGCGAGAGGGTTTTTTGCGTCCATATGAGGGCGCGGCGCGCTTCAGGGTTGAAAGAGGCGATATCGATCTGGTTCAATGCCGCTGCGTCGTGGTTTCCAAGCAGGCACATCAGGTTGGGGAACTGCCGCACTAATTGGATGCACTCGTTTGGATCGGGCCCATAACCGACTAAATCCCCCAGGCACCAGCACGAGTCGAACTCACCGGCATCGGAAAGGACTGCCTCGAGCGCATTGAGGTTGGCATGGATATCGGAGATGATCAGTATGCGCATAGAAGGTGAGGAGAAGGGGTTATCCGGCACAGAATGGGGCAATTATACTCGCTTCCATACCTGGTATAAACCCAGATTCCCCGTCTCGCCGTCCGCGTCAAAAGTTTCGACGATGAGGAAACCAGTTTCGGCAGCCAGTTCGCCGAGCTCCGCCTGGGAAAACGAATGAACGTAACGGAAACCGAGACCCCCCCGGCGCCAGTCCAGTAGATAATCTCCAGGATCTACGTCGTGAGCAGACAGGCCGGCCATCTCCCAGGGCTGGATTCGAGCGACCAGCCTCGGGCTGTTCAGGAATTGCCATTCGGAATGGATTAAACGTCCTTCTGGGACCAGGAGAGCGTGCGCCCTGTGCAGGATTTCTCTGCGGTTATATGCACCCGGGATGTGGTGGAGTACGGCGAAAGCCAGCACCAGGTCGAAGGTTGAAACTGGCAGGTTGGCTTCCCAACCCGGGGCTGCCAGGTCTGCCAGGATGAATTGAGCCGGCAGCCTTCCGGGCGTGATTCTGCTTGCTTCCGTTAATAGTACAGGGCTGAAATCGACACCGACGTAGGCGCCATGGTGCCCCTTTCTGCCCAGGGCGCGGGCCAGCTCTCCATTCCCGCAGCCTAGGTCGAGAATTTTTGAGCCGGGAGGGATCGTTTGCAAGATCTTCTGGACGCCCGGCTGCAGTCGCTGGCGAGTTTTCGAGAACTGATGGGCAAAGTTCTGGTAGAATCTTTGATTGAGAGCGAGCAACTTTAAAGCGGTATTCGCATCCACAGCGGTATTATATACTTGTTGCCGGATGTGTGAGCGGGAAAGTGATCCAAGGCAACCCGAAGCGCAAGCAATTAATGGTCTGGTAGATTAAGAGAACATATGGATCAACAAGATTGGTGGGAAGCCCGGAAGTTCACGCCTGAAAAAATGGCCCTGGCCCGGCGAGTGCTGGAGGACGTCCGCGCTGGCAGCCGGGTTGCAGATGCTGTGAGGCGGCACCCGCTGCCAGGAGGCGACGGCTACCTGGGCAAGCACATGCTGGTTGCGGCTTACAAAGCGCTGACCGCGAGCGGCGAATGGCCTGCGGACTCACACCTGCTGGCTCGTATCCGCATGAAGCCGGTCCGTACGCTGTCCGGGGTAACGGTCGTGACGGTGCTGACCAAACCTTATCCGTGTCCCGGCAAGTGCATCTTCTGCCCAACCGATGTGCGCATGCCCAAGAGCTACTTGCCGGATGAACCCGGGGCGATGCGCGCCCTCCACCACGAGTTTGATCCTTATGATCAGGTCGCTGCCCGCCTCGAGGCGCTGGAAGCCGTCGGCCATCCGACCGATAAGATCGAGCTCCTCGTCCTGGGTGGGACGTGGAGCGCCTACCGTAAAGACTACCAGGAATGGTTCATCCGGCGTTGCTTCGAGGCGCTCAACGGCGTGGATTCGCGTACGTTGAAAGAAGCCCAAGAGTTCAATGAAACGGCTGAGCATCGCAACGTTGGCCTGGCGATCGAAACGCGTCCTGATCATGTGGACCCAAAGGAGCTGACCTGGCTGCGCTACCTGGGCGTGACCAAGGTCCAGCTCGGCGCTCAAAGCTTTGACGATCGCATCCTGGCGCTGAACCAGCGCGGCCACACCGTAGATGAAACCCGCCGGGCAGTCGAACTGCTCCGGGCGGGCGGGTTCAAAATCGTTCTGCATTGGATGCCCAACCTGCTGGGGGCAACGCCGGAGAGCGATCGGGCTGACTTTCCGCGCCTGTGGGACGGGTTTTGTCCTGACGAGATCAAAATCTATCCCAA
>DASWHG010000179.1:0-10523 GCA_036393315.1 Anaerolineales bacterium | reverse complement strand
TATTTCGAGAGCCGCCTGGCTTACACGATGGCGATGTTCAACCTGTTTGTCCAGTGGGACGGTATTCAGGTTGATGAAGACGGCTGCGTACACTTCTCTCTCGCTCCGTTCAGCCTCTGAAACTAGCACCAAAGGTTATTATCGGGCTGTTTTGAGGATAAAAACCCGGGGGTCCCGGCGGGATGTTCGAGCGTTCCACGCCCGCACGAAATAAGGGAAATGGAGGGCAGTTATTCTGGATGATGCAGCGCTACGAGCCCGGCTGCCCGGCAGCCATGAACTGTGAAAATAAGACCGCTACTGGGGTGAATTCGACTGCCTGTGTAAGGAGGACCCAAATAGCGATTGCGACCAGGTGCAGGACCTGGTCTGCCCACACGGCCGTGAGGATCGCATAAGGCCCATCGGAAGTCTGGCGGAAGAAGCCGCGCCACCAGTTTAGCGGGGCGCGGGTATCGATCAAAATGTGGACCAGGGCGAGCACGATGCCCCCCAGCCAACCCAACGCGATCCCAAGCAAAATGGCGTGGATCAGGGCGTGTACCCAGGTGGCCGGATGGAAGAACTTCGATTTGTTCTTCGCCATCCAATCGTTCTGGAACAGCCAATCGGCAATAAGATGAGCGATAAAGGCTCGTTCGAACGGTGTCAACAAGGCCTCCCACAGCCTTTTTTTCAGCTAATTCGATGGATCATTTAGTGCATATTGGATCGCCTGCTCGAGTCCCATGGATTTGCCCCGGCCAATCGCCGTGGCTTGAGCGATTTCGTCCAACATCTGGTGGACCGGCGCCAGGATCGATTCGATCTTTGCTTGCTCTGTCGCCGAGAGCGGTGAACCGATTTCCAGCCGCAGTTCAGAAGCGCTGCCGATCAGGTTCAACGCCCGTTCCGGCATCTTCTGCAGCGCGGCCAGCAGGCCGATGTCTTCCAGCAGATAAGCCAGCGCCCGTTTATCGCCAAACTCCTGGATGATCTCCATGCTCTCCCGGTAGAGAGAGCGCGCGAACTCGTAATCGCCCTGCGCTCGAGCGACGTTCCCCAGGTTGTTGAGCGCGTTGCCGATCGCCCAACGGTCCCCAACCTGCCGCAGCAGGGCCAGGGCTTCCTCCAGCCGCGCCCGCGCCTCTGGAAAGTTGGCCTCATCTAAAGCCAGGTTCCCAATGTTGTTAAGCGAATTGGCGATCGACCACTTGTCTCCTACTTCCCTCCGGATCGCCAGGCCTTCTTCGTGCAGGCTCCGAGACAGCTCGTACTGGCCGCGGAAGCGGGCCAGGATTCCCAGGTTGTTGAGCAGGTGGCCGATGTTTGGCTTGTCGCCGAGCTGGCGCCGGATCTCCAGGCTCTGCTCGTAGAGCATGCGGGCCGGCTCGAAATCCCCCTGCCGGGCGGCTAACGATCCGGCCGAGTGCAGGGATTGCCCAACCCCGGCCTGGTCGCCCAGCTCTTCGAACGTCGTTCGGGCATCTTTCAGCCATGCCGCCGCTTCGGGATAAAGGCCTTGTTTGCTGAACAGCTCCCCTTGCGCTGCCTGCCCCCAGGCGCGCACCTGCCGGTCTCCCATCTCCTCGGCCATCTCCAGGATCTGCCGGTATAGCTGGCCAGCCTCGTCCCACTCGCCGACCAGCTCCAAGACCTTCCCTAACTTGAGCAGGATGGGGATCTGCTCTTTTTGCGGTACCAGCGGGAGCAGTCGCTTATAGTAGTCGATGGCCCCCGAGTTCGCGTAGTTCCTCTGCGCCGCTTCCCCGGCCTTGAGCAGGTATTCACGCTTCTTGGCTTCATCCGTGCTGCGGTAGTAGTGATGGGCCAGCAGATCGATGTACTGGTCCAGCGAGCGAGCGTATGCACGTTCGATGAACCGGCCGATCTGCTCGTGCAGCATGGCCCGGGTGCCAAAGGGCAGGCTTTCGTAAGCCACCTCCTGGGTGACGATGTGCTTGAAGAAGTAGGTCAGCTCCGGTTCCGGAGTCTCCAGGGCGACCAGGTCCATCTTGCTCATCGTATCCAGGTCGGTCACGACGCTGTGCTCATCCCCCAGTTGCGGGTACGTGCCCCACAGCATGGCTGCCCGGAACAGCCGGCCGATCACGCTGGCAACCTTCAGCGTGATCTTCTGGCTCTCGCTGAGCTGGTCGATGCGGCTCAGGATCAGGCTGTGCAGGCTGGTGGGCAGTTCGAGCTGCTCCAGCGCCCGCGTATCGTTGGGGTCGTGGCCCCGGTCGTTCAAGTAATTCAGCAGCTCCTCGATATAGAACGGATTTCCCTCGGCGCGTTCCGTCAGGCGTCTGACCAGTTCAGGCGAGGCCTTGCTCTGGTTCCCGGAGAGCTGCTTTAGCTTAAGCTGGATCAGCCACTTCGCCTCTTCGGTCGAGAACTCGGCCAGTTCCAGCTCGGTAAAGTTCGCCAGCCGGCTTACGGGCAGGGCCTGTTCCTGAGGCACCTGCGGAGGCCGGTAAGCCAGGATCAGAAGCACCGGCAGGCTGGCGATCGTCCGCCCGATCACCTGCAGCAGGTCGATGGAAAGCGGGTCAAGCCATTGGGTGTCTTCCAACACGATCAGGAGGGGCTGCTCCCGGGCGCGCGCTCGCAAGCAGTCCGCCAGCAGAGATTCCAGGGATGTTTTCCTCAGCTTCGCGTCGAACGAGCGAGTCAGGTCGTTGTCCGGTAAGGGCAGGTTGAGCACTGCCCCTAATAATGGCAGGCGAGGAACCAGCCCGGGGTCGATCCGGGCCAGATGCCTTTCCAGGCTGCCGGTCTGCTCGTCGAGTTTTCCACTCGGGTCCAGGTTGAAGAAGCTGCGCCATATGCTCTGCCAGACCAGGTAGCTGATGTTCTTCCCATAGGATTGGCATTCGCCGCCGTAGCCGGTCACCTGACGTTCGTTTGCCAGGTGGATGACCTCGGCCACCAAACGGGTTTTCCCCAGGCCGGCCTCGCCGGTAATGCCGACCAGCTGCCCCCGTCCTCTCAGAGCTTCCTCCAGCAGCAGCTCGATCCTACCGAGCTCCTCCTGCCGACCCACCATGGGCAGCGTGTAGCGTGGCTCTTGCAGGCGCACGACGGACTGCTCCTTCTTTCCGAGCAGCCCATAAATGGAGATCGGTTCGGTTTTGCCCTTCACCCGGATGGGTTCCAATTCTTCCCACAAGAAGCCCTCAGAAATCCCCTGGCAGACCGTCTTGTTGACCAGGATCTGCCCGGGCCTGGCGGCTTGCATCAGGCGGGCTGAAAGGTTAACGTCGTCGCCCATCATGCCGTAAGTACGGCAGGTCGCGCTGCCGTAAGCGCCGGTGCGCATGCGTCCACGGCTGATCCCGATCTGGATGTCGCGGATAAAATCGAACGGCGGCACGCGCAAGTCTAAGGCGGCCGATAGCGCTCGGACCGGGTCGTCCTCGTGGGCCAGTGGCGCTCCAAACGCCGCCGACAGGTAACTACCTTTGTCGCCGATGGTGAGCTGGATCAGGCTGGCCTCGTAGCGGGCCAGAGTGCGCTGGACGTGCACCACGAAGGAGTCCAGCTTCGCCCCGGCCTGTTCGTCACCATCGTAATCGATCCCGGCGAACAGCAAGAACAAGGCCACGTTGGGCCGCAGCTCGGCCACGAATTCTCCCTGCCCTTTGCGCAGCCGTTCGTACACCGCCGGGAGCAGCCACGGCCGGGCTAGTTCCTCGCGGATTGCGCCTTCCGGAAGGGCCGGCCACGGCGCCGCGGGAACGACACAAGTCAGGCCTCTTACCACGCAGAACTGCTCCCTCGACCCAGCCTCGCGCCACTCAGAAATTTGCAGCCGTTCCCCAAGTTGTTTGACCGTCTCCATGTCTGCCAGCACCTCCCCCTTCTGCGCCTGGTGTTCGGCGCTGGACAGCTGGTCCAGGATCGAGCCGGCCAATGTATCCACCAGCTGGATCTGCGGGTCTCCGACCAGGAAGCGCCGGGTGGATCCGGTTGCCACGGCTGCTTTCATCGCCAGAGAGATCGTCTGCCCATTCGGGATCACGATCGAGGCCAGCTGGCTGATAGCTTCTTGCATCGCCAGCGCGCTGGCCACCGCCCGCTGGGCTGGCAGGTCAGCCGGCAGATCACCCCCGCGGTCGAACCAGCAAGTGATGGCGTCTCCGCTAAAATTAATGACGCTGCCGCCGTAGCGGTCCAGCTGGGTGATTAAAGCGTCGTAGACCCGGTTCAGGTGCAGGGTGAGCTCTTCTGCCCCGCGCTGCGGGCCGAGCTCCCGGGCCAGCGCCTCGGTCAGAGGCGTGAAGCCGGAGATGTCGGCAAACAAGGCCGCACCTTGCATCCGGTCGGATAGAGTACTGCCTTCGGCTAACGATTGCCTGCGGTCAAATGGAATGTAGGCGTGTAATGCTTCCATATAAGATAGGCCATGTTACCATAGTTTACCGGATATGGCCGCAAAGAGCCCGGATAATTTAAGACCGGATTGGCCTGATCTCCGGCTAGCAGGGCCGGGCTAGATCGCAGTCTCTGAAACGGCAGCGGTTGGCACGCTCAAGCCTTCCAGGCGACTTCGCAGTTCGTTCACGTCCTTCACCCTGTCCCGCAGGCGGCGAGAGAGCACCTGGATGATCCCCCGCGCGACCTCGATGCGGTCCTCCATCAGCTCGTAGAAAGGTTCCCGGTCCAGGCGCAGCAGCTGCGTATCTTCGATGGCCGTAACCGAGGCCACCCGCGCCTCCGGGTCGAGCAAGGCCATCTCTCCGAACACATCGCCTTCTCCCAGTTCGTTCAAGGTGTGCGTTCCATCATAGACCCGCACTCTTCCGCTCGCGACTACATACAGGCTGTCGCCCAGGTCGCCTTTCTCGAACACCGTCTCCCCCGCCTTTACCTCAACTTCTTCCAGCACTCGGGCAACTTCTCCCAGCGTTTCGTCGGGGGTCTCCGCAAAGATACTTACCCCTTTCAAGATGATCACTTTTTCGATCGTCGTCAGCATCAGTTCTTCTCCATTCAATCGGCGCAGCGAACGGGCGGCCGTCTCCCGGACCAGCGGGTCCGGCGAATTAATAGTGGGTTGGATGGCACCTTGAAGGTCCTGCAAGCCCAGCTCCCCCGCAACGTGCAGGGCGCAGGCCATGATCCACGGATCGATCTTTCCGTCACCGGCGCTCAGCAGATCGCGCAGGCGACCGGTCTGTCCGAAGGATTGTTGGGGGAATAGACCGCTCAGGCGCTGCAGGCGCTGTCCCGGCGCCAGTTCTTCCAACAGCGGGAAGATCGTAGCCTTCATCTCCTGCGGGATCTGGATATCGATCACTTCCAGCGCGTATGCTTTCTTTTCTCCTGAAGCCAGGCGCAGGTTGTCGCGCGCCCTCAGGATCGATTGCGGATCGAACAGGAACGACAGCAGGTAAAAGATCCGTTCCCGGGCCTTTCCCACCTGCGCTTCCAGGGCTGACCTCAGAATTCCCACCTCCGGGCGATCCTCGAGATCGGATAAAGCCGCCAACAGGTAGGCCGCCAGGCCGGATTCGGCCTTGATCCGAGCCTGCAGGCGGGCTCCTTCCTCGGTGTCTGCCTTCGATGCTCCATCCGCTTGCCCGCGCCCATCCTGCCGGGCGCGGATCTGGTAGCCGCAGCGGCTGAGCGCTCGCAGCACCTGGGTGCGCACTTCAGGGTCGGGGTCGTCCAGCTTCGTTTCCAGCAGTCCAATGACCTGTGAACCGCCGATCCGCCCCATGGTCTGGATCAGGCGGAGCAGGCTGGCCCGCTCGATGACCGGCCGTTCGAATCGGGCCCGGATCTCCGGCAGGACCTTCTCGCCGGCTGCAGCCATGGCCGAGCAGGCTGCCCCTCGCACCTCAGGCGAGTCGATCCCTTCCAGGACCAGCGGCCACAGATTCGGGCTGTTTAACTGTCCGGCGGCGCGCAGCGCCGCCTTTCGCACGCCGGGGTCCGGGTCGTTCAGCAAGGGGACCAGGGGTTGGTAGTAGTTTTGAACGCCGGCATCGCCAAGCATTTGGGCAGCCAGGGCCCGCTCTTCCGGCCTGGGCGAGGCGGCCATCTGAAGCAGCTTCTGCCCCGCGGCCAGCACACCTTCGATCCCGCCGCCGCGCAGCAGCCCTGCCGCTGCCTCCAGGCGGATTTGCGGGTCAGGATCTTCCAGGTAAGGCCAGACTTCCTCGAAGACTTCCGCCTCGCCGATCGTTGCCATCGTCCGCAAGGCCAGGCCCCTAAGCGCCGGGCTGCTTTCCCGGTCCAATCGCTCCCGGACGGCAGGCAGCGCCGTGGCCAGCCTCAACCGTTCGATCCGTTCCAGCGCCTCTCGGCGCACTTCGGGAGCGGAGTGGTCCAGCAGGGAGGGCAGCGCAGCCGCGAGCCATTCCGGGTCGGACTCCGCAAGCATATTTAACGAGTAGATCACCACACCCGCCCGCGAGCTCTGCAATCCCTTCTGCAAGATGGCCAGGCTGGAGGCGTCGCGCACCTCGATGTCGCCTCCTGCCAGCCTGCGCCTGGCCAGGGCCTGTACCAGCATGGCCGGGTACTGCCGGCCGAGCAAGCCGGCGATCACGGCCCAGGCGACGATGATGAACAGCAGGCCATAGATCAGGGGCAGCGTGCTGGTAGTGAAAAAGAAGTTGAGGGCGATGAGCGCCACGCCCGCCAGGCCGTTCGCCACCGGCTGGACGATCCCTTCGGCCACTGTCTGGGCCTGGGCGCGCAGCCGGCTGGCGAGCGGCTGGTACAGGATAACCTGGGTCGATCGGTCGATCGAAAAGCCGAGGGACATGTCCAGCATCTTGGCGGCGGTCGTCAGCCAGAAAAGCAGCCCCACCGCCTGGCTGAACGTCCCGGCGATAGCCAGCCCCCCGGTTGCCGCCAGCAGCAGGATGGGCAAGAGCAACAGGCTGGCCCGCAGGCCGTAACGACTCAGGAAGGACCCGGTCAGGAAGAAATTGCCGATCAGGGTCAGGATGCCGAGCCCGCCTAGATAAAGTCCCAGGAAGCTGGCCAGCTGCTGAGCGTCCGGGAACTGGGCGGCTGCCCGGTCATAGAACAGGTTGTCCAGGAAGAAAAAACCAAGCCACCACACGACGACCAGCAGGAATATCAGCATCACGTAGCGGTTCCGAAGCAGTCCGGCGATCGAATCGCTCGCAGTTTTTCCCTGGGCAGCGGATCGAGGAGTTTCTTGTGCGGACAGCGGCCCGGCATAGCTGCGTGTCAGGTAGATGGTCACCGCCAGCGCCCCGGCCAGGCTGAGCGCGGACAGGACGATCAGGTTGGCTGTGCCCAACCAGGCCACCAGCGGCGGCATCAGGAAGCCGGTCAGCACGATCGCCACCCACAGCCCCGCGCCTACCAGGCCGAACAGCCGCTTCGCCTGCCGGACGTTGAAAAGCCGTCCAGCCAGCGGCCAGACAGCCAGGTTCCCCAGGTTGACCAGGATTTGGAAAAGGATCGGCAGGGCAAAGACAACCCAGCTCGCCCCTGGCAGCGCCAGGCCGAGACGGAATACCACGACCAGGACCAGCAGGAAGCTCAGGTTGATCGCCAACAGCCTGGAAAATGAGGAACGCCGGCCCAGTCTCAAGTAGAGGAAGGTCAGCAGAGAGATGATGACTGCATTGGCAAGGTAGACATAGGGTAAGGTCTGCGCGTTGAACTCGACCAGGAACAGGGTAAAGGCTGCGGTCTGCACGAAGTTGAAGGCCGCCCCCAGCAAGAAGTATTGGGTGAACAGGAGTGAAACCAACCGGCCTTCACCCGGCTCGACATTGAAAAACGTGGAGAGGCGCTGTGACAGATTCATAGATTAGCCTGGCTCATCAGTCTGGCCGCCACCTTTTTCAGGTTGACCGTCACCGGGTGGTCCGGGAAGCGCAGTACGAAGATCCCCGAGCTTGCCAGGACCATCATCTCATCCGAGTGCGGCAAGACCGCCGCAACCTCGCAGCCGTACGCCTGCTCCACCCGCGCCTTGACTTCGGCCGCGTCGAACGCGTCCGGGGTCTTATTGACGATCAAGGTCATGCGTGGTACGTCCAGCTTGCGGGCGACTTCCACCGTGACGCTCGTGCCCTGGTAGTCCTGTGAATCGGGACGAAGCAGGATCACCAGCTCGTCCGAGATGGCAATCGAAAGCAAGGTTTCCTCATTTAACCCCGGGTGCGTGTCGATGATCAGCATATCCAGCTCCAGGTCTTCGACCAGGTTGCGAAAGCCGTCGTTGAGCAAGCCAACGTCGTAGCCCTCCCGCAGGATGCGGGCGATCTCCCCCGGCTTGATGCTGGAAGGGATCAGGTAAACCCGGCCTGGGAGTTCCCCTTCCTGGCCCGGCGTTACGTCGTATGCCGCCTGGGTAATGTCGCACTTGCCCCACAGGTAATCGTTGAGGGAATAACGCATCTGTTCATCATCCAGGCCGAACAGAACGTGGATGCCGGGGGAGAGGATATCCGTATCGATCACCCCTACCCGCAAGCCCTCGGCTGCCAACAGCGTCGCGGTGTTGGCTACCGTGTTCGATTTTCCTGTACCCCCACGGAACGAGTGGATGGATATAATCTTTGCCATCAATTCTTCTCCTGCCAAGAGAGTCTCAACCGGATTCCCACCAGGGGTCCGTTATCTGGTCGAGTCGGAGCGCTGGCTGCGCAGGTCGTTCGCTTTTTTCCTCAACTGTTTAAAATAGTCCGTCTCGGTGATTTCCGCCACCTGCCGGGCTTTCTTGACCTCGTCGATCTCGATGCGCAGCTCGGCAACTTGTTGCTTGAGGCGCTGTTCCCTGGAATACACCTCCCTGACCATCCGTTGGAAGATGCGCGCCAGCTGTCCGAGCTCATCGGTGCGCGCAGCCACGCCATCTAAACTCTCCGGCTCGTAGACGCCGGCCTCGACGGCGACGGCGGCAGCCGTGACCCGGGCGAACTGCTGCATGTACTCGAAGTCTTCGGCCATATCTTTCACCCGGGCTCGCAGCCGCTGGCTCAAGATCCGGATGATGCCGCGCACCACCTCTGTCTGCCCGGCCATCAGCTCGTAGAGCGAATTCTGTTCCAGCCGCAGCAGGCGGGTATCTTCTTCTGCCGTCACCGAGGCGCTGCGCGGCTCTGGATCGAGCACGGCCATCTCCCCGAACACGTCACGCTTTCCCAGGTAGTTATAGGTCAGGTCGCCATCGTGAACGCGCACCTTGCCTTCGGCGATGATGTACATGCAGCTGCCCGGGTCCCCTTTCTCGAAGATCCTCTCCCCCGCCCGGTACGCCACTTCCTCGAGCAGTTCGGCAGCCCGGACCTGGACCTCGGACGGGGCTTCTGCAAACATGCTCACCGATCTCAGGATCAATATCCGTTCGTCGGCTGGGTCATTCATAGCTGAGTCACCCAGGAGCCTGGCCCGCAAAGATCAGCCGGACCGCGTAAACGACTTTGTTCCGTTCGCTTTTTAACGGGATCAAAGCCTGCCCTCTTGAAAGCCTCAAGTCGAAACGTTCCATTTCATCTCCGCGCTGCACTTCTAACCTGACCGGCAGACTTTCCGTGTCACCTTCCGGGGTCACCCGGTGAGCCCACACTTTGAGATCGTGGGCTTCCCCCGTTGGAAGCCTGAAGACCGCTGAGCGCAACTGCGAGAACTGCGGCACCTCCGCGCCAGAGGCGATGAATTCTTGCCAGCCTTCGGCGTATTCGAGCTGCACCTCGCCCGGCAGGTCTTTGCCTGCCATCGTGATCGCAAAGGAAGCCCGGCCTGCCTCGGCCTGCTCCTGCCTGAGCTCCAGGACCAGGCGCGGCGCAAAGACCCGCTGCCGGATCATGATGGCCGTCACCGCTAGCATCGCCAGGCCGGTGGTCAGGGCAACCGCCCGTTCGAGGGGGTTCTGCCAGATCACCAGGCCGTGCAGGAGCAGGCCCGTAATGCTTATTAAGTATACGCCGGCGATCAGCACCGGGTGGCCAGTAAAACGGGACACCGGCCTGAGGGCATATTCACCCTTCCTACGGCTGGCGACCAGCAGGAGCGCCGGAAAGATCCCGCCTAACAGCGAGACCGTGATCACCCCGATGAAACTGAGCGGGCGACTGAACGACTCCGCGTGGGTGATCAGCAGCCACTCGGTCAGCAGGAAGATCAGCCCGAGCGGGATGACTCCCAACAGGAAGCGCCCCGGTTCGCTGAGCACCATTTCCGCAGCCCGCTGCAGCCCGCCGTACAGCCCAGGCGGAGGCCGGGTAGGGTCACTCGTCCCGGCGCCGGTCTCACCCAGGGCCTGCCAGATCTCACCGGGCAGCTGGCGGCCTTTTTTCGAGGCGAGCTGCGGCCGGTAGATCTTCCCCGCGGGGGTCTCCTCCATCCGCAGGAACCCTTGCACGGCCAGTGCGTCCAGGTCTGGGCGGATCGCCCGCTCGTGTTTCCCGGCCTGGGCCGCGATCTCGGGCAGGCTGGCCTTGCCCCGACGCAAAATCCAATCCATAATTTTCCGCTGCTCGCCGGGTAGAGAGATCAAGTCTGAGACTCCCAGCCCGGCTGCGTTCCAATCTTCTTCGTAAGAC
>DASWHG010000178.1:0-3846 GCA_036393315.1 Anaerolineales bacterium | reverse complement strand
ATTTATCCGATCGAGACCTTCGCCATTGCCTGGCGACCGATCTTAGAGCGAGCCCGGGAGGCAATGGCCTTGACGACGTATTCCGCGTCCCGTCCGATGCCGTGAATCATGCTGGACGACGCCGCGAAAAGGAAGGTCAGGCCGACGAAGTGCAGCCCCGGCTCGCTGGTTACCACGCCGCGCTCGTGCAGGGGTCCTTGTTCGCCAAAGACGGGCAGGTCGATCCACGAGACGCCAGCATGGTATCCCGTGCACCAGATGACGTTGGCTACGTCGAGGACCTGGCCGCCCTCCAGCACGGGCAGCCCGTCCCGCACGCCTACGGTTCGCGGGACGCGTTCGACTCCGGCTGCGGCCAGATCCTTGGGCTTGACCCGCACGAGTGGCTGGCCTTTGGAGAGCAGCTTCGGGCGCACCTTCCGGCCGATCGGCGTTTTCAAAGTTAGCAGATGGTGAAACAGGACCCGTCCGACCAGGCGTGCTAAGAACAACCGGTACGCCAGACCCCCGATGCGGAACGGGACGTGGCCAGTATCCCTCCCTGACAACCACGTCGGGTGTCCCCGCGCTACGTCAAGGGCGATCTCGGCCCCCGAGTTGCCCGCTCCCACGATGAGGACGCCTCCATCCCGAAGCTGCGAGGGGTTCCGGTACTCGCTCGAATGCAGCTGCGCTATGCCCAGATCAAGCTCGCGGGTGAACGCCGGCACCCGGGGTTTCTGCCAGTTCGACATCGCCACAACCACATTTTCAGCCTCGAAGCGCAGGTCGCCGGCCGTCAGCAGGTACCGGTCTCCGCGCTTCGAAAGGCAGTCCACCCTGACGCCTGTGCGAACCGGCAGCTCGAAACGCGCCGCGTATTCCTCCAGGTAGTCGGCCATTTCATCCTTGGTGGGGAACGAGTAGGCCGGAGCAGGGAAGGGCATCCCCGGCAGCCCGTTGAAGCGGGCGGGGGTGAACAGGCGCAGCGAGTCCCACCGCTTGCGCCACGCGTCGCCGATCCGCTCGCCAGCGTCGAGGATGACAAAACGGTGCATCGAGCCTGTCGAGATGTCCCGTCCCTGCTGCTGCAGGTAGTAACCGGTAGCCAGGCCAGCCTGGCCGCCACCGATGACGATGGTGTCATATCTAAGGGTTGGATCGCTCATCGAACGTTCTCCTTGTGCTTTCCTGTTTGTTATCATTTCACTAACCTCCAATAACCTGGCGTTTATTTGAATCAGCAGCCGAAGGCCATTCATAGCGCAGATACCAGACGAGCATCAGGCCCGTGGTAACCAGGTAGAAGATATGCAGCAGCCAGATCGGCCCGGCTGGCAGGCTGAACACGTAGACGGAATGGATCATGTTGCCCAGGTTGCTGAGCAGGATATTGCCCAGGCTGTATGAGCTGAGGTCCTTCGTCCGCACCGCTTTCAACAGCATGGGAAGCGTGCTGAAGGCAAAAATGGTGGTCGAGAAAACCCCAGCCAATACCGGCAAACTCATTTCTATCGCTCCAATCTCCTGCTGGTACTTATTAATTGGCTGGCGCCGGGATAGCGCCAAGCTGCTGCAGCATGCCCAGGGTATCCGTTTCTGTCCAGGCTTCCACGATCTTGCCGTTGGCGATGCGGGCAAGAGTCATCGCTGTCATAGTCATCTGCTTGCCGGTCGGCGGCATGCCCTGGAACTCGCCCGTGTGCGTGCCGCGAGATGTCCAGCGGATGGTTACTTTGTCCCCTTCGGCGATCTGATCCTCAACCGTGACGCGCAGGTCGGGAAACGCCCTGCGTAACGCGGAGACGAACTGTTTCATGGCCTCGGGGCCGTGCGTCTCACCAGAAGGCGCATGGCCGACGAAGTCGCTGGCGAAAATCTCGTCGACGAGGCCAAGATTTCCCTGGCTCAGTACCTCCTCAGCGTGACGGCGAGCGATGAGCTTGTTCTGTTCTGACATCTTTTTGCTCCTTTCGAATTAAACAGATTGTTTATGTGTATGAAAAGGATACATGAATTGGCGCGCCGGGTCATGCCCCCAATGGGGTATTCAAGAGGGGTATTTTTTGAGATTTGATTTGCGTAGATTGGCGTGAATTAGCGGATAATTCTTATCCGTCCAGCAGGTCCAGTTCTCTGGCTCTCGCCACGGCCTCGGTACGCTTGCTGACCCCCAGTTTTCCGTAGATGTTGCTGGTATGCTTCTTGACTGTCTCCGGTGAGACGACCAGCTGCTCGGCGATCTCGCGGTTGGTCAGGCCGGCTGCCATCAATCCCAGGACTTCCTCCTCCCGCGGCGTCAGCGGTTCCGGCAGCGCCGCCTGGGCGGGAGCCGGGTGCTCCAGGTCAGCGCCAAAAGCGGCCAGCAGCTTATCGACGTATTCCGGCATCACAGCTCGGGAACGGGCTTCCAGCAGCAGCTGGCCCATTGGCAGCCCAAGATCGGCGAACAGCCGTACGTAGCCCTCGGGTTCAGCCAGCCGCAGGGCGTGCTCCAGGGAGGTCATCGCGCCCACCCGTTCGCCACGCCTCCAGTCGGCCAGGGCTTCAAGCGCCCGCGCCTCGATCGTGATGCCCGTGCGGCCCTCCTCCTCTGCTGCTTCGATCAAGCGCTCGAGGAAAGTCTTCGCTTGTTCGAGGGATGGCGCGTCTCCTTTGACGATCAGTACACGGGAAATCGCCAGTTGAGCCACCCCGCTTTCCGGTCGTGTCTCGAGCCCGCCGTCCTGCAGCATCTCGTCGGACCAATTAACTGCTGCTCTGAGCCTGTCATCCGCCAGCCAGAGCTCGAGCTGTAAACGCTCGAATTGGCTGGTCCAGTCGGGAAACTGCGCTTGCTCCATTAACGGACGAACTCGCTCCAGGTACTCTACCGCCGTCTCGATGTCGGCTTCTGCAAGCTTCAAGCGGGCCGCCATCAAATAACCGGCGATCAGCGCCCGCACGTCGCCGCCCAGTTCGGCGTGTTCCAGCCCGCGCGATACGTGATCCCATGCCTCCGCCAGTTGGTTCAACTCGTACAGGATCTCGCCCGTGCGGATGTAAACCCAGCCAATGACCGGGAGCGGAAGGCGCCCCCAATTCTCACGCTCGCCGATGGCTGCCAGGGCCTTTCTCCAATAACCGGCCGCGCTCTGCAGCCGGCCCTGTCTCAGGTCCAGATCGGCCAGAGCGCCAAACACGTGCACTGCATCGATACGGACGGCAGGCGCGTGGCTGAAGTCAAGCACCTTAAGGTAGGATTCTTTCGCTTCCTCCCAGCGCCCATTCTGGCGGTAGGTATCCCCAAGCGCGCCATAAATCCCAGGTCGAAAGCCAAGATCCGCGTCGGGCAAATCCCGCAGCGCCTGGTTGGCAAGGATCTCGGCCCGCGCCAGGTCGTTTTGAAAGCACGCAGCAAAGCAGCGAACGGCGGTCACCCTTGCCAGTTGCCCGCCCTTGTCTTCACCCTCTGCGGACAGCATCTTCTGTTCAACTTCATCGACGCGGCGGATAGCGGCCTGGAAGGCGCCGGTGAAGAACAGAAAGGCTGCCTGCGCGAGGCCGAGCACAGGGTAAGCGGCGTACCACGCCGCCGGGAGCGAGTCGAGCCAGCCCGCCACAACCTTGATCTCGCCGCCCGCCAGCTTTGCATTAATATAGAGGTCGCCAATCTCGATCACCCGGTCCGCATCATCGCCCGCCACCGCGTGGCGGAAGGCCTGTTCGGGCAGGTCCTGATGTAGATACCAGCGGGCGGCCCGGCGATGGAGCTCTTGAACCTTTTCCGGATGGCGGCGGTTCAGCTCGCCGCGCAGGAAATCGGCAAACAGGCTGTGGTAGCGAAACCACTCGCGCTGGTCGTCCAGGGAGACGATGAACAGGTTT
>DASWHG010000177.1:0-10026 GCA_036393315.1 Anaerolineales bacterium | reverse complement strand
AGACGAGCAGTATCCTCATTGGGATACTGCTCCTACAAACCTGAACAGTCAGGACTTACGCAGTTGGTGGGAGGATGTGGGTGTTTGGGCGGGCGATGCCCGCCCAAACACCCACAATTTTCTCCTGAACTGCGTAACTCCAAACAGTAATAATTGGAAGCGTACGAACCGGAGGTTCGTGATCCGACTAGTACCGGCTCCGGCCTCCACCACCACCCCGCCGGTCATCACGACGACCGCCGCCGCCCGGCCGGCGGCCACCCGGGCGGTCGCGCATGCTGGCCTCCTCCGCCGTCCAGCCTTCCAGTACTGCCTGCCGGGAGAGACGAATCTTGCCACCCGGATCGATGTCGGTCACCATGACGGTGATCTCATCTCCCATTCGGACGACGTCTTCAACCCGTTCCACCCGTTCGGTATCCAGTTGTGAAATGTGCACCATGCCGTCGGTATTGGGCAAGATTTCGACGAAGGCTCCGAAATCGGTGATGCGTACGACCCTGCCGGTGTAGATCCGCCCGATCTCCGGTACCTCGGTCAGGGAGAGGATCCGCTCCCGCGCCATCCGCTCGCCTTCACCATCGGTTGCTGCGATGAAGATCGACCCGTCTTCCTCGATATCGATGCGCGTGTTCGTCTCTTCCTGGATGCTGCGGATCATCTTACCGCCCGGACCGATGACCGCACCGATCTTGTCGACCGGGATATGGACGATCGTAATCCGGGGAGTGTGCGGCTTGAGCTCAGGCCGGGGGGCGGGAATGACCTCTAGCATCTTATCCAGGATGTGCATCCGTCCCTGGCGAGCCTGCTCGAGGGCCTGGGCCATGATCTCTTTGGTAATACCCTTGACTTTCATGTCCATCTGCAAGGCGGTGATGCCTTTCGGCGTACCGGCTACCTTGAAGTCCATGTCCCCGAGATGGTCTTCCATCCCCAGGATATCGGTCAGGACGGTGTACTGCTCGCCCTCACCCTTGATCAGGCCCATGGCGACGCCAGCGACGGGCGCCTTAATCGGCACGCCGGTGTCCATCAAGGCCAGGGTTGAGCCGCAGACGGCGCCCATGGAGGTGGAGCCGTTCGAGGACAGCACCTCAGAGACCAGGCGCAAGGTGTACGGGAATTCCGATTCGGGCGGAATCACGGGGATCAAAGCTCGTTCGGCCAGCGCGCCATGCCCGACATCCCGGCGGGAGGCGCCGCGCAGCGGGCGCACCTCTCCGGTTGAGAAAGGCGGGAAGTTGTAGTGGTGGATATAGCGTTTGTTCTCGGTAGACGACAGCGTGTCCATCTCCTGAGCTTCGCGCGGCGTCCCCAGGGTCGCCAGGGTGATCACCTGCGTTTCGCCTCGTGTGAACAGGCCGGAACCGTGCGCTCGCGGGCTGACTTCAACCTGGCACCAGATCGGCCGGATCTCCGTCGGGCCGCGGCCGTCCGGCCGGACGCCGTCCTCCAGGATGCGTTTTCGAACGACCGTTTTCAGTGCATCGTCGAACGCCTGGCTCAGGCTTGCAGACAGGCTTTCATCCTCTGTCGAGAATTCGGCGATGACCGCCTCTTTCAATTCATCCAGGGCGATATTGCGCTGCTCCTTAACGTAAGGTTGAGCAAAGATCTCGTTGAGAACTCCCTCGACACGCTGGTAGACGGAGGTCTTCAGATCCTCATCCAGGGCGAAGTGCGTGTAATCCCGTTTCGGCTTACCGACTTCAGCGGCCATGCGTTCCTGCAGGTTGATGATTTCCTGCATGGATTGTTGGCCGAACTCCAGCGCAGCGACCATGACATCTTCGGAGACCACATCGGCGCCGCATTCGACCATCAAGATCGCATCGCGAGTTCCAGCCATGCGAAGGTCAAGGTCTGATTGTGCTTTTTCACCGAAGGTAGGGTTGGCCACGAATTTTCCGTCGATACGCCCCACCCGGACAGCGCCCACGGGGCCACCCCAGGGGATATCGGAAATCATCAAGGCGGCGGAGGCGGCGTTCAGGGCGGGGATGTCGATCGGGTTCTCCGTATCTGCGGAGAATGAGTAAAGGATCACCTGCACGTCGTTGCGCAGGTCCTTAGGGAAGAGTGGGCGCAAAGGGCGATCCGTCAAACGGGCTACCAGGATCGCTTCCTCGCTCGGACGCCCTTCTCGGCGGAAGAACGAACCGGGAATGCGCCCCCCGGCATACATCCGCTCCTCATAATCCACGGTGAGGGGAAAGAAATCGATCCCCTGGCGTGGTTGGTCGCTCATGGTGGCGGCGGCGAATACCATCGTATCGCCCACCCGGACGGTGACTGCGCCACCGGCCTGGCCAGCCAGGCGACCGGTTTCCAGGATGAATTCCTTGTCCCCCACCCTGGTTCGGAAAGTCTTTCCTTCTGGTTGCATTTTCATCTCCTGTATGTCGCCTGCCAGGTCAGGGACTGGAAGCTGCCGGCAACCCACCGTTGGCCTACCCAACGGCAGTTGTCACCAGACTCCAATTCCTAACCTTCAGGCATAAATGAAATAAACGAATAGATGATCGAAATGATCGCTACGCTTCTTCTGGTGAAATAATCCGCACTGTTCACCCCTGGCGGTCTGCTTTTACAGTTTCCACCCAAAAAAATCGAGTAGATGGAAACTTTGCGCGCCATCTACTCGGGCCGGGTAAAGCTCACTTGCGGCGAATCTTGAGCCGGTCGGTCAAGGCCTGGTAGCGCTGAAAATCTTTGCGCCGGACGTAGGCCAGCAAGCGGCGGCGTCTGCCGACCATCTTGAGCAGCCCGCGCCGGGAGGATTCATCCTGCTTGTGCGTTCGCAAGTGGTCGGTCAGGTGATTGATCCGGGTCGTCAGCAGGGCTATCTGCACCTCGGGTGATCCGGTATCGGTGTTGTGCCGGGAGTATTCCTGCATCAACGTTTGTTTGGCTTCTTTATCCATTGTCATGACTTCTGCTTTCTCTTCTCTCTCTGTAAAAATGAACTTCCTGCAGGTCTCCTTCCCAGCAGTCAGGATCGAGATGACCACCGGGAGGTCTAGTCAGTGGGGATGATTATACCAAAAAACAGATAAATAAGGCAAATACGGGACTGGCGAGGGAGCAATCTCAAACCCCAGACGGGAGGCAGTTCAAGATGCGGATCTTTATCGCGCCTCCCGCAGGGCGGACCGCAAGTTCGCCTGGATCTCGGGCGGGAAGGCAGCCAGGCTGTGCCGGGTCAGCCAGGCTGTCCCGGGGTTGTCAGTTTTGAGTGTCAGATTCTGGCGCAGGAAAAAAGCCGCCTCCTTGGGTGAACGCCGCGCCAGCTGGTGCATGATGTCCAGCAAGTCAGGGCGCAGCGGGACAGGTGCGTCTCTCACCAGGGGAGCAAGCATCCGGAAAAGGACCGGCAGGTTATCGAATTCAGGGTCGGCCACCAGTGGCAGCAGCGCCTGGAGACCCAGCTGCTGCGTGAAAGTCCTGGAAGAAGCCAACCAGATATCCACCTGCCGTAGATAGACCTGCGGGAATTCCTTCCGAACTCGGGTGAGCCCGGTTTTAAACAGCAACACCAATAGGCGCATTTCAGTGCTTGGGATCGCCCAGGCTCGCACTATCTTGAGGATATCCTCCGGCGGGTCGGGTGGAACCTGCCCAACCAGGGAGATCGCTAATTGGCGGAACTCATAAAACGGTTCTTCCCATAGCAGTCCAATTAAACGGAGCGCCCCCGGGCGGTCTTGCAAGGCGTCCGGAACCAATTCTTTCAAAACATGGCGCAGCACCGGAGTCGGGACGTTGTAGGCCTTCAATAACGGCGGCGGCTCACCAGCCTGCCCGGGCCGGTAGGTCCGGTCGGAATAATAATCGAGCAGCTCGTGCAAGGAGCGCACGAAAACAGCAGGTTTGGCAAAATTCTCCGCCAGCTGGGTGGTGTGGATCTTCAGGCGAGCCAGTTGGATCGCAGGCATCGGGTTGGATCAATAGGCGCGGGCAATATAGACTTTTTCGGTAGCGATCCCTTCACAGACAATGCACTTTCCAGTACCGCCTGGCTGCTCGAATGGGATGCACCGGATCGTCGCCCGGGTGTCATCCTTGATCCTGGCCTCGCACTCCTGGTCGCCGCACCACCAGACCAGAGCCCATCCATCTCTGACTGCCTCGCGCAGCCCTTCGTAGTCTTCCGGCATCCAGGTGTTGTCCTCCCGGAATGCCAGTGCCCGTTCGAACATCGTGGACTGGATACCGGCCAGCGTCTCCCGGACCCGTGCGCTCGCCCGGGATACGGGCACAAAGGTCTTGCCCTCTCTGCCTGGCAGATCGCGGCGGGCGA
This sequence comes from Anaerolineales bacterium, assembly GCA_036393315.1. Classification (GTDB taxonomy): domain Bacteria; phylum Chloroflexota; class Anaerolineae; order Anaerolineales; family UBA4823; genus DASWHG01. The sequence continues at coordinate 5,723 of DASWHG010000177.1, read as the reverse complement.
AGGCCAGGTTCTCATTCTCCACGTCTTTTGGACCGATCTCAATACGCAGCGGTACGCCGCGCAGCTCCCAATCGTTGAATTTGAACCCCGGGGTGACTTCCTCCCGTCCGTCCACGTGAACCCGGAATTCACCCAGTTCGGATTTCACCCGTTCCACGACCGGCAGCACCACGGATTTTTCCTGTTCAGAGCGGTAAATGGGCACGATGACCACCTGGATCGGGGCCAACCGTGGGGGCAGGACCAGCCCCTGGTCGTCGCCATGGGTCATGATGATCGCCCCAACGAAGCGGGTGGACAACCCCCAGGAGGTCGTCCAGGCGTACTGCAGCTGGTTGTTAGCGTCCAGGTATTGGATGTCGAAGGCGCGGGCGAAATTTTGGCCTAAGAAGTGCGAAGTGCCTGCTTGCAGGGCGCGGGTATCCCCCATCATCGCTTCGATGGTATAGGAGCTGACTGCCCCCATGAACTTCTCGCTCTCGCTCTTTTTTCCCGGCACGACCGGGACGGCAGCCTCATTTATCGCAAAGTCGGTGTACACGTCGAGCATCCGCCTCGTCTCCTCCTGGGCCTCCTCGGAGGTGGTGTGGGCGGTATGGCCTTCCTGCCAGTAGAACTCGAGCGTGCGCAGGAATAGCTTGGTGCGCAATTCCCATCGGACCGCACTCCCCCATTGGTTGATCAGCAATGGCAGGTCCCGGTACGACTTGATCCACTTCGAGTACATGTATCCGACGATCGTCTCTGAGGTCGGGCGAACAACCAGCGGCTCTTCGAGCCTCTCACCACCACCGATCGTCACGACTGCCAGTTCTGGGGAGAACCCTTCGACGTGCTCCTTTTCCTTCTCCATTAAGGACATGGGGATAAGCACAGGAAAGGCGGCATTGACATGGCCGGTGGCCTTGAAGCGCCGGTCGAGGGCGGCCTGGATGTTCTCCCAGAGGGCCCATCCATAAGGCCGCACCACCATACAGCCGCGCACCGGCGCGTAGTCGGCCAGCTCGGCTGCTAGGACGACCTGGTTGTACCAATCGGAAAAATCTGTAGCACGAGTAGGTAGTTTTTCTGCAGGCATTTTATCGTTTCACTCAGTTCTCGCGTTCGCATCCAGGAGACCGGTCATGGCCTGCCCGGATCATTCATGTTGGTCCAGCATCCGGACTGCGCTCGCCACGTCCGGCGCGAAAGACAGCCACCGCCGGTGCCGCTCCGGGATGTAACTCGGGAACGTGGACAGGAACTGGTCCATCACGGCTTTCCAGCCCGGACCGACCAGGATCAGCGGGCGGGGCGAAATGGCTCCGGTCTGCAGGTGCGACCACATCTCGGCCAGCTCCGCCAGCGTTCCGATGCCCCCGGGGAGCACGACGGCTGCATCGCAGTTTTCGATCAAGGCGAACAGGCGCTGGCGCAGGGTCGGGTAGCGCATCTGCTCTTTGACCCAGCGGTTCGGGAGCACCGGCCTCCAGGACTCGATCTCGTCGCAGGTCACCCCGACAACGTGTCCACCTGCTTCGGCTGCGCCGCACGACACCGCTTCCATCGTACCGATGTAGCCGCCGGTGAGCACCGTGTGACCGGCGCGGCCGAGCAGCAGGCCGAGCTGCAGCGCTTCTTCGTAAGCCGGCTCCCCAGGACGGGGTTGAGAGCCGCCAAAAACCGTGACACGCATCGCTATCCCGAATCCCAGCTTCGCCCGTAGTTGTGCTCCAGCTTGTCCAGGATCGCCTGCTCCAGGTCGATCCCGGCTACGCTGGCGATCTGCAATAAATAGAGGGCTACATCGGCCAGTTCCTCGGCCAGCTGCTCTGGGCGGGCAGCCGTCTCACTCCACTGGAAATGCTCCAGCACTTCGCTGGCCTCCAGATTGAGGGAGATCGCCAGGTTGCGCAAGGTTTGCGGGCGCGGGCTGCCCGTCTCGTACCAGCCCTGTGAGCGGACGAAAGCGTGCATAGCCTGGGTAAGCTCGTGAATGTCCATAGAACGCAGTGATTATAACATCCGACGCATCCGGGCCCGATAGGGATTGAACGAGGTTCGCCTGTATTCTGCGTGGCAGGTACGAATCAAAAATATTCACGGAATCGATTGACAGCTGCTGCCATGTTGGGTAAACTCGAAAATTGGTTTCCCGCCTCAGAAGCGACAACTATTATTCATTATGCGCCTGTATTGGGAACTCAGCAAGCTCGCCTTTCAACGCCAGATCACTTATCGCGCCGCCACGCTGGCCGGGCTGGTCACCAACTTGTTCTTTGGGTTGCTGCGCGTGGCCGTGCTGATGGCGCTGTACGGCAGCCGCAGCCAGGTTGAAGGTATCTCCGCAGCGGATGCGATCACGTACACCGGGATTTCCCAGGGGACGATCGCCTTCCTGAGCCTGTTCAGCTGGTACGAAGTGATGAACTCCGTCTACACCGGAGCTGTGGCCTCCGACCTGCTGAAGCCAATGAGCTACTTTTCCTTTTGGATGGCGCAGGACTTCGGGCGCGCCATCGCCAGCCTTCTTCTGCGCGGGGCGCCTATCCTGGCTGCCTATGCATTCCTCTTCGACATCACGTACCCTCGAGGTGTCGGTGGGTGGGCAGCCTTTGGATTGGCGCTGATCCTGGCCTGGCTGGTAAGCTTTTCGTGGCGCTTCCTGGTCAGCCTGGCAGCCTTCTGGACTCCCAACGCCCAGGGGATTGGACGGCTCGCGTTTATCGTCTCCTGGTTCTTGTCCGGATTTATGATGCCGCTGCGCTTTTTTCCAGATTGGTTTATCAGCCTGTGCTACCTGACTCCTTTCCCGCACATGGTCAACACAATCATCGAAGTATATCTTGGATTACTGGCCGGACCACAGCTGGTCGCTGCTCTTTCTGCCCAGGCCGTCTGGGTGCTAGTTTTGATCGCCACCGGCAGGATCGTGCTGGGCGCTGGCCTGCGGCGGCTGGTCATCCAGGGCGGTTGACGAGCAGGTAAACATGTTTTCATCCATCCGGAAGAAGCGAGGAGATTGGCTGGTGAAAGCCTGGAACGCGCTCGGCATTTACCACAGGTTGGTCTCGGTCAAGATCCGTGGCCAGCTGCAATACCGCCTGTCGTTCCTCTCCGACGTGATAGCCACCGGATTGATCACCACCCTCGGCTTCGGCACACTGGCGCTGGTTCTGCAGCGCTTTGAGAATATCGGCGGCTGGTCCCTGGCCGAGATCGCCTTTTTGTTCGGTATGGTAGAGACATCCTTCGGGACGATGGACATGCTCTTCAGCGGCTTCGACCCGCAGGGATTCGGGCAGCACGTCCGTCGCGGCACGTTCGACCAGCTGCTGCTACGCCCGGTGGGCATCACCGTACAGGTGTTGGGATCCGAGTTCATCCTCCGCCGGGTGGGCCGGATCGCGCAAGGGCTGGTCATCTTCGGCTTCGCGCTGGCCACCCTCGAGATCGACTGGACGGCCGCAAAGATCCTTTATCTGCCAGTCGTATTCGCCAGCCTGGTGTGCTTCTTCGGCGGGCTGTTCATCACCGGCGCTACCTTCTCCTTCTGGACGGTAGAAGCCCTGGAGGTGATCAATATCTTTACCTACGGCGGGAACGAGATGATCGGTTATCCGGCGCACATCTACCCGGACTGGATGCGGCGCACCTTCACTTTTATAATCCCAGCGATCTTCCTGAACTATTATCCCGCGCTGTTCTTCCTGGATAAGCCAGACCCCTTTGGCCTGCCGGTCTTTGCCCCCTTCCTGGCGCCCCTGGTGGGCCTGGGGAGCCTGTTCGCAGCCCTGGCCTTCTGGCGGTTCGGGATCCGCCACTACCAGAGCACAGGCACGTGAGCCAAAAGAGATACACTTCCATGTGTTATCCATGAATCAGGAAGCTTCATCGTCCGAGGAAAGATGAGACCGATTATCCAGGTATCCGGGTTAGAGAAACATTTCAAAGTCTTTAAGCACCACCGCGGCTTGTGGGGATCGCTGCTCAACCTGGCGACGCGCCAGTACAGCGTGGTGCGCGCCGTAGACGGCATCACCTTCGAGATGCAGCCGGGAGAGTTGGTCGGGTACCTGGGGCCGAACGGGGCAGGTAAATCGACAACCATCAAGATGCTCACCGGCCTGCTGGTGCCCTCCGCAGGCGAGCTGCGGGTCAACGGGTTCGTGCCGTGGAAGGAGCGCCAGGCTTACGTCGCCCGGATTGGGGCGGTTTTCGGCCAGCGCACCACCTTGTGGTGGGACTTGCCGGTGATCGAATCGCTCGACCTGCTCCAGTACATCTACCAGATCCCGACGGATCGCTATCACCAGAATCTGGCGGAATTTCGCCAGCTGCTGGAGCTCGATCCTTTCTTGAATACTCCCGTCAGGTCCTTGTCCCTCGGCCAGCGCATGCGAGCAGACCTGAGCGCCGCGCTGCTGCACGACCCGACCCTACTGTTCCTCGACGAGCCCACCATTGGGTTGGACGTGGTTGCCAAAGAGCGTATCCGCCAGTTCATCGGTCACATCAACCGCCAGCGCGGCACGACTATCATCCTGACCACGCACGACCTATCCGACGTGGAGAAGATGTGCGAGCGGGTGATGATCATCGATCGTGGCAGGCTGCTCTTCGACGGCCAGCTGAGTACGCTGCGCGAGCGTTTCGGCGGGAAGCGGCAGCTGGTGGTGGATTTCGCCGAGCCATACGAGGATGTCTCGATCAACGGGGCTGAGGTTTACAAACAGGATGGTCTGCGGGCGACTTATGGGTTCGATGGCAAGGAGATCACCGCTTCGGAGCTGATCGGGCGGCTCTCCACCCGCTACCGGATCCACGACCTGGAAGTCCGCGCGCCCGACATCGAAACCACGATCCGGCGGATTTACGAGGAGGGACTGCTTGAATCAACTCGCTGATCATCACCTGGTTGATCATCCCCTGGTTGATCATCATCTGGTTGATCATCGCCTGGTTGATCGGCTGGTTCTTCCGCGGAAATCGATGCCAACCGCTTCTCCGCCAGGGCGATGTATTTCTGGCTGATCTCGTAGCCAATATAAAATCGGTCATCAATGGCCGCGGCCAGGCAGGTCGTCCCACTGCCTGCAAAGGGGTCCAGGACGACTTCATCTTTAAAGGTATACAGCTGGATCAAGCGGTGCGGCAGCTCCTGCGGGAAAGGCGCCGGGTGGCCGATTTTCCGAGCCGAGACAGCCGGGAAAGTCCACACGCTCTTGGTCCACTCCAGGAAATCTCCCCTTTGGATCGTGCTCTCTTTCCCCTTGCCTTTCCGGCTGAAGGTATCCTTGGAAAAGACCAGGATGTATTCGTGCACGTCCCTCAGAACGGGATTGGAAGCCGACTGCCAGCTTCCCCAGGCCGTGGAAGGGCTGGAACTCGAGGCTTTGTTCCAGATGATCTCCCCCCGCATGAGAAAACCGGTGGCGAGCATACCTTCAATAATGAAACTGTGCAGCGGAAGGTACGGCTTTCTCCCCAGGTTGGCGACGTTAATGCAGGCTCGCCCACCCGGGACGAGCACGCGATAGGTTTCCTTCCAGACTTGCTTTAAGAGATCGAGATACTCAGATAAGTTCAGGTCTCCATCGTATTCTTTCTGCACATTGTAGGGGGGTGAAGTAACCATCAGGTGGACGCTGTGATCCGGCAGTTCATCCATCAATTGGCTGGATTTGCAGAAAAGCCGGTTCAGGATATCGGGAGGGATTTCGTTCTCGATATACTTGCTTTCT
>DASWHG010000176.1:0-22018 GCA_036393315.1 Anaerolineales bacterium | reverse complement strand
CGGGGCGGTCAATTCGGGCGACAGCACCCTGCACGTAGCCGGGAGCCTCAGCAACCCGACTCGCCTGGCTTACATTCAGAACTGTACCGCGGAGGCCAATGGGGGCGGCCCGGGCGGTCACGGTCACATCAACGCCAGCATTGCCGGAGGGTACGACTCCCGCACCGGGGCGGCGTACAACGACGCGGACGGGTTCAACTTAGGGCTGGGGATCAACCCGTACGGGCGGCTGGCCGGCACCCGGGTCTTTGGAGAGACTTACAATATCTCCGCTTGCGGTAACTCGGACACGGGCGTCATCCAGGCCAGCTACAACGCCGGGGCCAGGATCAGCAGCAACTCGTGGGGCTGCAGCACAGCCGAATGCGTCGGTATGTACGACGCATCCTCGCAGGCCTACGACGTCGGCACTCGCGATGCCGTCCTGGGCCAGGCCGGGAACCAGCAGCTGGCATTTGTCTTCGCAGCCGGGAACACCGGCCCCAACAGCGCGACGATTGGATCGCCGGGAAATGCGAAGAATGTGATCACAGTGGGCGCCTCCGAGAATGACCGCCCGACCTGGACGGATGGGTGCCTTATCGGGCCTTCAGGCGCGAACAACGCCATGGATATCATCGGTTTTTCGAGCCGCGGGCCCGCTTCCGGTGGGCGGGTCAAGCCGGAGGTGGTCGCTCCCGGGACCCACGTCCAGGGCACCGCCAGTACCAGCACTGGCTACACTGGTGTTTCAGTCTGTGACAAGTACCATCCCCTTAATCAGACGGTGTTTGCTGCTTCCTCGGGCACCAGCCATTCCACGCCCGCCGTCGCCGGGGTGGCCTCTCTTTATTACCACTGGCTGGCGAAGAATTACGGCCTGGCCGCTCCCAGCCCGGCCATTCTCAAGGCTTACCTGATCGCGCATCCCACCTACCTGACCGGCGCCAGCGCCAACGATACCCTGCCGAGCAATAAACAGGGCTTTGGTATGCCGAACCTGGGCATTGCCTTTGACGGCGCCCCCCGTTACCTGCTCGACCAGACGGTTGCATTTAACAACTCTGGCGAAACCTGGACCCTGAACGGCGGGGTCGGCGATGCGACGAAACCGGTCCGCATCGTGCTTGCCTACACCGACCAGGCCGGAGCGGTCGGGACCAGCCCGCAGGTGAACGATCTGAATTTGAGTGTCCAGATAGGGGGGCAGACTTACCTGGGGAACCGCTTCTCCGGGGCGTGGAGCATTACCGGGGGGACGCCGGACAGCAAGAACAACTACGAGGCGATCTTCCTGCCTGCCGGGACGACCGGTGAGATTGCGATCACCGTCACTGCCTTCAACGTTGCCGGAAATGGCGTCCCAAATTCCGGCGACGGCACCGACCAGGATTTTGCCCTGGTGTGCTATAACTGCGCTGAATTGCCGGCTTTCACGCTGTCGGTTATGCCTGGGAGCCAGAGCATCTGTACGGTGAGCGAAACCCAGGCCGTCTACCAGGTCTCGGTCGGTTCGATCCTAGGTTACAACAGCGCGGTGACGCTCAGCGCCACCGGCCAGCCCGGCGGCTCGAGCGTGTCTTTCGGGTCCAACCCGGTCACCCCGGCAGGGTCCAGCACGCTGACCGTCGGTAATATCGGCGCCGATCTCAGTGGAAGTCACGTCCTTGCGGTCAAAGGAGAGAGCGTCGATTCGACCAGGACGGCGAGCGCCGTTCTGGATCTGAACGGCAGCTCGCCTGGGAAACCGGTGCTGCAGAACCCCGCGAATGGCTCCGAGGATCAACCGGTCCTGCCTGCTTTCAGCTGGACCGCCGCATCCCAGGCAGCCAGTTATGAAATCCAGATTGCCACCGACAGCCAGTTCACGAACATTGTGGATTCCAGCGCAGGGATCGCAGGCGCCTCCTATGTGCCGCCCGCTGATCTCCAGTCTGGCCGGAAGTATTACTGGCGCGTCCGTGCTAAGAACGCTTGTGGAGAAGGTGCTTTTTCGGTCGTTTTCAGCTTTACGATCGAGGCGCTTCCAGGGGATTGCCCGGTTGGAGACGAACCATCCGTGCTGTACCAGACCGATTTCGAAGCGGGTCCGGCAGGGTGGAGCCACAGTGGGACGGGCGACACCTGGGCGCTTTCCAGCGCTAGGCCCCACTCAGGCACCAGCGCCTTTTTCGGGAAGGATGTATCCACGGTCAGCGACCAGTACCTGGTCTCTCCACAGATGAGTTTGCCCGTAAACCAGGCGCCGCTCTCCCTGCAATTCTGGAACTACCAGGCGATCGAGCGGAACAGCCTGGGGTCTCTGTGCTTCGATGGCGCCATCCTGGAGATTTCCACCGATGGGGGCAGCAGCTGGTGGCAGATGGCAGCGGATAACCTGCTGATTGACCCTTACCACGCGCCTGTCTCCGGAACCTTCGGTAACCCGCTCGCGGGCAAGGACGCCTGGTGCGGGGATCCCCAGGATTGGATCAATTCGGTCGTCGCCCTGGACGATTACGCTGGCCAGGCAGTTCGGTTTCGTTTCCGCCTGGCGACTGATAATTCAACTGCGCGAGAAGGCTGGTATATCGACGACGTGGTTGTGCAGAGCTGCCAGGCCGTTGGGGTGGATTCCTTCTACTTCTTCCTGCCCCTGGTTGGGAGGGCGAATCCGGTGCCAGACTGAGTCCTCGGTGAAAAATCCACTAACGGCGCGTAAAAAACTTGTTAATTTTGAAAAGTCGAGGCTGGCAGTGAAGGGTTATAATAGTTTAGACCGGCATTTATGAGCATGAATCGCATCACCATAGAACAAATCCTGTATGCCCTGGCATTTCTCCTGGCGCTGGGGCTGCGGATGCTTAACCTTGGCGCGGCCCCGCTCACGGATCTCGAAGCCGGCTGGGCGCTCCAGGCATTGAATGTGGCCGAGGGGCAGCACGCAGCCCTCGGACCGGCACCCGGGTACGTGTTGCTGACCGGGCTGCTTTTCTTCCTCTTCGGGGACAGTAACGCGATCGCACGGCTTTGGCCTGCGTTGGCCGGCAGCCTGCTGGTTCTCCTGCCGTGGACCTTCCGCGGTTACCTCGCCCGGTATCCGGCGGGAAGGATCGCAGGCCTGGTCCTGGCATTCGGGCTGGCGCTCGACCCCGGTCTGGTTGCGGCCTCTCGCCTGGCAGGAGGGCCGATGCTGGCGGCCGGTTTTGGCCTTTTAGCGCTTGGCTTCGCTTACGACCGGCGCTCGCTGCCGTCCGGGATTCTCGGCGGCCTGGCCCTGCTCTCCGGCCCCCCCGCCCTGCAAGGCGCACTGGGTTTGGCGCTTGCCTGGGGAGCTGCGCTCTTGCTGAAACTTACCGGCCTGCCCGGATGGTCCCGCCCTGGAGAGGACGGCTACCGGAGGGAGTTCGCCCGCGCCGGGGCTCTGGCCGCCGGTGGCACGATCCTGCTCGCCGGGACGCTGTTCTTCCGCCAACCCCAGGGCCTGGGCGCCCTGGCCGGGACTTTCCCCGCTTTCATTGCCGGTTGGGTGAACGCCTCCGGCATCCCGGCCTCCCGGCTGCTGGCAGCCCTGGTCTTTTACCAGCCGCTGGCGCTGGTCTTTGGCCTGGTCGCCGCCGTTCGAGGCTGGATCTCTGGGACAGCCCTGCCGCGTGTGTTGAGCCTGTGGAGTGTGAGCGCGCTTGTCCTGGCGCTTCTCTCTCCCGGCAGGCAGGTCAGCGACCTGGTATGGGTGCTGGTGCCGTTGTGGGCCCTGGCCGCGCTGGAGCTGGTCCACCACCTGAGAGTCTTCGAATGGGAGAGGCTGCCGGCCTTTGGGCAGGCGGCCCTGGTCATCTTGCTGCTCTCTCTGGCCTGGATCAACCTTGCAGGTCTGGGCCAGAGCGGGGCGGACCCCCAGGTGCTCCGCCTGCGCTGGGCCGTCATCGGAGGGACGCTGTTCTTGGGGACTGTCACGACCATGCTGGTGGCTTTAGGATGGTCGGCCGTGATCGCGCAGCGTGGCCTGGCCTGGGGCCTGGCTGTCTCCTTCGGTTTATACATTCTTTCAGCCGTTTGGGGCGTCTCCCAATTGAGACCGGACAGCCCCCAGGAGCTGTGGAGCCCGCCCCCGGCAACGCAGCAGGCCGAGCAGCTGCTGCGCACCCTGCGTGACCTGTCGGATTGGCGCACCGGCCAGAGGGCGAGCATCGATATCCTGGTGGCCTCTGAAGCCCCTTCCCTCCGCTGGGCGCTGCGGAACTGGGAAAACGTTACTTTCAAACCAGGACCGGGGCCGGATGAGATCCCTTCGATCATCCTCCGCTCCGGAGACCAATCTCCTCCCAGCCTGACGGTGGCTTACCGTGGGCAGGATTTTGCCTGGTGGGCTTACCCGGACTGGCAGGGAGGGCTGCCGCAGGATTGGCCGCGCTGGCTCGTTTCTCGCCAGGGACCGCAGCGGCTGGAGCACGTCATCCTGTGGGCCCGAGGTGACCTGTTCCCGGACGGGTCTTTGGCGCCGCCCGCAGAGCTCCAGGAACCCGAAGATCTCTTCCCTGGTGAGGAGGAATTCCTCCCTTGAGAGTGCCCTTGAAGGAGGTGCTGGTTTTTGTATTTCAAGCGTTGCCTCCAGGCCGGAGACTCTCTACCGGTACCGGCGGGTTTTAGGAGCTGGTTGATGGGCGCAGCCAACATTATCGCCATTGATGGCCCGGCAGGTTCAGGTAAATCCACCCTCGGCGAGATGCTCGCCAACTATTTGGGCTATTTATATTTCGACAGCGGCATCATGTACCGGGCCGTCACCTGGTACGCGCTCCAACACGGGGTCCCGATCGAAGGCGAGGCTGCGATCACCCAATTAGCCGAGCAGCTGGACATCGACGTGCTCCCGGCGGATCAGCCGAACGGCCGCAGCTATAAAGTTTTGGTCGACGGACAGGATGTGACTTACCGGATTCGAAGCCCGGAGGTCGAATCCCACGTCTCGGTCGTGTCCGCCTATCCGGGCGTGCGCCGGGCTTTGAGCGAGCAGCAGCGCCGGGTGGGCCTGCGCGGCCGGGTGGTCATGGTCGGGCGAGACATCGGCACCGTGGTCCTGCCGGAGGCGGATCTGAAAGTTTACCTGGATGCCTCGGTCGAGGAGCGAGCCCGCCGGCGCTTTTCCGAGCTGCGAGAGCGCCAGGAACCGGCCTCGCTGGCCGCCATTATGGAATCCATGCGCAGGCGCGACCGCATCGATTCGACCCGGGAAGTTGCCCCTTTGCGGGCTGCCGAAGATGCCATCGTCCTGGTCACGGACGGCCTGGAGATCGGCCAGGTGTTCGAGCGGTTGAAATCGCTGGCGGAGAGGGGTTGTGGCTGAGGTGGGGGATCGGTACCGGGTCTCCGCAGGCGCGCTCGTTTTCCGGGCGCTGTTCCGCCCGGTTTTCCGGGGGGTGTTCCACCTGTTGAGCAGGGTGCTATTGACCGGTCGGGAGAATATCCCGGCGCATGGGCCCTACCTGATCGCGGTCAACCACGTCTCACTGTACGAGCCACCGCTGGTGCTCGCCTTCTGGCCGGTCGCGCCCGAAGCGGTGGGCGCCGCCGATATTTGGGAGCGGCCGGGCCAGGCGACCCTCGCCAGGCTTTACGGAGGGATTCCCGTGCACCGTGGGGAGTACGACCGCCGTCTGCTCGACTCCATGCTGAGAGTGCTGGAGTCCGGCCGGCCTTTGCTGATCGCACCTGAAGGTGGGCGTTCGCACCATCCCGGCATGCGTCGCGCCCTCCCGGGAGTCGCTTACGTGGTCGATAGATCCCGGGTTCCCGTTGTCCCGGTCGGGGTGGTTGGCGCGGCCGATGATTTTCTGGTCCGGGCCTTGCGTGGGGAACGGCCTCCCTTATCGTTGCACGTCGGACCTGCGTTGAGGTTTGAACCGGTGACTGCCCGGGGAGAAGCCCGCCGGGAAGCCTTGCAGCAGAACGCCGACCTGGTCATGACCCGTATCGCCGCTCTGCTGCCGCCCGAATATCATGGAGTCTATGCCAGGCAGGGAAGCGTTATCTCAGAAGCCACGTAGCCTCGTAGTCCGCACCGGGATCACGCGGCTGCCGCGGCTGACTCCCGGGCGGCGCGCCCTGCGGGCGATCGTGCGCTGGCTTGCCCGCCTGGTGACATTTCTGTTTACCCGCACGAGCGTCACCGGCCTGGACAACCTGCCCCGCCAGGGCCCGGCTCTGCTGGTCTTCAATCACCTGGGAGATGCCGATTTGGTGGTGTGGGCCGCCTATACTCCCTTGATCGTCGAAGCCTTGGGCAAGGTGGAGCTGTATGATTTTCCGCTGCTCGGGAGGCTGCTGGATGCCTACGGCACGATCTGGGTGCACCGCGGCCAGCCAGACCGGGGAGCGCTCCGGGCGGTCTTCGAGGGCTTCAAGGAAGGCCGGATGGTAGCCATCGCGCCGGAGGGCCGTGAAAGCGTCACTGGATCATTGGAGGAAGGCACCGGCGGCGCGGCTTACCTGGCGCTGAAGGCCGGAGTCCCGGTCGTCCCGGTTACGTTCACCGGAACGGAGAACTGGCGGATTTACGGCAACCTCAAAGGTTTCCGCCGAACGGAGGTCACCGTGACGGTCGGGGCGCCTTTCCGGTTACCGCCGCTTCCGGACCGGCGTACAGCGGTGGAAAGAGGCACGGAGACCATCATGCGCACCCTGGCCGAACAGCTCCCGGTGGAATACCGGGGGAAATACCAGCTGGAAATCGAGGATGACAGTGCAAGTTCCCGGCAGTAGCCGCAGGTTGCAACAGGATGAGACACAGCGTTGGCGGTACCACCACGCAGATTACCACCTGCGCCGCCAGTTCTGCCGCTTCTTGCTGCGCACGATCGCATTTACGATTCTGGTGAAGATCGAGCGGGTGGAAGGGCTGGAAAACATTCCGGGAGAAGGCCCGGCGATCTTGCTGATCAATCATATTGCCTTTGTCGACCCGATCGTCGTGCTGCACGTGATGCCTCGCGACGTCACACCGATGGCGAAGGTCGAAGTCTACGAGTATCCCGTCATCGGGATATTCCCGCGCCTGTGGGGTGTGATCCCGGTCAGGCGGGAGGAGGTGGACCGCCGGGCGATCCAGATGGCCCTGGAAGTGTTGAAGGCCGGAGAAACAATCCTGGTAGCTCCGGAAGGCACCCGTGGGCCAGAGCTGCAGCGAGGCAAAGAAGGGATGGCTTACCTTGCCAGCCGCGCGGGCGCCCCGATCGTCCCGGTTGCGATCGAGGGCACGCCCGGTTTTCCAGCCCTGCGATTCACGAGCCGCTGGCGGCAGCCTGGCGTTCACATCGCCTTTGGGAAACCTTTCCATTACCGTGACGGCTTAAAACGAGCCGGCCGTGCAGAGCTGCGCCAGATGGCCGATGAAGCCATGTACATCCTGTCTGCCATGCTCCCCGAGCATCGCCGGGGCGTCTATGGTGATCTTTCCCGTGCCACACAGGGTACGATCGAGTGGCTGTGAACGGCGCACCATCTCCACCTCAGGACGCGATTGCCAACGGATCTCATTATGCCCGAACTCGTCTTTCTCTTCAATAACCCTGTCTCCCTCGAATGGCCGGACGGCTGGATCGGGTGGGTGGCCTGGCTGGCGCTGCTGGGCATGATCGCCCTGCTCCAGTGGCGTTGGTCCCGGTACAACCGGCCCTGGGCTAGGCGCCAGGCAGGGATATTCTTTATCCTGGCGCTCCTGGTCCCGGTCACCAGCTTGCTTCTGCCGGGGTTGCAGCTGTCGACCTCCGGCGCGCTCCCACCGCCGCTCCTTCCGAGGGAGCTGACCGGGCAGGTGCTGATGTTCCTGGCTGCGCTGCCCTGGTTCCTGGCTGGCGGACTTCTCGGATCGGCTCCGGCGGCCGCCCTGGCTGCGACCTCCGGCATTTTCCTGTCCCTGTGGGGCGAGCACCAACCTTTCCTTCCGTTGGAGCTGGCCCTCCTGGGTACCTTGTTCGGCGCTGCCATGCAGCAGCGCTACCGGACGGCAGTCTTCCGCGGCCTGCGCCATCCCCTGGTCACAGCCCTGCTGTTCGCGCTCGGCTATCCGGTGCTCTTCCTGGTCGATTCGCTCTTCGTAGGCCAGGGCATCCTCGCCAGCCGCCTGGATTTTGCGGTCACCCATACAATCCCGGCCGGCCTTGCGATCGGAGGGAGCCTGCTGGTTGCCGGGGTGCTGGCAGAAGGGTTTGCCCTGGCTTTCCCCGCGCTGTGGGGGGGAAAGGGGAGATTGGTACCTTCCCCTTCAGAGAGCAAGCTCGAAGCGCGTTTCCTGTATGCCATGGTACCGCTGACGCTGGTGTTGCTGGTCTTCCTGATGGTCGGGGACTGGATCGTTGCCGGCAGTGCTGCCCGGCGGATGTTGGAAGGTCGCATGTCCAACGCAGCCGAGATGGCTGCCGAAACGGTCCCGTTCTTCCTGGAGACCGGCCAGAATTTAATCCTGGAGCTCGCCGACGAACCGCGCCTCTACACCGAGCCTCCTGCCCGGCTACGTCCCCTGCTCGAAGAGGACCTGCGGACGGTGCCTTACTTCAGCCAGCTGTTCTTCCTGGATGTGCAAGGCAGTCCGGTCACCGGTTACCCGTACGATAATCTGGAAGATTTTTCGTTGTCGCCGGAAGAGCGCGCCGGGATCGGGTTCGCACTGAACGGGGTCAAGATCCAGATCATACCGGTTCCACCCCCGCCGGGATCTCCGGCTGCCTTGATCTCTTTCCTGGTTGCCGTCCAGGACGAGACGGCAACCACCCGCGGCGTGCTGATCGGGCGCAGCGACCTGGCGGCCAACCCGTTTGCCCAGCCGCTGCTGACCGGGCTCCGGAGCATGGCCCAGCTTGAGGGGGAGGGGTTGCTGCTCGACGAGAACGGGAAGATCTTGTACCATCCGAACCCGGGCCGGGTGATGACCGATTTCACCGGCAGCGCGTTCGGAGAGTCCCTGTTTTACGACGATATGGCGCCTGACGGCACCCGCCAGCTGGTTTACGCCCGGCCGGTCGTGGGCCGTCCCTGGAGGGTGATCCTGTCCGTTCCGGCGCGCTATGCTCAGCAGCAAGCCCTGTACATCGCCGCGCCTCTGCTCGCGATGATCCTGGTCCTGTCGGTGATCTCCGTCGTTCTGATACGTTTCGGATTGAGGGTGGTGACCGCTTCTCTCCAAAATCTGGCGTTCGAATCCAACCGGATCGCCCAGGGGGAGTTGGACCATCCTCTGCCGGTGGATGGGCTGGACGAGGTCGGGCAGCTGCGCCGAGCCTTCGAACAGATGCGCGTCCGGTTGAAAGCGCGCCTGGACGAGCTCAACCGCCTTCTGGTCGTCAGCCAGGGCGTTGCTTCCACCCTGGAAATCGAGGCTGCCCTGCAGCCTGTCCTGGAATCCGCCCTGGTTACCGGTGCGTGCTCTGCCCGGGTCGTCCTGGCGATGGCCATGGTGCCAGAAACAGACGCGGAATCCCCCGGGCCGCTCACCTATGGCGTCGGGCCAGCGAGCGAGATCTACAGGGACCTGGACGAGCAGATCGTCTTTCTGGCACGCCAGCAGGAGCGGGTGCAGCTGACCAACCTGACCCGGCCTCGGTTGTTAGTTTTCTCCCAGGGTTACCCGCGCCCCCAGGCCTTGCTTGCCATTGCCTTGCGTCACGAGAACCGCTTCTTCGGGGCGCTGTGGGTGGCTTACGACCAGGCTCACCAATTCTCTGAGGAGGAAGTCCGCTACCTGACGACGCTGGCAGGGCAGGCGGCCCTGGCGGCTGCCAACGCGCGCCTGTTCCTGACCGCCGAAAGCGGCCGCCAGCGCCTGGAAGCGATCCTGGCCTCTACTCCCGACCCGGTCCTGGTGACCGATTCGCACAATCGCTTATCGGTGATCAACCCTGCGGCCTGGCAAGTCCTCGGATTGGACCCGGAATCCAGCCCGGGCCAACCGGTCGAACAGATCCTAAAACAAGATAGGCTGCTCGGGCTTCTCAGCGCCTCCGCCCACGAGAATCAATCTGCCGAGCTCACCCTGCCGGATGGGCAGGTTTACCTGGCGACGGCTTCTTCCTTGATGGCAGAGGGGCGCCGGGTGGGTACGGTCTGTGTCATGCGAGACGTCACCCATTTCAAGGAGCTCGACGCCTTAAAATCCGATTTTGTATCCACCGTCAGCCATGACCTGCGCTCGCCATTGACTCTGATCCGCGGGTACGCCACCATGCTCCAGATGGTCGGCGATCTCAACGAACAGCAGAGTGGCTACGTTCGCAAGATCCTGGATGGGGTGGAGAGCATGTCCCGCCTGGTGAACAACTTGCTGGACCTGGGCCGGATCGAAGCAGGCGTGGGCCTGCAACTGGAGATCCAGCCGGTCCAGGAGGTCATCGAGCAGGTCGTCAACACCTTGCAGATGCAGGCGGCCCAGAAACGGATCCAGCTGCTTACCGAGCTGCCTCAAGAGCCCATCCCATTAATGGAGGCCGACCACGCACTCTTGCAGCAGGCTCTGCATAACCTGGTCGAAAATGCCATCAAGTACACCGACCCAGGAGGCGAAGTCCATCTCAGCCTGCAGATGAACGCTGGACGGATCCTTTTCGAAGTGCAAGATACCGGAATCGGCATCGCTCCCGCGGACCAGCACCGCCTGTTCGAGAAGTTCTTCCGCGCCTCGCGGAAGGGGATCAAAGGCGAACGCGGTTCTGGCCTGGGATTGGCGATCGTTAAGTCCATCGCCGAGCGGCACGGCGGGCAGGTTTGGGTAGAGAGCCAGCTGGGGAAGGGCAGCAAGTTTACGATGTCGATCCCGCTCCGCCAGGCTCAGCCTGAGCTCTGAGCGTTGTCTTACAATAATCTCTTCTGCAAAATCGCAAAATTGGCCTTGACGAATCTGGAGCTCCCCAGGTATAATTCTGGAGCATGCAAATCCAAGTGATTATGGACGCCAGCGAGCGTTTGAGAGAGGCTCTCATGCGCTTGCTTTCGTTTGTTTTATTAGTAGTACATTTGTTCCAATTATCCTTGTTGATCAACCTGTTAAAACGCGGTCCAGGCAGACGGAGCAGCATCGCTGAGTGCTGTAGTGGGGAGATCAATCTGGGCGGTCTTTTTCAGTACCGTTGAGTAAGTAGGAGGCAGTCGAGTGGAAACTAAGGGGTTGACCTCACTTCGGATCAGTCTGGCCTCGCCTGAAACCATACGCAGTTGGTCGTACGGTGAGGTCCTTAAACCTGAAACAATTAACTACCGGCGCCTTAGGCCCGAGAAAGATGGCCTGTTCTGTGAGGCTATCTTTGGCCCGACCCGTGACTGGCAGTGCTACTGCGGCAAATATAAGAACATCCGCTATAAGGGGATCGTGTGCGATAAGTGCGGTGTGGAAGTCACCCGATCTTCCGTCCGCCGCGAGCGCATGGGCCACATCGAATTGTCCGCGCCGGTCGCCCACGTGTGGTATACCCGCCGGGTCCCTTCGTATTTGGGCCTGCTGCTGGATATCTCCCGCCGTAATCTGGACCGGGTGCTGTATTTCGCCCAGTACGTGGTCACCTATGTGGATGAAGATGCACGCCAGAAAGCCCTCAAACGGCTAGAGGAGAAGATCATCCTGGCTGAACGCGAGCAGGGAGCTCGGATCAACTCCATGATCCAGGAGATCAAATTGGGGCGCGATCGCAAGCTCGGCGAGTTCCAGCACCGCAAGCAGGAAATCGAGCAGAGCTTCGACGAAGCCGTTGCCGAGAAGCTGGACCCGATCATCAAGGCCGGGCAGCGCCTGGAGCAGAATCTGCGCGAGGAGATGGGACAGTCTCCCCGTACAGCCATCCACTTCCCGGACACGGACCTCGCGGTGGTCGCGGCCGGGGATAAAATCACCAACAAGCACCTCTCTAGCGTTCAGAAGATCGTCAAGGGACGCCTGGACGAACTGGAGAGCGAGCTGAAAGATCAGAAACAGCGCGACCTTGAGCACATCAAGATGGAGGTCGAACATCTGCGCGCCGAAGCGGATATGGGCATGGAAGACCTGCGGAACCAGCTGGAAGACCAGGCTTCGGTCGCCAGGGATGAGAACACCCGCCTGCGCGATGAACTGCTGGAGTTGCGACCGCTCACCTTCATGGGCGAGAGCCGCTACCGCGAGCTGAAGTCGCGCTGGGGGCAGGTTTTCCGGGCTGACATGGGCGCGGAGGCTTTCTACGACATCCTGCGCCGGCTTGACCTGGAGAAGCTGTCCGAGGAGCTCTGGCACGAGGTGCGCACCTCGCGCAGCAAGCAGAAGCGGAAGAAAGCGACCAAGCGCTTAAAAGTGGTGGAAGCTTTCCGCCGTTCCGGGAACCGCCCGGAGTGGATGGTCCTGACCGTCCTGCCGGTCATCCCGCCCGACTTGAGGCCGATGGTGCAGCTGGACGGCGGCCGGTTTGCCACCTCCGACTTAAACGATCTTTACCGCCGAGTGATCAACCGCAACAACCGTCTCAAGCGGCTGCTCGAACTGGGCGCCCCAGACGTGATCGTGCGCAACGAGAAGCGCATGCTCCAGGAAGCGGTCGACTCGCTGATCGATAACTCGCAGCGAGGCAAGGCCCTCTCGCGGCGTGGCCGCCGGGAGCTCAAGTCCTTGAGCGATATGCTCAAAGGGAAGAAAGGCCGCTTCCGCCGCAACCTGTTGGGGAAGCGCGTCGATTACTCGGGCCGTTCCGTGATCGTGGTCGGTCCAAAATTGAAGCTCTTCCAGTGCGGCCTGCCGAAGAGCATGGCGCTGGAGTTGTACCGCCCCTTCGTGATCTCGCGCCTGGTTTCTCATAACTACGCCGCCAACGTCCGCGGCGCGAAGCGCTTTATCGAGCGCAACCGCCCTGAAGTTTGGGAAGTGCTCGAAGAGGTGATCAAGGAACGCCCGGTCCTGCTGAACCGTGCACCCACCCTCCACCGCCTGGGCATCCAGGCATTCGAGCCGGTCCTTATCGAGGGCAGCGCCATTCAGCTGCACCCGTTGGTGACGACCGCCTTCAACGCTGACTTCGATGGTGACCAGATGGCCGTCCATGTGCCGCTTTCCCAGAAAGCGGTCTGGGAAGCCCGGCAGCTGATGCTGTCTTCCAAGAACCTGCTCAAACCGGCCGACGGGGAACCGATCATCAGCCCATCCAAGGACATGGTCCTGGGCGTTTACTACCTCACCAAGTTGGACGACTCGCGGGCCCAAAAAGGCGACGGGCGAATTTTTGGCAACCTGGATGAAGTCGAGCTGTCTTATGACTTGGACCAGGTGGAGGTGCACACCCATATCCGCCTGCTTACGAAAACCTGGTACGACGACGAGGATAACCGCTTGCCGGAAGCCGAGCAGCGCATCATCGACACTACGGTTGGGCGCGTGCTCTTCAACCGGATCCTCCCCGAGGAGATCCAGTTCGTCAACCGCACTCTTGAAAAAGGCGGGTTGAAGGACCTGGTCGCGGATGTGTATGAGGTCTGCGGCGAGAGCACCACGCCCGAAGTAGCCGACCGCATCAAGGACATCGGCTTCTCCTATGCCACCCGTTCCGGCTACACCCTGGCGGTCTCGGACATCACCGTACCCGAGGAGAAGGGTGAGATCATCAACCGGGCGTTGCAGGAGGCCGAGGGCGCACAGCGCGACTTCCGGCGCGGCCTGCTGACCGAGCAGGAACAGAACGAACGGCTGATCGAGATCTGGCAGCGTACGACCAATGAGGTCGCCGACGCAGTCAAGAAGACGATGGACCCGCACGGCAACCTTGCGACGATGGCGAACTCGGGAGCGACGAAAGGCGGCTTCCAGCCGATCTCGCAGCTGGCAGGCATGCGCGGCCTCATGGCTGACCCTTCGGGACGCATCATCCCGCTTCCCATCCGTTCCAACTTCCGCGAGGGCTTGACGGCGCTGGAATACTTCATCTCCACCCACGGTGCTCGCAAGGGTCTGGCAGACACCGCTCTGCGGACGGCAGATGCCGGATACCTGACCCGCCGCCTGGTGGACATCGCCCAGGATGTCATCGTTAACGATGAGGACTGCGGAACCCTGGAAGGCATCTGGATCCGCCGCTCGGATGATGTCGCCGGGCAGCCGCTGGGCAGCCGCCTGTACGGGCGCCTGGTCGCCGAGCCGGTGATCGACCCTGAGACCGGCGAAATCCTGGCCGAGCGCGATGAAATGTTAGGCTACGAAAATGCCCGCCGCCTGGTGACCTCGGGCGTACCGGAGATCAAAGTGCGCTCGCCGCTGACCTGCGAGCTTGGCCACGGTATCTGCGCCAAGTGCTACGGGATGGACCTGGGCCGCGGCAAGATGGTGGATGTCGGATCTGCAGTCGGGATCGTGGCTGCCCAATCGATCGGTGAGCCCGGAACGCAGCTGACCCTGCGCACCTTCCACACCGGTGGTGTGGCGGCAGGTGGTGACATTACCACCGGTCTGCCGCGCGTCGAAGAGCTGTTCGAAGCCCGCAAGACGCCGAAAGGCGAGGCGGTCGTCTCCGAGATCGCCGGGGTCGCTTACATTGAACAGTCTGACCGCTACAGCGACTTGCGTGTGGTCCGGGTGGAGCACAGCGAGATGGTTAGCGACGAGTACGACCTGCCTGCCGGGTGGACGGTAGCCGTGGAAGACGCCGCCGAAGCTCAGGAAGACGATGTGCTTGCCAGGATGGAAGAGGCCACGATCGTGGCCCAGAATGCCGGCAAGGTGCGGATCGAAACCGGGGCTAAAAAAGGCACGGCCAAGGTTGTCGTCTCCTACGAGATGCGCCAGGAAGCCGAGTACGAGATCCCCAGCAACGCTCGCCTGCTTGTGCGAGATGGGGAACATGTCGAACCGGGCGAGCCGCTCACGGAGGGCTCCCTCAACCCGCACCGCATCCTCCGCATCCAGGGTCGCCAGGAATGCCAGATGTACTTGCTCTCTGAGGTGCAGAAGGTGTACCGTTCGCAGGGCCAGAACATCAACGACAAGCACTTCGAGGTCATCATCCGCAAGATGATGTCCAAGGTCCAGATCACCCGCCCGGGCGATACCTCCTTCTTACCGGGTGACCTGATCGACCTGCTCGAGCTGAAACGTGAGAACGAACGCCTGCTGGCCCAGGGCAAGCGCCCGGCAAAGTTCGTCGAAACCCTTTTGGGGATCACCAAGGCTTCTTTGAGCACCGAGTCCTTCCTCTCGGCCTCGTCCTTCCAACATACCATCAAGGTGTTGGCGGGTGCGGCGATCGCCTCCACGAAGGACCCGCTGTACGGTCTCAAGGAGAACGTGATCATCGGCAAGCTGATCCCGGCCGGGACCGGCTTCGTGCCTGGCCGCTTTGACGAGGAAGAGCTGGCCAAAGCGGTTGAAGCGGAAGAGGAACGCGAGGAAGAGGTCGTCCTGGCCGATGCGCTCGCGGGTGAGGAACGCCTGCCGGCGCCCCCACCGCCGACGGCCACGGATTAAGGGTTGGCGCAGCCAAATCCCTGAAGCGGACCGGACTGGCAAGAAGCCGAATCCAGCCGTTATCTTACCCGTAATAACGATCCCGCCGAGGTGGATGCATCTCTCGGCGGGATTTTTTTCTCTACGCTCCGGGTGTCTGCGGTCGGTTGCTTATCCTTGAGCGTGGCTGGTGGATAATTTCTCCTCCAGTAGAGCTTTGACGCGCGGCCATTCCGGCGCAATAATGCTGTAATATACCGAGTCCCGCAGGTAGCCCTCGGGGGTGATCATATGAGAGCGCAGGACGCCCTCCCGCAAGGCCCCGATGCGTTCGATCGCCCGTTGAGAGCGTGCGTTGCGCAGATCGGTCTTGAACTGCACTCGCACGCAGCCGAGCTGCTCGAAGGCATGGGTTAACAGGAGATATTTGCATTCGGTGTTGACGGCTGTGCGCTGGTAATCCACCCCGTACCAGGTGCCGCCAATCTCCAGGCCTCGGTCCGCTGGCCGGATATCCAGGTAGCGGGTCGCCCCGATCGCTTTCCCGGACGGGCAGTGGATCACCGCAAACGGCAGGTCCATGCCGCGCGCCTGGCGGCCGAGAAGGTCCCGCACCCAGGCAAGCATCTGCTCCTCGCTCTGAACGGTGCCGTAAAGCATATAGCGCCAGATGCTTTCGTCGCCGGCGACCCGGGCCAGGTCGGGGACGTGCGCTTCCGCGAGCGGTTCGAGCCGGACGAAGCGCCCGAGCAGTGTAACCGGTCGAACATCCATATGGCTTAGATGATAAAGGAAAGTACGGGATCTCGCAAGGTGGCAGAAAGGCAGGCTATGGCTTTCTCAAAGTCGAAAGCCCTGCTTTTCCCCACCCCATTTTTGAGAAAGCCATGAAGGCAGGCGCGCCTGCCTGCACTTTGCCGTCGATCTCTTTCCACCACCCGGTATTGCCCGTACCCGTGCAACCTCAACCATGGATTTGCGTATAATTAAGCAGAACGATCCACGCAGGATGCCTGCCGGAGAGCCAGCTGCTGGCCTTGAGAACCGGTGCTCAGGAGAATACTTTGCAAGACGTTGAAGCCCAATGGCTCGCTCGAGCTCATACCGGGGACGCGGATGCCTTCAGCCAGCTCGTGGAGGTTTACCAGACGGCGGTATACAATCTTTGCTACCGCATGCTTGGAGATCCTTACGAGGCGGAGGACGCTGCCCAGGAGACGTTCTTGCGCGCTTACCGGTCGATGGCCAGGTACGATCGAAATCGCCCGTTTTCAACCTGGCTGCTGTCAATTGCCGCTCACTACTGCATTGACCAGATCCGCAAACGCCGTGTGATGCTCCTGCCGATCGAAGAGCTCCCGTATCAGGAAATCCAGGATCCAGGTCCAAATCCGGAGTCGGTTGCCAGCCGGAACGAAGAACAGCAACGGGTGCAGGCCCTCCTGGAGTCGTTGAACCCGGTCGATCGGGCGAGCATTGTGATGTATTACTGGTATGACTTTTCTTACGATGAAATTGCTCAAGCGCTTGGACTGACGACCAGTGCAGTGAAAAGCCGTCTCCACCGTTCGAGACGGGAGCTGGCTCTGGCCTGGCCGGAACATTCGAACCAAGAGAAGAGCCCGGAGAGGAAACACCATGAGTCACCAGCCTTTTGAAACCTGGCTGCTTTCAGAAGAACCGCTGAGCGCGGACCAGGCCGAAGCCCTGCAAGCCCATCTCTCGGGCTGTGAATTTTGCCGGCAGCTCGCTGCGAGCTGGTCTGAAGTGCATCGCTTCTTCCAGGCGGCTTCACCCGTGCAGCCTGCCACTGGTTTCACCGCTCGCTGGCAGGCTCGTCTGGCCGCGCAGCGCCTCCAGGAGCGCATCAGGCGGCAGCGCCGGCAGTCCTGGTGGACGTTGATCTTCACCGCCGGTGTAGCCATGTTGCTGCTGGTCCTTCTGGCAGTCCAGGTTGTGCTCGTTTATGAATCGCCCGAGCAGCTGCTGTTCGACGGGGTCTTTCGCATGTCTGAAATGCTTTCGACCGCCAATCTCGTCCAGAAGCTTCTGGTGACTCTCCCGTACTTTTTCATTACCGTTATTCCACTGTTCTGGTGGGCTGTGTTTGCTGCTCTGCTCGGCTTTCTATGCCTGTTATGGATCTTTTCACTTCGTCGACTCATGCTTCCTCGGAGGGTTACACGATGAAACGTACATTTAAGTTCGCCTTACTGCTGGTCTTGCTGGCCGCGCTGGCTTTGCCGGGCACGGCTCTGGCAAGAAGCCTTCAGGATGACCGGGTGGTGGCAGGGGGGTCGTTTGTGCTTCGCAGAGGGGAGACTCAGGATGGGAACCTGCTGGTTTTGGGCGGCGCGGTGACCCTTGAAGAAGGTTCACAAGTCAACGGGGACGTGGTGCTGATGGGAGGCACTCTGGCAATCGATGGAACCGTGAACAGAAATGTCGTCGGGATCGGCGGGGTGGTCTCCCTCCGCAGCCATGCCGTGGTGCAGGGCGACCTGACCACCATGGCTGCCACCTTGAACCGTGAGCAGGGCTCCGTGGTATCCGGCCAGGTCATCACCGGATTCCGGCCACCCTTCCAATTCTCAATCCCCGGCCGGGTGCAGGTCCCGGACATCCCGAACGTCCAGGTCCGTTTGACGCCGCTTTGGGACGGGGTGTGGTTCCTGTTCCGCACGTTCTTGTGGGCCGCCCTGGCCGTCCTGCTGGTTATGTTCCTGCCCAATCACACGGAGCGCGCCGCCCAGGCCGTCGTCGACCAGCCCGTGCTCGCCGGTGCCGTTGGCCTGCTGACTGCGGTGGTGGCGCCGCTGCTGCTGATCGCCATCGCCATCACGATCATCTTGATCCCGGTCAGCCTGATCGGTGGGGCCGTGCTGGCCATCGCCTGGTTCTTGGGCCGGATTGCTCTGGGGCTGGAGATCGGCCGGCGTATGGCCCTTAACTTCCGGCAGGACTGGCCGCTGGCCGTCGCGGCGGGGATCGGCACCTTCGTGCTCACCCTGGTGATTGACGGGATCGATATGCTGATCCCTTGTGTTGGCTGGCTGCTGCCGGCGCTGGTAGGCGTGCTGGGGTTGGGCGGGGTGCTGCTGACCCGCTTCGGATCGCAGGCTTATCCTCCCACCGCAGGGGCTTATTCGGCGCCTCCGCCTCCACTGCCCCCTGTTCCGCCCCAGGCGCCCGCCGGCCCTCGGGGTGCAGCGATCTACGAACCGCCCGCTCCGTCGGCCGTCCCACCGGAAGCGCCCCCGTCCGAACCGCTCTCCGGTGAGGAGCCGCGCGGGTGAGGCGATAGCGGATAGGAAATGGATGGTGCGAGTGGGCGCAGTTCCTTTGTCCTGGCAGCCTTCACCGCAGGAAGTTCAGGAGCGCTCCTGCGGTAATGGCGACCTGGCCCAGGTGGTACGTGACCATGACTTTCAAATCGCCCAGAGAGAGCTCGCCGACGAAGCGGTTCCAGGCCAGCATGACGTCCGAACTAAAGAAGAGCAAGGCCCCGGCGCTGGCCAGCAGGGCAGCTGAAGGCAGCCATTCGTCATCGGGTCGAACCAGGGTTAGCAAGGCCGAGAACAGCATCGTCCCGTGGATGACGACGTATGTAAGGACTGGTCCTTTTAACCGCTCGAGTCCGCGCCGGTCCAGTGCCGGGGCTAAACGGCGGTAGATCTGGGCCCCTGTGATCGCGATCAGGACGGCCAGGGCCAGGCTCGCCAGGTTGAACGGGGGCAGGCTGGTGTTGAAGCCGGCAATATAGGACAGGTCCGCGAACAGGAAGGCCACCAACCCGTAGAGGAAGCGGTCCTCCGGCAGCATCAAGAAAACGTCTCCCGCCAGGGAGAAAACCAGGCCCAGGGCAAACCACAGCAACTGACCCTGCAGGCCTCCCGCGCTCAACAGCCAGGCTAACAAGGCCAGCATCACACCCGGTTTGGCAAAGTAGCGCAGGCGTTTCCATCTCTTCCAAACGGCCAGCCAATCCAGGGCGGCGATTGTAAAGGCTATTCCGGCAAGGGTGTAGGTCACGAGAGCCTCCAGGCGGGTGAAGTACCCTGGTTGAGGTGAGGCCGAAAGTTGAGGGTGGAATCAGTTTCGGCCGCCGAACCCGAACAGGCGCAGGGCGGCCTCGTCATTCCGCCAGTTCTTGCGGACCTTGACACGCAGGTTCAGGTAGACTTTGCGCCCGCTCATCGACTCGATCTGCTGGCGGGCGGCCGTCCCGATCTGTTTGAGCATCGTCCCGCCCTGGCCGATGACGATCCCTTTTTGAGATTCGCGCTCAACGAACAGCGTTGCGCCGATATAAGCGCCTTCCTGGTTTCGCTCCCGGTATTCGTCGATCCGCACGGCCACGCTGTGAGGCACCTCGTCTCGCAGGTGGAAAAGAACGGCCTCCCGGATCAGGTCCGCAGCGATCTCGCGTTCGAACAGGTCGGTGATCTGTTCCTCGGGGAAGAAAGGGTCGCCAGCGGGGAGGCGGGCGACCAGCTCGTCCACCAACCGGTCGAGGTTGTGCCCCTCGGTCGCGGAGATCGGGATCGCTTCCGCCTGGGGCAGGAGTTCCTGGTAGGCAGAGCTGTGTGCGGCCAGCGTGGCTTCGTCGACCAGGTCGGATTTATTCAAGGCCATGACCGTGGGGATGTGTCGCTTCAATTCCACCAGCAGGCCCACCAGCAGGCGGTCTTCTGCGCCGGGCATCTGGGAGGCGTCTACCAGGAACAGTCCCAGGTCGCACTCCTCCAGCACGTCGGCCGCCTCCTGGTTCATGCGCTCGCCGAGCTTATGGAAGGGACGGTGCACGCCGGGGGTGTCCACAAAGATGACCTGAGCGTTCTCCAGGGTCAGGATTCCCATCTGGCGCTTCCGGGTCGTCTGCGGCCAGGGGGAAACGGCCGCGATCTTCGTCCCTAACAGCCGGTTGATCAGCGTGGATTTGCCCACGTTGGGCCGTCCCATCACGGCCACGAAGCCGGATTTGTAAGGAGCAGAAGCTGTGTCCATGGTTCCATTCTATCAGATTACTTTTCGCCAACCCCCACATATCCCTTTTTCCACGGCGATTTCCAAAGACCCAAAAATTGCCTCTTGCATTTGGTCAATTAATCGGATATAATATTTGTTCGCCTACCAATCACGTTTATTCGCTGACATTGGGTGGTTTGATAAAATTTTTGTTCAGTGTAAATTGTACCGCGTAAAGCGGAAGGGCCGCACCCCTTCACGTTTTACGCTTTCTGTGTGTATGCCAATCACCTAGAACATGAGATCAGGAGCATAATCATGGCGTCTGTCGTACCGACCAAATCTTACGCCCGAATTGAAGTTACTCTCCCGCTGCCCGATCTGATCGAAGTGCAGTTAGAGTCCTTTAACCGCCTGAAGAGCGAGGGGCTCGCGGACCTTTTCCACGAGATCTCGCCCATCGAGTCGTATAACAAGGGGATGAAGCTGTATTTCCCCAGCCGCACCCCCGAATCTGAGCAGTGGGGACTGGCTTATTGGTTCGACGATCCGAAGCATAACATCGAAGAGTGCGTGGAACGGGATCTGACGTATGCCAGCCCGCTCTACGTTTCCGTCCTGCTGGCCGGGCCGGATGTTCCGGAACCGATCAAGCAGGATATCTTCCTCGGCGATTTCCCGGAAATGACCGAGAAAGGCACTTTTATCATCAATGGCACCGAGCGGGTGGTGGTCTCGCAGCTGATCCGCTCGCCGGGCGTTTACTTCGAAGCGCCCCTCGACCGGTCGACGGGTCGCCCGCTGGCGATCTCGAAGCTGATCCCCGATCGCGGCGCCTGGATGGAGTTCGAGACCCGTAAGAGCGATTATTTGACCCTGCGCTTCAACCGCAAGCGGACGGTGCCGATCACCATTTTCCTGCGCGCCCTGGCCGCCGTGAAGGATGGCCTGGCCGATTCTCCGCTCCACGAGGGCACCGATGAAGACCTGTTGGAGCTCTTCGCCGATGTCGACAATAACCCGGACCGGATGTTCATCGCTTCCACCCTGGCCCAGGAGCCGGAGTGGGATTTGAGCCATGGCCAAACCGTCGCCGAAGCAGCTTTGCTCGAATTCTTCCGCCGGATGCGCCCGGGCGACCCGGCCACCCTGGACAACGCCCGCGAGTTCCTGGAAGAGCAGCTCTTCGACCAGCGCCATTACGACCTTGAAAGGGTCGGGCGCTACAAATTAAACCAGAAGCTCGACCTGCACGAGAAGGTCCAGATCAGCCACCGCACCATTACCAAGTGGGACATCGTAAACCTGGTCAGGCGCATGATCGCCATCAACAACGGCATCCAGGCTCCGGATGACATCGACCACCTGGGTAACCGCCGCGCCAAGACCGTCGGTGAACTGATCCAGAACAAGCTGCGCATCGGCCTGCGCCGGATGGAGCGGGTAATCAAAGAGCGGATGTCGATCCGTGACCAGGACCAGCTTTCCCCGATTACCCTGATCAACATCCGTCCGGTCGTCGCTGCCCTGCGTGAATTTTTCGGATCCAGCCAGCTGTCGCAGTTCATGGACCAGACCAACCCGCTTGCCGAACTGCGCCACAAGCGTACCCTCTCGGCGCTGGGGCCAGGCGGCCTGCGGCGTGAGCGCGCCGGC
>DASWHG010000175.1:0-18912 GCA_036393315.1 Anaerolineales bacterium | reverse complement strand
CTTCTGGTGCCGCCGGCCGGGATGATGCTTTGGGTCAGGCATCCTTTCGCCGTTCCCTTCATCGAATATCAGTTCGGCCAGGCCGGCGAGGGCCTTGTCACGCCCCTCGGTTACAGGGTCCGCAATTGAAGGCTCGGATTTTGGCAGGAATTTCTCCCTCCTGCGGGCCGGAGAAGCACTCAAAGGACCCGTGGCCGCGCGCGACCGGGTGGGTTTCGGGAGCAGCCGAGACTCTCTCAGCATGACCAGGGCCTCGTGCACTTCACTGCTTTCCGGAGAAATCAACAAGGCCCGGTCAACGGCCTGGACCGCCCGATCAAGATCATGACTGCGCTGGAAGAGGCTGGCGACAACCATGTACTCGACCACCGCCTGCTGCTTTCTTCCCAGCCGTTCATAGATTACCGCTAACCGTGAGTGGGCTTCAAGGTTCTCAGGATCGGTCCTCGCCACCCGGGATAAATTTTCGATGGCCTTCTCGACATCCTGCCGCTTAAGATATAGCTCCGCCGCACGCAGGGAGGCGGTTAGGAAAAAATCTCGATTCCCAGTCTTTTCCGAGAGTAGAGAAATCCGGTCGAACAGGACCGGATCATCTGGGGAGATGTCGGCGGCCTGGGCGTACACTTGCAAGGCTTCGCCGAACTGCTGAAGCTCAAACAATGCCAACCCCAGGCTGGCAAGAGCCTGTGGGTTGTCCGGAAGTTCTGTTAACGCTTCACGGTAGCAGGAGGCGGCCTGTTCCCAATCTTGATCCCAGGCTGCCGAGTGGCCCCGGTTCATGGCTTGTTGGAAGACCTCTTCTCGTCCGGTCATGGCAACTCTCTCCAGGAAAACCCGATCTCATTCCATTTTTATTGGAACCATCTCGTACCAGTTTGGCCCGCTGCGCGCCTCTGTTCGAAGCGGCGCTTCAAGTGAGTAGGCGTTCTGCATCACCTCACTTACCAGGGCAGCCGTCTCTCGAATTTCATCCCGCGGGCACTCCAGGACCAGTTCGTCGTGCACCTGCAGCAGCATGCGGCTGGATAAGCCGGCCTGCGCCAAGGCGGCCGGGACGCCCAACATCGCTATCTTCATGATGTCGGCAGCGGTCCCCTGGATGGGTGCGTTGATCGCCTCCCGTTCCTCCCGGTTGCGAATCATCTGGTTGCTCTGGGTCTTCAAGGTTGGGAAGTAGCGCCGGCGCCCCAACAGCGTCTCGACGTAGCCCACGTCCGCCGCCTGGCGCCGCATCGAATCCAGGTAGTGTTTGATCCCTGGGAACTGCTGGAAGTAAGCCTTGACGAAATCCTCGGCCTCCGCCAGAGTGAGATCCGTGTAGCGCGTCAGGCCATACGGGCTGATGCCATAAATCAAGCCAAAGTTGATGCTTTTGGCCCGGCTGCGCTGTGCTCCGCTCACCTCACCTGGGGAGATGCTATACAGGGCTGCTGCGGTTGTCGTGTGGATATCCAGTCCGGAGCGGAAGGCCGACAGCATGGCCTGGTCTTGAGACATGTGAGCCACAATGCGCAGTTCGACCTGGGAATAATCCACAGAAAGCAGCTCGTTTCCAGGCTCGGCGATGAACGCCCGGCGGATCTGCCTGCCCAGCTCGGTCCGGACCGGGATGTTCTGCAGGTTAGGATCCGAGGAGGCGATACGACCGGTAACGGAGCCGGTCTGGTTGAACGAGGTGTGAACCCGGCTTGTGTTGGGATTGACCTGCAAAGGCAGCGCATCGATATAAGTCGACTTGAGCTTGGATAACTCGCGATATTCCAGGATCCAATCGACGACCGGATGAGCGCCCTTCAACGATTCCAGCACGTCGGCCGAGGTGGAGTAGAAGCCGGTGGCCGTCCGCCTCGTCCGGTCGGGCGGGCGCAATCCAAGCCGGTTGAAAAGCGCTTCGGAAAGCTGCTGCGGAGAGTTCAGGTTGAAGGGCAGTCCGGCCGACTCGTAAATTTGCGCCTCCATGATCTTCATGCGCCCGCTCAGCTCTTCAGACATCTGGTGAAGATAGGCTTTATCTAATGCGATCCCCTCCATTTCCATTGCAGCAATCACCGAGACCAGCGGCATTTCCACTTCATCGAAAAGCCGGGTGGCCTGGCATTTTTCCATCTCCACCTGCAGCTGCGGCATCAACCGGAAGATAATCTCGGCGTCGTCGGCCGCGTAAGCCGCTGCCGTTTGAATTGGGACCTCTGCCATGCTGATCTGGCTCTTGCCCTTACCGATCAGCTCCTCGATCTCGGTCATCCGGGCATCCAGCCGCACCCAGGCCAGGTTCTTAAGGCCCAGGTTGCGTGAGGTCGGATTAATCAGCCATTCGGCGATCATCGTATCGAAAGAAAGCGGCGAAACCCGCAACCCCAACTTCGCCAGGATGACGTAATCGTACTTTAAATTATGGCCGGCCTTCGGCAGGCGCGGGTCAGTCAGCGGGCCTCGCAGCGCTTCAAGGACCTGGCCTAAAGGAAGCTGTTCATCGCCGGTGTTGATATGCCCCACCGGGATGTAATAGGCCTTCCCCGCCTCCATCGCGAGCGAAATCCCGACCAGCTCAGCCCGCATCTGATCGGTCGAGGTCGTCTCGGTGTCGAAAGAGATCAGCCTGGCTTCAGCCATCCGGACCGCCAGGTCGCTCAACGCCTCGGCGGTATCTACGACCTGCACCTCAATCTGGCCATCCGCAGAAACGGTGACCTTTTCCTCCGTCTTCGAGAAGAGGGAGAGCTGCTGGCCTTGGGCGGAGGGCATCTGGCCGTACGATTCCATCAAGGCTTTAAACCGGGTATAGAGCGAGCGGAATTCCAGCTCCCTAAACAGCGCTTCTACCTGCCGCGGGTCAAACTGGTCTGCGCGAGCGCTCTCCAGGTTAAAGGGGATATCCAGGTCCGTGACGATCTGGGCCAGCTTCTGGCTCAGGTAAGCCAATTCCCGCCCGGCTTCCAGTTTATTACGTACGCCAGCCGGCTGCTCATCCAGGTGGGCATAAATATTGTCCAGGGTTCCGTACTTCTCCAGCAGGGAAGCTGCTGTCTTATTCCCAATCCCGGCCACGCCGGGGATATTGTCGGAAGTGTCGCCCACCAGGGCTTTGTAATCGACGACCTGGTCTGGGCGGACCCCGAGTTGCTCCTGCACATCCCTGGCCAGGTAATCCTTTGAATCAGACAGCGATTTCCCGGGAAGGCTGACCATGATCCGCTCGTCCACCAGCTGCAGCAAATCGCGATCCCCGGTGATGATTTTCACGCCCAGGCCTTCGGAAACCATTTTCTTCGCCAGGCTGCCCAGGACGTCGTCCGCTTCGTACCCTTCCACTTCCAGCCTGGGGATGTTGAAAGCATCCACCAGCTGGCGAACGCGGTTGATCTGGATGGACAGATCGTCCGGCATCTTGGCGCGCGTCCCCTTGTAGTCCGAGAAGAGATCGTCCCGGAAGGTCCTTCCAGTGTCGAAGACCACCACGAGATATTCGGGGCGTTCCTGTTCCAGGATCCGCAGGAGCACGCTGGCAAACCCATACACGCCGGCGGTCGGTTCTCCACTCGAGGTGGTCCAGCGCTCGCTCCCACTGCCGCGGGTTAAAGCGTAATAGGTCCGGTAAGCTAAGGCGTGTCCATCGAGTAAAAACAGAGTCGGAGGCATATTCTCAAGCCTTTATCTCCTTCCCCAATATCCGGAACACTCCCAGGATTGGGCAAGGTCAAGGAATCACCATGCAATATTTCTGCCAACTGCGTTGGAGTTGGAGGCCAATTTCACAGCGACCAGCGGGGCTGGCGCGCCTTGAGTGTATCACGGGGAGGGAGCGGCTGCAAGACTGTGGGTGCCAAGACTGTTGACAACTATGAGCGAACATGATATTTTAGAATTGAGATGGCCAGACGAGTATGCAATACCTCTTTCATTCTGTTGTTACTCTTGAGCCAGGTCTTGTGGGTGGGACAGTCTGCCATCGCCCAGGAGGACGAGGAGCCGGAAGAGCGCCAGACGACGATCGTCGTCGCCTTCACCGAATACGAATGGTGGTTGATCCGCTGGACGGATAACCTGACGGTTTGCCAGCTGTTCGTAGACCATCCCGGTGTGCCGACTCCGGAAGAGGTCCTGAAAGACTGCGACCAGGACGTGTATGAACAATGGCTGGTGACCCCGCCATGTAAGAATGCTGAAAAAGGGGGAGAAGCGGTCGTCGATTGTACCGGCCTCTACCTGCACGAGGCCGGCTTTCGCAGCGGTGAGCGCACCGTCGTCGTCGACCTGCCACCGCCCACCGTCTGGATTACATTATCCGGGTGCGATCTCTCCCCGCCTCAAAACCTGTGCCGTAATCTTCCATCTTTACTGCTGACCGGCGAAGAGCCGCTCCCGAACGAACGAATTACCGCAATACACGCCATTCTCGGTGGCAGACCGCACACCTGCGAAGGGGAAGTTTGCGAGATCCCGCTCGAGCCCACCCTTCCACAAGGGATGGTGTTGGAATTCTGGGCAGACTCCAGTTTTGGGGATTCCAGTGAGCGCTTCACCGCCCTGGTAAGAGTGATTGAAACCGGGGTGACGGATGCACCCACCGCCAGCGGCTGGTACGTCGATGTGTTAAGCGGCCAATGGCGCGGCGGGCCGGTCGAGAGCTGCGCCAAGGTCTGGGAAGCCTTTCCTCCGGCCGGAGGGCCGCCTTATTGGCTGACGACACCTTCCAGAGAGGGCCTCCTGGCCACCGGGCAGCCCTATCACTACCTGGCCGGCCGGCTGATCGACAACGGGGTGGTGGACGCCTCGGCATGCCCGTCAAACGGCCTGCTTCCGAATGGGTACGCGAATGCCTGCGGCATACGCGTGGCCCGCCCGATGGTTGACCTGTGGCAGAACCAGTTCGACCCGAGCATTCTGATTGTTGCCCAGGAAACCGGCTTGCCGGCCCAGCTGTTAAAGAACCTTTTCGCCCAGGAAAGCCAGTTTTGGCCGGGAGTCTTCCGCGTCGCCCGCGAGTATGGGTTCGGCCAGATGACGGATATGGGCGCGGATACCATCCTGCTATGGAACGCCTCGTTTTTCGACAAGTTTTGCCCGCTCGTCCTCAGTGCAGAGGCCTGCGCCCGGGGCTACTTGCGTTTAAAGGAAGACCAGCGCGCCATCTTGCGAGGCGCGCTGGCGATCCAGGCGAACGCCGACTGCCGGGATTGCCCTTCCGGCATCGACCTGAACCAGGCCCAGAACAGCGTATCGATCTTTGCAAACAGCCTGCGGGCGAACTGCGACCAGGTCAACCGGACAATCTTCAATGCGACCGAGCGGGTTCCAGGAACGGTCAGCACGTATGAAGACTTGTGGCGCTTCACCATCGCAAATTATCATGCCGGGCCGGGCTGCCTGGCATTCGCGATCCACACGACCTGGGACCGCGGCCAGAGGCTGGATTGGGCTAACGTCTCTGCCAACCTCACCCAGCCTTGCCATCAGGCGATTGTTTACGTAGATTTAATTGCCCGTTAGCGGATCAGCGTAAAGCACTCACTAATTCCAGGAACTCTTCCCATTCTTCCCGGAAGAAATGCAAGGTCACGTTATTAAGTTCCAGATGGTATGTGGTTTCTCCATCTGGTTCTTCCGCGCGCCAGGCAATATAGTTCTCTGTCTCAGCGATCGTCTCCGTAGGAAACTCTGGATTTTCTTTCGCCATCTTCTTTTTCTCCCGACTGCTCAATTAATTCCCCGTTTGAGACATTTACCTTCCACGAGCCCGGCTCGAAAGAGGGGTGATGGAAAGGGAATGCCGGCTACGGCGCCGGCAGGGCAAACCAGGGATTGACAAACCCGCCCAGGTAGCGCACCTCGAAGTGCAGGTGCGGCCCGGTCGACTTCCCGGTGCTGCCGGAGGCCCCGATATACTGGCCTTGAAGGACGCTGGCACCGCACCCGACTCCTGTGGAACTCATGTGAGCATAGAGAGTCTGGTAGCCGTTACCGTGGTCGATCATGATCATGTAGCCATAACCGCCGAAAGCGGCTCCGGAAAAGACGACCACACCGCTGTCGGCGGCATAGATGCTGGCGCCTAAACCGGCTGCGATGTCGATGCCAAGGTGCCCGGACCAGTAATCGTTCCCGGACAGGTAGTGGTTCGCGGCCGGCCAGACGAAGGATCCCGTACCATAAGCGCCCTCGTAGCCCCCCGGGCAGGTACCGGCGCCATACAGGTTGGTCGAAACGCCCGCCGCACCACGCGGGATGGTCGGTACCAGCCACTGGCGGAACTCGCGATGGCCGCCAGGCAACATCACCATTGTCCCCGGATCGATTTCAGGATTGGTCAGGTCCAGGTTATTTCCGGACCAGCCCAGGATATCCTCCGCTTTGGCTTCGAACCGTTCAGAAACCCCCCTGATCGTATCCCCCTCCTGCCACTCATATAGCACGCCATCCACCGGCGGGATTTTCAGCTCCATATCCAGCGAGAGCGCATCCGGGTTATCGTTAAGCAGGTCGTAATTCGCCCAGAGGATGCTTTCCGGTTTGAGCCCAAACGCGTTGGCGATGGCGAAAACAGAATCTCCTGACTGGACGGTGTAATCCTGCACTTCGTCCCGCGGCCGGGTGGGGATGAGCGTATGCAGGAGGGTGAGCCGGGTGATCGCCTGAGGGCCGGCGGCCTGCTGCAGGACTGGCAAGGACACCGGTTGAGCTTGCTGGTCTGGCAGGATTGGGGTCGGGATCGCATCTACTACGTCCACTGCCTGGGCTGTACGGACACGCCATCCCAGGTAGGCTGCGAAGCCCAGTACGCCCAAGGCTACGATCCAGGATCCCCAATATATCCAGCGTTCGAATTTCAAGGACGCCGGTAGGGAGTTTTCACTCACAAATTGGCCTCGTGCAGTGTCTCCAGGAACTCCTGGTTATTGGCGGTCTTGCTTAATCGCTGCAGGATTGCTTCCGTGGCAGTGGTTGAATCTAAGCCGGCTCCGTGCGGGGGAGAGGTGATCATCTGGTCGAACATGCGCCGCATCAACCACACCCGCGGGGTGATGTCCGGGCCGAGCAGAAGTTCTTCTCGCCGGGTGGAGGAGCGCTCGATGTCGATCGCCGGGAAAACGCGCCGCTCCTGCAACTTGCGGGAAAGGTGCAACTCCATGTTGCCCGTCCCCTTGAACTCCTCGTACACGACGTCGTCCATGCGGGAGCCGGTGTCGATCAAGCAGGTAGCCAGGATGGTCAGCGATCCGCCCTCCTCGATGTTCCGGGCCGCGCCGAAGAAGCGCTTGGGAGGGTACAAGGCCGATGGATCGATACCACCCGACAGGGTTCGCCCGGAGGGGGTGACGACCAGGTTGTAGGCGCGCGCCAGGCGAGTGATCGAGTCCATCAGGATGACCACATCCCTGCCGATCTCGACCAGGCGCTTGGCACGTTCCAGGACCATCTCAGCGACGCGCACGTGGGAGGTGACCGGCTCGTCGAAGGTCGAGGAGACTACTTCGGCATCCACGGAGCGATCCATGTCGGTCACTTCCTCGGGCCGCTCACCGATCAACGCCATCATCAGGTGCACGTCCGGGTGCTTGGTCGAAATCGAGTTTGCCAGCTGCTTCAGGATCGTGGTTTTACCGGCCTTCGGCGGGGAAACGATCAGCCCGCGCTGGCCGCGCCCGACCGGGGTGACCAGGTTGATCAGGCGCATCGCCAGGGTGTGGCGGTCCGTCTCCAGATCAAACCGCACGTCCGGAAAGATAGGCGTGAGCCCTTCGAAAACCGGCCGGCGCTTGGCTTCTTCCGGGTCCAGGCCGTTGACGGTCTCTACCTTCAGCAACCCGTAATGGCGTTCGGACTCGCGCGGCGGGCGCACGTGCCCGATGACCAGGTCACCGTTGCGCAGACTGTACCTGCGGATCTGTGACTGCGACACGTACACGTCGTATGGGCCAGGTTGGTAAATCCCGGAGCGCAGGAAACCGATGCCTTCGCTCATAATTTCCAGGATACCGCCCCGAAGCTCCAAACCCTGGCGCTCGGCCTCGGCTTGTTGGATCTTGAGGATAAGATCCTCTTTCTTCAAGCGGTTGGCGTTTTCTACGTTTAGATCCCTGGCCATCTGTCTTAGAGATGGCAGGGGGGTATTTTCCAATTCGAGGACTTTCATTTTGGGATAACTCTTCTCTTCTAGCTAGATAAAATGGTTATAGGTTATGGTAATTAGGAAAAATCGATCTCTGAGATTTGATGATCAGGTCCCACCACCGGACAGCCGTACAACAGCAACATCAGCTGCGTCTGGCACTCCATTAGGTTCTATATCGAATGAGAAATCTAGACAATAAGCGCGGTGGGGGCCAAGGGGCAAGATGCAGGCTTTCAGGGGATCAGCACGCAAACAGGGGGAGGATACATGTGCATTATAGCATGCATGCCGAATGTCTGCAAGACTTTTGATGATCAATATCCAACCCCTAGCCTAGCAATTCAATAATCAACTAAAGTGTTTTTCGATGAAACAGGCCAATCCCCGTACAGTGCCTGAGTTCTTATGTGATGGATCGTTTGAACGCGTATCTCTTCGACTGCTTTCAGCCAGGCCTCGCTCTGAAGGATACAACGACAGCTGTTGCTTAATATTACACCAAGTTGCCTAAATTTGCTTAACTAATTTGTAATTTTTTAATGCTTAGTTGCAATTTCGAGTGCCTGAGAGACGATTTGACACAGGCATTCCCGTTTGTTATAATGCAACTGTCACTTGGCTTTACAAAATAGTGGGAAATAACAAAGCAGTGACGGGCAGTTGACGTACTTCGGGCTATCCCCACATCGATCGGGTAATCGTTACAAGGTCCGATCTGCGATGGGGCTGGAGACTCAAAGCAACATAGCAAGCAAGTGTAAGGTCACCAACTGCTTCTAATCCCACATCATTTATTGGGTGATTGGTCCTAAATCAATTAGAAAAACCATTCAACCCTAATTTACTATAAGAAGGAGTTACAAAATGGGAAAGAAACTGTATCTCGTGTTCGCGTTCGTCATGGTGTTATCCCTGGTCTTTGCGCCCGCCGCGTTTGCACAAGAGGGCGACCAGGAGGAAGAAGTCGACCTGGTCAGAGTCGAGGTCAGGAACAGGTCCGACCAGACGGTCTTCATCGTCCTGACGACTAACTTCCTGCCTCAAGTGGACGCGCAACAGGAGGGTCCAGCGCTTGCCGGTGAGAGTCCCTTTACCGGTGCTGTCAGTGCTGCTACTCAACGAATGATAGAGGATGTAGGCGTGGAGAGCGACCTGACTCGCTCCTACGGATTGTCGGTCGGCCCGGGCACTGAACAAACGTTCACAGTTGAGCGGGGTGTTTACTTCCACCGCACGACCGCCTGCGGCGAGACTCGTGACGGCGTGATCGATCTCACCTCCCAGATGCGGCTGGTTTTTGTTCCCTGCGACCTTGCACCGGTGAACGAAGGCGCTCCGTCGATGGAGAAAATCTCACTGAGTGAAGATTCTCCCTCCGGCGTGAACTGGAGATTCCGGTTCCAATAAACCGGACGAGAGTAGTTTCGAAAGAATAGGCCTCGTCCCTGCCTGAATCTGGGGCAGAGCTGAGGCAGCCAAGGCCCTGCCGGCAGTCCGGCAGGGCCAATCCATTTAACTTAGTTCTTTGCCCGCTTCCACCAACTCCTAAATGCCAGGAAACCTACCACCAGCGGTAGAGGCGCCAGCAGACCGCTTGCGCACGGGAGCATCCCGGGAGCAGGCTGGGAGGGAGGAGTCGGCTCACCCACCGGGGTCGGCAAGACAGGCGGGGTGGACTGCGGACCAATTGGGTAAGGTTGAGGTGTATAGGTTGGCGGGATCTCGACCGATCCGGTTGAAGCGCCCGAGGGAACAACCTCATAAGCAACCCGGTCAGAAATCACGATGACCGACTGCCCGAGAGCGAAGGCTGCGGCGAGCTCCGGGCGGGAGTCTGCCAGCGCAAAGTAATCCTCCGACAGGAATGCCACCTTTACCGTCTCCATCTTCTCCGGGTCGAAGGCCGTATCCGTCCACACCGTACCATTGAAGACAAAGGTGCGCGCCCCAACGATCCTAACAGATCGGGCCGCTTCAGATGGTGGGGGGGCAGCCGAATCTGCACCCGCCAGCGATCTCTGTGCCTGGGCTTTTTCTACGGCTTCCTGGCCGGAGGCAGGGGCCTCAGCCTGAGCCCGAAACTGGTCGTATTGTTCAGCGGCAATGCGCTGCTGCTCCGCTTCTCCCAGCGCCAGCGGCTCGGTCACCAGGTACGAGGTGTAAGGGGTTACGATCCCATAACGGATGCTGAGGCGTACGATCTGGTCGATCGTCTCCTGGTCCGGGCCGTTCAGGCGGATGCGGTTGAGCAGGTAGCCGATCTTGCGGGTCGCCCACAAGCGGGGTAGAGAAGCCATCGCGGCGTCCTGTCCGCGGCTGTCCCGGTCAAACACCTGCTCCGGGTAGCGGAAGACCTGGGTCTCGCCGTTCACAATTCCGCTCAACGCGACCTGGGCTGAACCGCCATCCCGGTACCGCCCCGTGACTACGATCTGTGAGCCGAGAAACAGGTCGGGCAGCGGTTCAGGATGGAGATCGTAGACCGCCAGCGCTCCGAAGTCCAGGGATAAGCCGGTCAGCACCGGGGTGCTGATCTTCGCATAGAAAGTGGATAAGATCTCATCCAGCCGCTCGCCGGGCAGCACGTAGCTGCTGCTGCCATGGTGAGCCTGAGCCAGGGAGTCGAGCAAGAAGGTATCCACGTCATATCCTACGCCGAAGGCGAACAGGCTGAGGTTCCGGGGCGCTGAGGAGGCAAAGTTATCGAGGATCTGCTGGCTGTCCACCACCCCTTCTGTGGGAAGGCCATCGGTCAGAAAGATCAGGTACGTGGGTCGCTCACCAGTTCCAAAAGCAGCCGCTTCCAGCAGGGCGCGGTTGATATCCGTGCTGCCTTCGGCGTGCAGCCGGTCAATCCACGGGAGTGCCTCATTCACTTCGGAAGCCGGGCGCAGGTTGCGCGCATAGCTCTCGATGCCCGTGCTGAAGGTGATGACGTTGAAGCGGTCTTCCGGATCGAGGTGCTGTAATATGTAGCGCAGCGCTTCCTGTGCCTGGATGAACTTTTCGCCCTCCATACTCCCAGAGCGATCCAGGACCAGGATCACATCCTTGGGGATGCTCTCGCCCTCCTGGTCCGGCCTGGGCGCCAGCAGGAGCAGGAAGAAGCCATCCGGGTCGCCTGGGTCCCCTGGATCGCGGTAGGACAGCAAGTGGAAGGCTTCGCTCTGGCCCAGCGAATAATACAGGGCGAAGTCGCTATCAGGCAACACGTCACGGTCTTCATAACCGGCCCGCACCCTGGATTCACTCTCCCGGATGAGGTCAACCGGATGGCTGGGCGAATAAACCGCCCGGATCGGCTGGCTGGCGCGCACGTCCACGCTGACGCTGACTTCCTGCAGCGGCACGGCCGAGAACTTCTCCGTGTTGAGCGGATAAATATATCGGACCAGCCCATTCTCAGCCGGCAAGACCTGGGAATATTCGAGTTCGATGCGGCGCTCACCCTGGGGAGGGATGGGGAACACGCGGGCCCGCAGCGCACCGCGCCCGGCGTATTCCAGCAAAGCCGGGTCCCTCAGCCGGTTGACGATGTCTTCATAAGTGCGGCGAGCCTGCTCGGCGTCCAACACTTCGCCGCTGACCGGTTCTCCATCGATCCACAAGGTGAAGTCATTTACGGCTGCATCGGCAGGGATGGGAAATACGTAGACCCCTTCGACCGTCCAGTCGTTTGGGTTGGAAAAGACCTGGTCCACGTGGGTGGTTGCGACCTGATCCATGATCGTCACAGTCACACGATGATAGCGGATCGCCAGCTGGACCATCGGCGAAGGCACCGGGCAAGGCCCCGGGAGAGGACAGGGTGGCGGAGGGCAGGGGTCGCACGGGGGCGGGTCGGGGATGATAATGCCATCGGCCCGGGCCGGTTTGGTGTAGACTGCCAGGGCTGCCAGGGTAAACAGGATAAAAAGGAAAAACTTTGCTTTCATGATGCCCTCCACTTGCGGGTCGAATCCCGCTGAACGATCCCAGGCTTTGCAAACTTAAGCGAACCCGTCGCTATTCACGTCCTTTCGCATGACGCCATCCGAGCAGTAAAAGTTCCGGTGGTATAATGATGATTCTGTCTCTCTGGGATCTGCCGTGGTAGGGGCCATATGTGGGGGTTGTTTGCGGGCGAAGCCCGTTAACAACCCCACATATCCCTTTTTCCACGGCGATTTCCAAAGACCCATGATTCTGTCAAAAAATGAGGAGAACCATTAAGGTATTTTGGATTTATGTTAGAAAAAATAGCCGGAATTGAAGAACGTTACGAAGAACTCAATCGCTCCCTCCTGGAGGTCGGCAGCGATTACCAACGCGCCACCGAGATCAACATCGAACGCGCAGAGCTGGAGCCCCTGGTCGAAAAGGCTCGGGCTTATCGCCAGGCTCTGGAAGAGCTAAAAGAGGCGCGCGCCCTGCTGGATGGGGGAGACGAAGAGCTGCGCCAGTTGGCCGAGGGCGAGATCGCCGAGCTCGAGCCGCGCATCGAGCGCCTGGAGAACGAGCTCAAAGCCATGCTGCTGCCCCATGACCCGCGCGATAAACGCAACGTCATCGTCGAAATCCGCGCCGGGACGGGTGGGGACGAGGCGGCCTTGTTCGCTGCCGACCTGTTCCGCATGTACAGCCGGCACGCCGAACGCCGCAAATGGGACGAAGAAATCCTCTCCTCCAATGAGATTGGCATCGGCGGGATCAAGGAGATCATCTTCCTGGTGAAGGGCAAAGGGGCTTACTCACGCCTGAAGTACGAGTCCGGGGTGCACCGTGTCCAGCGAGTCCCCGCAACCGAAGCGCAGGGGCGCATCCATACCTCCACTGCTACCGTGGCCGTGCTGGCCGAAGTGGATGAGGTCGAAGTCCACATACCGGAAGGTGATCTCCGCATGGACGTCTACAAATCAGCCGGGGCCGGCGGCCAAAACGTCCAGAAAAACTCGACCGCCGTCCGGATCACGCACCTGCCGACCGGCATCGTGGTCCAGTGCCAGGACGAACGATCGCAGCTTCAGAACCGTTTGCGGGCGATGAGCATCCTGCGGGCTCGCCTGTACGAAATCGAGGAAGAAAAGCGCCGCTCGGAGATCGAGGAAAACCGCCGCTCACAGGTCGGTACGGGCGAACGTTCGGAGAAGATCCGCACCTATAACTATCCCCAATCGCGGGTGACCGACCACCGCATTAACGTCTCCTCGTACAACCTGCCGGCGGTGATGGACGGCGAGATCGACCTGTTCATCGATGAGCTGGCGACTCGCGAAGAAGCCGACCGCTTGTCTGCAGTGGGGATCTAAACCTGATCGGAAGCGTTCTCACCCAGGTTCAAGCCCGGCTCGAGGGGCACAGCGAAACACCCGGCCTGGACGGGCAAGTGCTGCTCTCACACGTTTTAGGCCGCCCGCGCGCCTGGGTGCTCGCACACCCGGAAGTCGATCTCTCAATCGAGCAGATGACTTCGCTACAGGCCAGGCTGGCGCGCCTGGAGAAAGGAGAACCCCTGCCTTACGTCCTCGGCCGCTGGGAGTTCTACGGCCTGGAATTCGAAGTCACACCTGCCACCCTGATCCCCCGCCCGGAGACCGAACTGCTGGTAGAGACCGCCCTGGACTGGCTGCGCCACCGCCCGGACCGCCGCCTGGCCGCCGACGTCGGCACCGGGACAGGCTGCATCGCCATCGCGCTGGCCGTGCATCTCAAGGAACTGCAGGTGACCGCCACAGATATCTCACTCCCAGCTCTGCACACCGCCCGTGACAACGCCGAGAAGCACGGCGTCACGGCCCATATCCGCTTCGTACTTTCCGATCTTTTCCCTCCCACAGCGGAGCGCTACGACCTGGTCTGCGCCAACCTGCCGTACATCCCCTCGCAGCAGCTCCCTCAACTGGAAATCTATGGAAAGGAACCGGCTCTCGCATTGGATGGTGGACTCGTTGGACTGGATTTGATCCGGCGGTTCCTCCAATTCGCTCCGGAGCGCGTGCTTCCTGGCAGCCTGCTCTTGCTGGAGATCGAAGCCTCACAGGGAGACAGGGCGCAGGCGCTCGCCCGGGCAGCTTTTCCAGAAGCCGAGGTGCAGGTGCACCCCGATTTGGCCGGCCGTGACCGACTCATTTCCATCCAAACAACCCCCACATATGGCCCCTACCACGGCAGATCCCAGAGAGACAATTTACACTCCTATCTTTGATCGAGAAGAGAATGTATAATCTCAGCGAATCAATAAGCTGATTATGCGAGGACGCACATGCCCACCATTCTCAAGGATAAGAACCTGCTCCTGGGCGTGACCGGCTCGATCGCAGCCTACAAAGCCGCCGATTTGGCCTCCAAACTGGCCCAGGAAGGCGCAAACGTCGACGTCATCCTGACCCGCTCGGCATTGCAGTTCATCACGCCGCTGACCTTCCAATCGGTCACCGGCCGGCGGGCCTACACCGACGAGGACCTGTGGGGCCGGGAAGGCCACGTCCGGCA
This sequence comes from Anaerolineales bacterium, assembly GCA_036393315.1. GTDB lineage: Bacteria > Chloroflexota > Anaerolineae > Anaerolineales > UBA4823 > DASWHG01. Next base: position 4,325 of record DASWHG010000175.1, on the reverse strand, counting down.
TATCGGGCTGGGGAAAGCGGCTGACCTGCTGGCGATCGCGCCCGTCTCCGCGAATACGATGGCAAAGCTGGCGAATGGGATTGCCGATAACCTGCTCACGGTGACGGCGCTGGCGGCGCGCTGCCCGCTGCTGCTGGCGCCCGCGATGGACGGAGGCATGTTCGCCCATCCCGCCACGCAGGCCAACCTGGAGACGCTCCGCCAGCGCGGCGCTATCGTCATTGGACCGGCTGAGGGACACCTGGCCTCCGGGCTGGCCGGTGTCGGGCGGATGGTTGAGCCGCAGGAGCTGCTGGGACAGATCCGCCTGGCACTCTCGAAAAACGGCCCGCTGCAGGGCAGGAAAGTGGTGGTCACCGCCGGTGGGACGGAAGAACCGGTCGACCCGGTGCGCGCCATCACCAACCGCTCCTCCGGGAAGCAAGGGTTCGCGATCGCACAAGCGGCGCTGGAGCGCGGCGCAGAGGTCACGTTGATTAGCGGGCCAACCCACCTGCCCACCCCGGAAGGCGCGCAGCGGATGGACGTGAGGACTTCCAAAGAGATGCTCGAGGCGGTGCTCGCAACGGTCTCGCAGGCCGACATCTTGATCATGGCCGCGGCGGTATCTGATTTCCGCCCGGTAAAACCGGCTTTAGAGAAGATAAAACGGGATAAAGGAATCCCCCAGATCGAACTGGAGCGCACACCGGACATCCTGGCGGCGGTTGAAGCGTTGCGATCGAGCTCCCCGCTGCCGCGCCTCACCGTCGGCTTCGCGGCCGAAAGCCAGGACATGATGCAGAACGCGCGCGCCAAGTTGCACGCCAAAAAACTGGACCTGATCGTCGCCAACGACATTACCGCCGGCGACGCTGGTTTTGCCGTCGATACGAACCGGGTCACCCTGCTCGACGCGAGCGGCGGAGAGGAGGTCCTGCCCCTGATGAGCAAGTCTGAAGTGGCAGAGAGGCTGCTCGAGCGGATTATGGGGATGTTATGAGCGGCGAACGGCAGTTCATCGTCCACCTTTGCTCACGCCAGGAATGGCAGGCAGGCCAGGAGAAAGGCGAGTACCGGGCCGATTCGCTGGAAACGGAGGGATTCCTCCATAATTCTACCCCCAGCCAGATCTTGTGGGTGGCGAACCAATTCTACCAGGGGGAAAGTGATCTGGTCCTGCTTTGGATTGACCCAGCCCTGGTCGAAGCAGAGATCCGTTGGGATATCGTTGAGGAAGGTACGTTCCCTCATATCTACGGCCCGCTCAACCTTTCAGCGGTCATCGCCGTGAGCGATTTTTCCGCCGACGAGGACGGCGTCTTCCGCCAGGTTGAGGGGCCATAAATTGGTCCATGGCTTTCTCAAAGTCGAAAGCCCTGCTTTTCCCCACCCCAAACCCCATTCTTGAGAAAGCCATGTAAATTGGTCTTCCCAACATAGCACAATTGTGCGAATTAAGGTAAAATAGGACATCTATTTTCAATTCTCTAGGGGAGAGAAGGAAGAGAAGAGATGAAAAACATGTCCTCTTACCCGCGGATCGCCCGCCAGAAGCACCGGTTCGCCCTCCTGGTCGCTCTCTTTGTCGTCGTGCTCGGACTGGGGGCTTTCCCTGTGATCCAGGCACTGGCAGACGCCGGCCCATTCCCAACCCGGACCCCAACCATCACGCTCACTCCCCAGCCTTCTCCCACGCAACTGCTCATCACCCTCACACCCACCATCACGCTGGTCCCGACTCCTACCGAACTCGTCCTCGAGCAAGAACAGCCTCTCGAAGTGATCGTCCCGACGCCGACCCCACCACCCGGCGGGCGCAGCTTGTTCGCCTGCTGGCCGCTCGCATTGATATTGATCGTGGCGATCATTATCGCATCGACTTACTTCCTCACCCGTTACAGCAGCCAATCTCAACCGATCGAGTAACCCGCTCAAGCGCTCGGGAGGCAGAACACGTGGACTTCCCGCGGCCCGTGCACCCCGATCGTCAGCGTCATCTCGATGTCGGCCGTGCGCGAAGGTCCCGTGACCAATACGACCGAAGGGGATTCTCTAATCTCTCTCATCCGCAAGACCTGTTGGAGGTTCTCGCAGATATCCTTCTCATGCAAGATCGCGAGGTGGATCTCGGGCAGCAGAGAGGCAGCCTGCGGCCGGCCTGGGCCACCCGGCAGCACCAGGGTGCCCGTATCGGCAATCCCGGCCAGGGCGCCAGTCAGGCCTGCCAGGACTTCGGGGTCAAGTTCGTGCCCGACCTTAATCCCGCTGGCCTGAAGCTGATCCAACAGGTGAGCGGGCAGGCAGGCGCTATCCCAGGCGTAAAGCGAATCGATACCGCGCTGCTCTAAGAATCCCGCCAGATGATCCGGCAGCTGACCCTCTTCACACAGGGTAAAAAAGCCCCCCAAGGCGGTGAGCTCGGCGGCAAATCGCTCTACCGGGATTTCAACGACAGACTCCACCGGTCCGGATGGGCCCTCAACCTTCGCCGGTCTCTCTCCGGTGGGCACGTTTTGCCCGCGCCGGGCAACGGCCGGGCGGCCAACCAGCCCTCTCGCCCAGCGTTCGTGGAAGGTCCGGGCGGCGGGGCGAGGCATGTCCTTGCTCGATCCCCAGCCGGTGAAGGCTGGCAGCCTTAGCCAGGGGGAGCCTGGCGCCAGGATCCGGCCGGAGATGGAGACGAAACGCTGTGCCAGGGCGAACCACTTGGGATGCACGACGAACCAGGTGTAGGCATGCAGCCCCCACGCGATCGGGTTGGGGACTTTACGCCTGGCGCGCTGGGGCTCGATCTTCAAACCACCGGCCCGCACACGCAACAGCAGCCTGGGCAGGTCGATATCCACCGGGCAAGCCTCTTTACACGCGCCGCACAAACTGGAGGCACGCGCCAGGTGTCCGAACTCCGACTGCCCAAACATGCCCGGCGAAACAATCGAACCGATCGGCCCGGGGTACGTGCTGCTTTCTCCACGTCCGTCCACGTAGGCGTGCCCGCCGATCTCACGGAAGACCGGGCAGGCGTTCAGACAGGCGCCGCAACGAATGCAGAGCAGCGCTTCCGAGAGCGGCGAGCTGCGCATCGCAGAGCGGCCGTTGTCGACCAGGATCAGGTGGCGCTGCAAGGCGCCATCCGGGTCGCCGGGACCGCGCGGGCCGTTGATCAGGTTGGTATAGACGGTGAGCTTCTGGCCGGTCGCGGCGCGCGGCAACAAAGCCAGCATCAGCGCCAGGTCGTCCAAAGTCGGCACCAGGCGCTCGATGCCCATCATGGCAACGTGCACCGGAGGAATCGTGGTCACCATGCGGCCGTTGCCTTCGTTGGTCACCAGGCAGAGGGTCCCGGTCTCTGCCACGCCGAAGTTGACACCCGAAAGACCGATCTCTGCGGAAAGGAACGTCTCCCGCAGAACCCGGCGCGCCGCAGCCGTCATCACTTTAATGTCTCTCGTTGGGGGTAATCCGAGCTTCTCGGTGAAGGTCTGGCTCACGTCTTCGCGGCGCAGGTGGACCGCGGGTGTAATGATGTGAGCGGGTCGCTCACCGCGCAGCTGGATGATATATTCGCCCAGGTCTGTCTCCACCACTTTCAGACCGGCCGCTTCCAGCGCGTGGTTGAGTCCGACTTCTTCGCTGACCATCGTCTTCGACTTGGCGATCAGGCGCGCGCCGTTCTGGCGGGCAATCTCCAGCACGATCTGGACCGCCTGGGCGGCGCTCGCAGCCTGGTGGACGATCAGGCCGTTCGACTCGGCGCGCTCGACGAACTGTTCAAGGTAGCGATCCAGGTGAGCGATCGTCTGGGCTCGCACGGCGTGCGCCCTCCGGCGCAAAACCATCCAATCCTCGGGCAGCGAGGCGAGAGCAATCTCCCGAGCATTCATGCGCCGCTCAGCGTTCCCATCCAGGGCGGCTTGCAGCCCCGGGTTTGCCAGGGCAGTGCGGATGTGGCGGTGAAAGGGATCAGGCATTTTCAGTCCGGTCTAACACTTCGGCAATATGGATTGCCCTTTGGGAGCAACCTTGCCTGTGCAAGCTGCCGTTCATGTTTGCAATGCAACCCGCGTCGCAAGAGACCACCAGGGAGGCGCCGCTGGCCTGGATGTTCTCGACCTTGCGAGCGGCCATGGCTGCAGAGATCTCCGGGTGTTCGATCGAGAACAGCCCACCAAACCCGCAGCACTCCTCTGCGTGAGGCAGATCGACAATTTGCGCCTCACGGACGGACCCCAAGAGCAAGCGCGGCTGGTCTTTCACACCCAGGTCTCGCAGCAGGTGGCAGGATGGGTGGTAGGTGAGGCTCCCGGGGAAGCGGGAGCCGAGGTCGGTCACTCCCAAAACGT